>CAKZKA010000062.1 GCA_937120965.1 uncultured Chloroflexota bacterium
GTGCGGTCGTGGGGCGGGGGCGGCGTCCCCGGGGCCGCCGTAGAGACGGCCCGCCGGGCCGTCTCTACGCCATCGCCCGGGGGGGCAACGTCCCCCAGCGGGTAACGCCCCCGTGGCGGTCGGGGGCGATGGGGCGTGCCGGCGACCGCGGATGGGCGGGGCGGCGCCCGCGGGAGGGCGACGCGCCTCATCGACCGCGACCGGCCGACGCGGGCGCGCGTGGGCCTGGCGTTGGGCTGAGGCTGCCATGGCGCGGCAGGGGTACCTAACAGAATGTCAGTCTTTCGCAACCATTTCCATGCACCAAAAACAATCTGATTTTGCTATAGTGTAAAGCAACACAAAAGCCGCCCCTGAGCTGGATGCCGTTTAGGAGCGGACAGAACATCCGAGCCAATGTGGCTTGTACCGCACTGGAACGCCCCCGTGCACGGCTCTAGTCTCCTCGCTCCAGCTTCGCTGGAGCGGGGCCGGGGGTGAGGACCAACCAGCGCATCCCAACGCCATAACGTCCGTCGGCACCCATATGTTCTGTCCGCTCCTAAAGGGGAGTACGCCTGGAGAAGCCACAGTTCGGCGAAGTAGAATAGGCGAAGTGGCTAGCGGACAACGTTTAGGCTATAATCAACGGCCAATTTCACAGTATATTTACTCTGCCTGACAAATCGCTTCAAGCATGCTTGCTGAACCACCAGCCCTTTTTCGCTGCCGCCTCACGCTGCGTCTGCTCGAAGACGCGGCTTTACCAGCCCTGAAGGGACCACTGCTGCGTGGCGGCTTTGGCTACGCCTTCCAGGAGTCATCGTGCCCGCAGCCTTGCTGGCGACGTTCCGACCAGTGTCGGGTCGAGGCGATCTGTCCCTACCGCTGGATTTTTGAGACTCCGCGCCCCCCCGGGCAGTATCCGCTCCACGACCTGCGGGACATTCCGCGACCTTTCGTGATCACGCCTCTCGTTGACCCGCGCACGTACTATCCGGCCGGCAGCACCCTGGATCTCGAGCTTGTCCTGATCGGCCGGAGCATCCAGTGGCTGCCGTTCTTCATCCTCGCCTTCGAGCGCTTTGCCCGTGGCGGCCTGGGCCGTGACAATGCCCGCACACGGCTCGAACGCGTCGAGGCCCTTGAGCCCTGGGGTGTCACCGGCCCGGTCATCTTTCAGGACGGACGGGCCTTTACCCGTGACACGGGATGGCCCATCATTGATGGTGCGATCGTCGCCGCTCAGGCGGCAGCCCTTCCGCCCGATCTGCGCCTGAGCTTCGTCACACCGCTCCGCCTCAAACACCAGGGCCGCCTGCTGGACAGCTTCGATCTCCCCGCGATTGTGCAGGCGCTCTGCTGGCGGATCACTGCCCTCGCTACGTTTCACGACGATGGCGCCTGGGAGGTGGATTACGAAGCGCTGATCGCACAGGCCCGCTCCGTCAAGGTTGAGCCGGAGGGCCAGCGCTGGGAGGATCGCTCCCGTCCCTCACGTCACGGGGGCGCTACCCACGCCATGGAGTATGGCGGACTGATTGGCAGTGCCGTGCTCCGGGGTGTGCCCGATCATTTGCGCGCGCTGCTGCTGATCGGTACCCAGACCCACCTCGGCAAAGCGTGCGTGTTTGGAAACGGTGCGCTGCGTTTGACGCCCTGTAGCCGACGAAAGTGACCATGCGGCGTGAGCACGGATCTTACTGACGATTACACGCTCCTTGTCTACCCATTCACCCACGACCTTGCCGAGACGAGCCGGGTCGAGCGACTGCGTGCCCTGGCCACGCGGTGGCGCCCGTGGTGGAGCCGCCTTGAACCGGCCAGGATGATCCGGGCCCTCGACGATACGTACTTTTTTCTTCCGTACGTTCGCGAGTTGCTCTTTCCCGAGACCAGTTCCCTCCGCGCTGCCGAGCTCGTCCGCCAGCAGAGCCAGCTTGACGAGTTGACGAGCCGGAGTGCCGCCTCGCTTGCTGCGCGTGTGGCGTCAGACGGGGTGCTCCATCTTACGCTTGATCCAGCCGAGCTTGCACCACTGTGCGATCTGCAGATCACGCTCACGCGGAGCGGCGCCAACGGTCAGCCGCAACACTCAAGCGTCGCAGCCACCGTGTGCTGGATCGATCTGTACCTCTTCCCGCAACGGGTCGGCTTTCTCGTGCTCAAGATCCGGCTCGCCGACACCCCGGCGACGATCGAACAGCAGCTTACCCTGCTCGAACTCGCGCGGCCGGTGTTTTCACCGACGGTCGGGCGACCGTTGCCGGTCTGGCGCCTCCGCGCCGATGCGACGGAGCTGACGGGGCGCGATCTGGTGGACTACCTGCTTCAGGGGCTTACTGCGGCAAGCCCTCGCCTCGTCGTACACACACCCGCCGCGTACGCCGCGCGTCTGCGTGCCGGCGAGCCGGTGCCGCGCTACTCACTCACCAGCGACGGCCAGGTCTACGGCGAGAGTTTTCGGCTCTACAGCTTCGTCTGTCTCGATCTGCCCGCGGCCTATCCGGTCAACCCGCCGTTCGCTACCCCGCAACAGCAACTCCTCTACGAGCTTGCCAGCGGGCGTCGAGCAACACCGGGCATACCATACGAGCCGCATCCCGAAGGGTTACGCTCGACGCTGGCCGATCACGGTATCGCGCTCTGGGCCAGCTGGGAAGCCCTGGCTCTCCCTGATCGGGTCTGCTTTCTCGCCCACCGCAGCGACGACTTTAATCGCTATGTGCTGGCTCACAATGTTGAAGCAGACTATTTCCAGCTCTATCTGCTGACGCTGTACCAGAAGCTTCGGCTCAGCCTGCTGGCCGGCGAGCTTCAGCGCAGGCGCACCTCCTTGCACGATAACCTGGTTGATGCCCGCGCGCTCTCGCGGGACTTCGCGATGTTTCGTAATCATTACTGGTATGCCGAAGTGACCTTGAAGGCCCAGGGCGCCCGTATCTACGAGCGTTTCCAGCACGGCCTCGGCGTCAGTCCGCTCTACCTCACCATCAGCGACGAGGTGCGCCAGCTCCAGGAGTACTATGAGGCATGGGCGCAGCGTCGCACCAATACACTGTTGACCTTCATCACTATCGCCGGCCTGCTCCTCGCGGTGCCGGGGCTGATCGCCCAGGTCTACGGCTCGGCGTGGGCGATGTCCCCCTGGCCGGTGATAGTCGGCTGGCTCGGACTTATCTTTGCCGCCCTCGGGCTGCTCTGGCTGATCGGGTTTGTGGCGGTGCCCGGCCTCTACGAGCGCCGTCTCGGCGCCCGTGCGCGTCGAGATCGGTCCAGGACTGATGCCTGATCGGCTCCGCAGGTGCGACAATCGAACCGACAGCTGCAAGCTCTCTTGGGAGGCCACATGGATCTTGATACACTGCGCACCCGGGCCGACAACAAGGCCAACCTCCTCTTCTTGCTGGTCGGCGATAACCCATTACCGAACTATGTCGTGGCGAAGCTGCTCTCAGGCAAGCAAACGACGCTCATTCTGGTCTATTCGCCAGACCGAGGAGACCTGAAGGGCACTCAAGCGGCCAAAGACGCGCTGCAACGCGTGCTCGACGGTCGCCTTGGGGAGGGCAAGGAGCTTGATGCGCAGGCCCGTGCGGTTCACACAGCGGCGCGCGTGCCGTTCGCAGCCCTGGAGACGCTCGAAGTTGACGAGTCGGACGCGCGCGACGTGGCGACGAAGGTCGCCGAGCGGGTGCGCGGCTTCGCAACCGGGCTCGTGTTGATGAACTACACGGGCGGAACCAAGGCGATGGCTACCCACGCCTATGCCGCCGCGCGCGAGGCGTGCGTAGCCGGCCAGGAGCTGTATGGCTGCTACCTCGATGCGCGGCGCCTCCAGCTCCGGCTTGAGCACTGGCCCCGGGGCGCGGCGCCGCAGAGTGCGCCGTTCGATGTGAACCGGCGCGTCGCCTTGAAGTTCGAGACCATGCTGGCCCTCCACGGGCGCTCAGGGCAACAACTGCGGCGCGAACCACTTCTGCCCCGCACCGCCGCGGCAATCGCCGTACTGCACCAGGATGAGTCGGCAACCCAAGCGTATCAGCGCTGGCTCGCGGAGACCTTCTTCAAGCCATGGGGGTGGCCGGGCGCGAGCGACGAGGATCGCAAAGCCGTCCCGGATCTCCAGTACTGGGCCTACGGTAAGGGCGGCTGCGCGCTGCAGTGGAAGAAGCTAAAGACGCTGCTGAAAGAGCCGTTTCATGCGCCGCAATCCGTAAACGATGCGTTGCAGACCGACCTGCACGCGGGGCTGTTTCAGACCTGGGGCGCTGTTTTTGACGCAGCTCAGACGCATTATGGCGCTGGTGTGCCGGGCATCTTCAGCAACGCAGCCGAAAAAGCCGATCGCATCGGCAAGTGGTTCGAAGGCCAGTGGCTTGAGGACTATGTGCTCGGGTCGTGGCTGGCGCAACCCGAAGCTGCCCGCGGCGATGCCCTCGCTGGGGCCGGCATCGGACCCACTGGCGATGACTTTGAGATTGACGTGGCCCTGGTGCGCGGCTACCAGCTGTTCGGGATCTCCTGCACCACTGAACAAGCTAAAGGCCTCTGTAAATCCAAGCTGCTTGAGGTCTACGCGCGCGCCGAGCAGCTCGGCGGCGCCGAGGCGCGGGTGGGCCTGATCGCCTTCTACCCGAAGCCTGCAGAGCTGACCCGCGAGGTCGATGGCCTGGTGAATGCCCAGCGCCTGAAGATTTTTAGCCGCGACGATATGCTGCATATCGGGGACCGACTGGCCGAGTGGGTTCGCACCTCTGCACGGGAGCAGCAATGACAACAGCATCTGAGGCTCGTGCGCTCACGGTCATCGACGTGAGCGGCATTCAGGGCTACATCTTCGGATCCAACCGCCTGCGCGACAACATCGGCGCCTCGTACCTTGTCGGGCGCGTCACAACCGACTGGATCGAGGCGGCGCTCCCGCAGCCGCATAACTTTGCGAACGCTGCGATTGGCGACGCCACGCTCGACAGCGACCCGGCGCTCCAGGCCGAAGTTGTGTACAGCGGCGGCGGCAATGTGGTGCTGCAGGTGCGCGGGAGCAATAAGGACGCGGCTCTCGCGGCAGCCCGGCAGATCGCCTCGCAGCTGAGCCGCACCCTGTTGGCGTGCGCGCCTGGCCTCGAGATTGTCGTCGCGCACAGGGTGTTTGACCCGGCGACCGAGGCGATCGGCGGCTCGAACGGTGTGTACGCGCAGCTCTTCCAGGAGCTCGACACGGCCAAGCGGCGCGCGCCCGCTTCAAATCCGCTCGGCGGCCTCGGCGTGACGCGCGAGTGTACCTCGACCGGCCTGCCGGCCGTTGAGCGCTTCGACTATGCGCCGCGCTCGCGCAGTGGCAAGTCCGACGTTCAGCCGCTGAGTGCCACGGCGCGGGCCAGGGTCGACTTCACAACCATCCAGGCCTCGGAGCGAGCGCTGCGGGAGACGCTGGCGATCTCCGACGAGTGGCGCATCCCTCGTGATCTCGACGAGCTCGGGCGCTCTCGCGGCGAGGAGAGCTACATCGCCGTGGTCCACGCCGACGGCAACAGCCTGGGCCGGCGCTTCAGCGGCGTGGTCAACTCATTTTCGACCGCCGCCGACAATCGCGCCTGTCTCGACGCGCTGCGCGCGCTTTCACACGCGGTGGAGCAGGCTGGCGGCGAGGCCTTCAGGGCCACGGTACGGGCCATGCTCGCGACGCTCAAGGAAGCTGATCCCACACACGACGATCCGCTCGGTCGGCTGATCCACGAACTGCGGCCCGGGCGCGGTGAAACGCCGCTCCCGCTGCGCCCACTGATCTTCGGCGGTGACGATGTGACGTTCGTCTGCGACGGGCGGCTTGGCCTCGGGATGGCGGTTCGCTACCTCAAAGAGTTCGAGCGGGCCGCGGCCGGCCTGCCCGGCGGCCCGGCCCACGCCTGCGCGGGGGTGGCGGTGGTCAAGTCGCACTACCCCTTCGCCCGCGCCTACAGGCTAAGCACAGAGCTCTGCGCAAGCGCCAAGGCGCAGGCCCGCGAGCACGGCGACCAGCCGGCCCTCGACTGGCAGTTCGCCACCACCGGGATCAGCGGTAGCCTGGATGTGCTCCGCGAGCGTGGCTACCGCGCCCAGCCAGGCGACCTGACCATGCGGCCGGTGACCCTGGCTGACATCCCCAACGGCTTCGGCTGGCGCCGCTGGGAGAACCTGTCGGGGCTTGTTAAGGAGTTCAGCAACGAGCGCTCCTGGCCGACGAGCAAGCTGGCTGCGCTGCGCGAGGAGCTGCGGAAGGGTGAGGACGCGATTAAGCGGTGGCGGACACGCTTCCGGCAGGATCAGGAACTGCCGAAGCTGGCCACTGTGGCGGATGCCGGTGCGGCCAGGAACCTCGTTGAAACGGGCTGGGCCGGCGGGCGCTGCGGCTATTTCGACGCGATCGAGGCCCTTGACTTCTTCATCGAGCTGCAATGAGGGCGGGTATGCGCTACTTCTTAAGTGTTCTGCTGCACAGCGACACAACGTTCGGGCGTGGCGAGGGCGTCGCCGGGCTCGTCGACGTCGAGATCGAGCACGACAGCGCCGGCTGCCCCTTCCTTGGCGGTCGGGCGCTGAAGGGGCTGCTCCGCGAGTCCTGGTATGAGATCCGCGATGCGCTTGTGCGTGGCGGCAATCCTGCGCTGGCGAGCCTTGAGCCGGCCGCCGCCCGGCTGCTCGGCGAGAGCGGCGCCGATTTCGACGGCAGCGGCGGCCGGGCATCGCTGCTGCGCGTGCAGGCGGCGACGCTGCCGCCCGCGCTGCGCGACCGGCTCCACCGCGATGTTGCCGCCGGGACGATTACTGCCGCAGAGGTGCTGGACTCGCTGACAACCATCCGCCGGCAGACCGCCCTCGACGCCACGCGAGGCGCGCCGGAGATCGGCGCGCTCCGGGCGATGCGCGTCCTGCTGCGCGACACGCGCCTGCTCGCCGGGCTTGATTTCACCGCTGCACCAGAAGCCGACGACCTGGCGCTACTTGCCGCCTGCGCTCTGGGGGTGCGCCGGGCCGGCACCGCGCGCAACCGCGGGCGCGGGCGCGTCAGCCTGCTCCTGCAAGCCGGCGAGCCGGCTGATTATGCCGACAGCGCGTTCACGCTCGCGCAGTTCAAGCACTTCGCCACCCTGGTGAAAGGATCCGGCCATGCCGCTGCTGAAGTACACCCTTGATCTCGAGGAGCCGCTGCTCGCCGCCGGGCGCGTCAGCGACCCCAACAGCAACACGTCGCTCGATTTTATCCCCGGCAGCCTGCTCCGTGGCCTGCTCATCCATCGCTACTGCGCGCAGGCAGGCCAGTCCGATATTACCCACGACGCGCTTGCCCGCGCGCTCTTCTTCGACGGCACCGTGCGCTACCTCCACGCTCACCCCGCCGACCCGGATGGGGCGCGCACGCTGCCGACGCCGCGCACGCTGCTCAAGGCAAAATACGCGACCCCGGGCAACGATGGGCAGTGGACGCTCCATAACAGTGCCCACGCTGCCTTCAGCGCGCCGAGCGACCAGCAGCTTGAGCGCGAGGAGAAGCCCTTCATCACGCTCGGCGATGACGGGACCAGCGCAACGCTCTACGCGCCGCGGCGCACGCTCAGCGTGCATATGCAGCGCGACCGGCGCATGGGCCGCGCCACCGCCGAGAACGGCGCGGTCTTCCAGTACCAGGCCCTGGCCGAGGACCAGCGCTTCATCGGCCTGATCGTGGTCGATGACGGCGCCGCGGCCGCGCACCAGGTCGCAAAGCTGAAAGCGCTCACGGCGGATCCCGTGGCGTGGCTCGGCGGCTCCCGCAGCGCCGGGTATGGCAGGGTGGAGCTCAGCCTGGCCGATACGGCAACCCCCGAGGCGCCGCACGGTGACGAAGACGACAAGGAAGACGAGGATGAGCTGACCCTGACCCTGCTCAGCGATACGCTGCTCGTCGACCCGGAGGGCCACCCGCTGGCCTGGGCCGACCTGGCCCGGCTGCCGGCGGCGCTCGGCGCGGCGCTGAGCGAGGCCGCCGGTGAGTCGGTGACACTCAGTGAGAGCGAGATCGCCTGGGCGCGCAGCAGCGTCGGGCGGGCGCTGCTCGGCGGCTACAACAGCACCTGGCGCCTGCCGCTCCCGCCCGCCCCGGCCCTGGCCGCCGGCAGCGTGCTCGTACTGCGCAAGCGCCTTCCGGCGCCGCTGCGCGCGGCGATCCAGGCGCGTGGCCTCGGCCTGCGGCGGGTGGAAGGCTACGGGCGTTGCGCGTTCAACCTTCCGCTCGCCGCGACGCTCCGTGCCGGCTCGAAGGATGTCGCGGCGCCAACGCGTGCAGCTCAACCGATCGCGGGCGAGGCCGAGCGACTGGCCCGGCGCATGGCGCAGCGCCAGCTCGACCAGGCGATCGAGGCTGCAATCACGCGCTTTCTACGCACCGGGACGTCACATAACCCACCACGTCGCAGCCAGCTCGACTGGCTGGCAGTGCAGGCCCAGCAGGTCTTGAACACTGCCGAGGAGCAGATGGATCAAGCCGCCCAGGCCTTGCGCGAACGTCTACAGGAGCTCCGCCAGGCGGCGAAGCAGCAGTTCGAGCGGTCGCAGATCAACGGTCAGAGCCTCGCGCAGTGGCTCGACGACCATCTGGCCCAGCCGGGGCAGGTCTGGGCTACCCTGGGGCTCGCCGGCGACCAGCGCCTGGGCGTGGCCGGGATCGCGCCCGATAAGGCGGCGGTGGAGCTGCGCACAACTCTGCGGCTGATCGCCGCCGCGGCGGGCCATTGGCGCAAGCAGGAGGAGGGACGATGACCAGCGCGGCTGAAACAGAGCGCGACACGACCGTTCGCAGCATCGCGCGGCGCCTCGTCGTGCGGGGCACGCTGGAGCTCACCGCGCCCGCCCATTTCGGTGGCGGCGTCGAGAGCGACCTGGCCGACATGGCCCTTCTACGCGATGCCGCCGATGGCGGCCTGCTCCTGCCCGGCACGAGCATCGCCGGTGCGCTGCGCAGCTATCTGCGCGCCTATGAGCAGGGGCACTGGTCGGAGGAGCGAGAAACCGGCGGCCTTGCCGAACTGCTCCTCGGCGGCCGGAAGGGCGACCCCGACGGTGAGCAGAGCCCGCTGCTGATCGCCGACAGTCTGGCTGAGCCGACGTCGATCGAAGTGCGTGACGGGGTGGCGATCGACCCGCGCACTCGCACCGCCCGCGACCAGAAGAAGTTCAACCTGGAGCTGGTACCGGCGGGCACGCGCTTTCCGCTGGAGCTGGAGCTGCTCCTGCCCGACGATGAGGGTGAGGCGGTGCGGCTGCGCGCGGCCCTGGCTCTGGCATTGGGCGCGCTGCAACGCGGCGAGATCACGGTCGGCGCCCGTGGCAGCCGCGGGTATGGTACATGCCACGCCCACAGCTGGACGCTCACCGAGTACGACCTGGCCGACGCCGACCATCTGCTCGCCTACCTGGTCGCCGACCGCAGCGCGCATGATGATCCCAACCAGGCGGGGTGGCAGGCCTATGCCGTAGTGTCGCCGGTCAAACGTCAAGATGACGACATTGTCGCCCTGCTTGGCGTCGCCGTTCCAACCACCGACAAGCGCAAGACCGTCACCCTCAGCGCGTGGTTCCGCCTGGCCAGCCCGCTGCTGATACGCTCCGATCTGCCGGAGTACCCGGGTGAGGCGCCTGACGCAACCCACCTGCGGCGGCCCAACAGCGCGGGGCGGGAGCCGGTGCTGCCCGGCACGAGCGTGGCGGGGGCGCTGCGAGCACGGGCCATTCGCATCGCCAACACCCTCGGCGCACCGAACCTGAACGCCATCGAGAGCCTCTTCGGGCCGGAGCAGGGCCGCGAGGTTGGCAAACGCCCACTCAAGGCCAGCCGGCTGCGGGTGAGCGAGCAGGCCATCAGCAACAGCAACTCGCTCGTGCAGAGCCGGGTCTCAATCGATCGCTTCACCGGCGGCGCCCTCGACACCGCGCTCTTCAGCGAGGCGCCGCTCACCAGGGGCGATGTGGAGTTGACTATCACCATGTATGAGACGGGGGATGCCGAGCTGGGGCTGCTCATGCTACTGCTGAAAGACCTCTGGACCGGCGATCTGCCCCTTGGCGGGACGAGCAGCATCGGGCGCGGGCGCTTGCAGGGTATCGGCGCCGAGCTGCGCTTCTCGCCGGAGGCGCTGCCGGCGGCCCTGAAGCCCGCTGGCGGTGCAGAACCTCAGATGCACTGGCCGATCGGCGCCGAGGAGCGCCTGACCGTCGCGCCAGAACTGGCGGCCTACCTGGAAAGATGCGTCCAGGCGATCCCTGGCTGGCTGGAGAAGAAGCATGGCTGAGCAACCCTATCGGCGAACGATCAGGCGCATCGCCAGCGCCACCACGGAGCCCGACGCCCCCGGGCGCGATACCGACCTGCGGGCCTGGCTGGAGAGCACCGCGAAGGCCCACTGGTCGAAGGCCGACGCCGCCAACCCGGTCTACCTGCTTGCCCACAGCGATGCCGCCGTGCTCTGGGGCCGGTACGACGGGACGAAGCTGGCGCTATCGAGCGACGACTATGGCCCGGCGGGTACGTTGCTGCACCAGGACACGCTGCACATGGCGCGGCTGTTCAACCACGAGGCCGAGCTGCGGCTCTGGCGGGTGGGTGACACCTGGCAGGCCCGGCTCACCCGCGACGGCGCCGAGGGCGAGGTCGAGGTGATCGACGAGGAGTACCTGCTGTGGGGCAGCGCGACACACCCGGACGACCAGCCCGCGTCGCCCTTCCGCCTGCTGGCCGAGGGCCGGCAGGGCATCGTCCACGCGCCGCCGATCAGCATCGCCCCGGCGCGGCCCACCCACCACCGGGGCGACGCCCGCCTCGCCGTGCGCCACTACCTGGCCGAGGACGAGGCCGGGGTGGTGCGAATCGCGTATAGCCGGCTGGTCAACCTGTTGAGCCCAGGAGAATAGCTATGCCGCTGCCGAAGCACATTTACCCTGTCCCCGAGGATCGCGAGGCCCTGGCGCCATATAACTTCGTGCCATTGCCGGAGCAGGTCGTTCTCGCCCAGGAACTGCCTCCCGGCGAACAAGGCACAGATCCACGACTCCCGCGCCAGGATAGATACCTCGCTGGACGCCACACCGGGCGACTTATTTGCTCGCTCACCACCGAGTCACCGCTGTACGTGCGTTGTGGCTATACGCCCCAGGAGTTTGCAGAGTATGGCGGACGAGCCTTTCACGAGCTTACGCCGGAGCAGCAGCAAGAGCGTGCGCGCTTCTTCGCCTATGATGATCCGAACGCGCCTGTTATTCCCGGCAGCAGCCTGCGTGGCATGCTGCGGGCACTGGTAGAAATTGCCGCCTATGGAAAGATGGGCCGGGTGCTCGATCGCCAGCTGTTCTATCGTTCAGTGGCAGACAGAAACTATCAGCGGCTGTTTGTCGAGGATTGCGGCCAGGTGCAGGTGGCGCCGAACCCACGAGCGAACTGTTATCGCACCTTGATTCGGGCCGGCTACTTGCGCCGGAAAGGGGGGCACTTCATCATCGAAGAGTGCGACTTCGCTCGTATTGATCACAATGCCGCCAACCCGCGTGGCCTTGCAGCAATACCCTTACTACCGGGTCAGCCGCTTATGCACGGTCACGGTGCCAGCCGGAAACCAAACTGGACGTATCAGCATCGTCGCATCTACGTCGTTTGTGATGTGGCAGCACAGGACTATTACTTCCCGCACACACCCCGGCATCCAAACCTCTATTTGCGCTTCCGTGGGGTGCGTCAGGCAAGCTTCACGCCTCAGGCCATTCCTGATGAGGTACCGGGCACGCTCGTGATTACCGGTCATATGCAGAACAAGCATATGGAGTTTGTGTTCCTGCAGCCGAACGGGATCGAGCACCCCGTCGATCACACGCTGATCGAACGCTTTGAGGACGACGATCAAATCACGCAGTGGCAGGAGAGCGCCTTCGAGCGCGATCGGCCTGTGCCCGGGTCGCGACGCGCCGATGGACTGCTCCGCGATGGTGAGCCGGTGTTTTTCCTCCTCAACACCGGTGGCGATCTGCGCTTCTTCGGCCGTGCTCAACTCTTCCGGCTTCCGTACGGCACCGCGCCCTATGACTTCTTGCCACCAGAGCAGCGTGAAGACAAGAGCATCGACATCGCCGAGGCACTGTTCGGCTTCGTCCGCCGCACACGGCAGCCAGGTGATACCCCTCAGACCGTGGCCGGACGTGTTTCTGTAAGCGACGCGCAGTTTGTGACCGCACGCGATCGTGTATGGCATGATGCCCTCACACCCCGCATTCTGGCAAGCCCAAAACCAACAACCTACCAGCATTACCTTGTGCAGCCGCAGCAGACGCAAGCGCGAAGAGATCAGTTGCGTCGCTACGATAGCACGACCGAGGCGACGACTCTTCGTGGGCATAAGCTTTACTGGCGTAAGGGTACGGTCGATGTAAACGACATACGTGAGCATGATGAGCAAAGGATCGCACAAGCGCCGAAGCAATACACCCGAATGAAACCCGTGCGAGCGGGAGTAACCTTCAAGTTTGATGTTCACTTCGAGAACCTGAGCGACGTCGAACTGGGTGCGCTCCTGTGGGTTCTCCGCCTGTGCGACGACAAGTGGCAGGCTGAGCACAAGCGTGGACCATTCCGCTTTGCTCTCGGTATGGGCAAGCCCTTTGGGATGGGCTCCGTCAAGGTGCAATATCAGTTGCAACTGAGTGATAGGGCACAGCGCTACAGCTCCCTGGCAAGCGGGAATACCTGGACTGATCCCGCACCTCCAGGCGCGGACAACATTCCGCAGCGTGCTATCACAGCGTTTGAGGCGTATGTCTTACGCGAAAGCGGCGAGCAGGTGCACGAGGGCGATGACCTGCACAGCCCATTACGTATGCGCTGCTTCCTTGCTTTGCTCACCTGGCCGGGTCCAGATCGCCTTGCGACACGCTATATGGAGATTGAACGTGACAAGGCTCACCCTGAAGGCTACCGTCGGCGTCGCATAAACCAGAATACACACAAGGTCAATGAGTACAGTGAGCGCCTTGTCCTTCCGCTGCCAACACAGGTGCTTGCCGACCATCCTTCGCCAATACCAGCGACCCCGCCGTCACCACCCGAGGAACTGCGCAAGCTTGATGTCGGTGTTGAGTTGACAGGACAGCGTCAGGGAGAGATCTCGATTGGTCGCGGCCGTGGTGTACGTGTAGAGCTGAATTTGCGTGGCTATGAGCTCCCAAAGGGGAAAACGCTGGTTGGCTTTATCCCGCGCAAGGAGGCTGGGAGCGGTAAGTCTGGAGGCTTTCGAGGTCGATTAGTAGACCTGGAAGCGGCTGGGAACACGATCTATCTGATCCTTCAACCAACATCGCCAGAATCGAAATCGGACAATTCGTGACGTCGGTATGCGCTCGCCCCCCCTGCCCTACACCGTCTCGTCGGGCGAGCCGGCGAAGAAGAGGCGATGGCGGCGCGGAGCGGCAGCGTGGGCGAGCGAAGTTCCTCGGCGGGGCCGACGTTCAACGATTGGAGGTGTGTGCGAATGGACCCTGGAACCGCCGAGGTAATCGTCGCGTTGCTGGCACGCCTGGAGCATTCCCGGCAGCCGCTGACCGACCGCGCCGGCCTCCGCAATTTGCTCCAGCAGGTAGCAGACGGACTGGCCGAGTTGAGCGGCGCCGGCGCGGCGATCGTGGTCACTCCGGAGGTGTTCGAGCCGCTCCTCGCGCTGCGTGTTGCCGCAGGTGAAAGTCTGACAGACGAGCAGGCCTACCCGCTGGTCTACGGTGGCGTCGTCGTGGCGACGGCCCATCTGTGCTACCCTGATAGCCTCCCAATGGCTGCGACGCTGCTCCTGCGCGTCGCGACGGAGTCCCTGGCTGAACTGCGCGCCGTCGAGCAGCGCGTGCGCGCGGCCGAGGAGCGCACCCGCCGTCACCTCGCCGCCGAGTTGCACGACCACGTCAAGCAGGTGCTGCCGGCGATCCGGCTGCTGGCCGAGCGGGCCGAGCGCGATCTGGCCCGTGACCCCGCCAGCGCCGCACTGCTGCTGCATGAGATCCGCGAAGCAGCGCAGCAGGGCCTCGACGACCTTACCTTTCTCCTGGGGGGCCTGCGCGGCCAGCGTGCCGGGCAGGATCTCCACAGCGCTCTTGAGCGCCTGCTCGCCCATGTCAGCCGTGTCAGCCCGCAGCTCGTGATCGCGGCTGAGCTCGTCGCCCCGCCAGTAGGCTGGGAGTGCGCGGCCTGCCTGCTCGGGATCGCACGTGGCGCTCTCGTAAACGTGCTCCAGCACGCGGGGGCGGGCAAGGTGCATGTGCGCCTCACACCCGTTGCTGGTGAGGTACTGCTTGAGATCAGCGATGACGGCGTCGGCGCTCACTTTGAGACGGCCCTGGCCGCGCCCGGGATCGGCCTGGAGAGCGTGCTTGAGCGGGTCGAAGGGCGTGGTGGGCGAGCGCAGATCAGCACCGCGCCGGGCCAGGGCACGACCATCCGTGTCTGGCTTCCGGCTGAGCGGGAGGATGTGGCCGATGGATGATATGACGATCGACGTGGTCGTCGTCGATGACCACCCGGTATTTCGCCGGGGGCTGCGCGCCATTCTGGAAGAGCCCGGAACACCAGAGGTGCGCCTGGTGGCCGAGGCGGCAACCGCCGAGGAGGCCCTCGCCCTGGTCGCCGAACACGTGCCCGATGTGCTGCTCGCCGACCTGAAGCTGGGCGCGCTGGAGACCGGCCTGGAGCTGATCCGCCAGGTGCGACGCACCAGCCCGCAGACTGGGGTGCTCGTCATCACCGGGTTCGACGAGGCCGACCAGCTGCTGCGTGCAATTCAGGCAGGCGCGAGCGGCTGTATCTCGAAGGCCGATCAGCTTGACAGCGCCGAGATCCGGCGCGCGCTGGCCGAGATCGCGCGCGGCGGGCGTTTCTCAAGCGCCATCGTGCTCCGCCGTCTGCACGACATGCTCCAGCAGGGCGTCGCGCCGGCGATTGTCGAGCCGCTCACCCCCCGCGAGCAGGAAGTGCTCGCCCTGATCGCCGCCGGCGCCACCAACCAGGAGATCGCCGACCGGCTCGTCGTCAGCATCAAGACCGTCAAGACTCACGTCTCCAACATCCTCAGCAAGCTCCAGTTGCAGAGCCGCTACGAGGCGGCGCTCTACTACCGCTCGCGCGCCCCCGGCCTGGGCTAGTGGCTCGCCGCGGTGATGACGCAGGATGACGGGCTCGTCGGGACGCAGCGCGCTGCGTCCTTACGCAGGGCGGGCTGATCCCGCGGCATCAGTGTGGTGAACCACTAGGTGCGCAGCCGGCTCCGTCCTGGACGGAGGAAAGACCGAGCCCGCAGGCTCGGTCTTTCTTCGTGCTGGCGGCCCGATGCCCCGCAGCCCGTCTCATGCGACCATAAGCCTGTCCGCAGGGGCGGATCGCAGGACACAATCGCAGGGGAGGTGCTGATGATATGGTGCATCACAACGCTGGCAGCGCTCGCGCTGGTTCTGGCCTTCACAACGCTGGCGCTCCCGATGCGGAGTCTCCGGTTCCCCCGGATCCGGCCGGCCCATCTGCTTCGGGGCTGCGCGGCCGCCACGCTGCTGGCGGTCGCCGCGAGCCTGGGCCCGCTCGCCTGGAGCATGGCGCAGCTGTGAGCCGACTGCTGCTCCAGGTTGACGGCACGCCGGGTTTCCCACCGCGCGGGGTGGCCGGGCTGGGGATCGTCGTCCGGGGCTTGCAGGGCCAGGTGCTGCACACACGTGCACTGCGGGCGCCGGCAGCGACGTGCAACGAGGCCGAGTACCAGGCCCTGATCGCCGGTCTGACCTTTGTGCACCGGCGCTACCCGGCGCATCCGGTGCGCTGCCACAGCGATAGCCGGGTCGTTATCGACCAGCTCACGGGGCGCTGTGCTGTGCGCGCCGGACCGCTCCAGCCGCTCTACGCCGAGGCGCTGGCCCTGGTGGGCCTGTTTCCGAGCATCGAACTGCTCGCTATTCCTCGTGAGCTGAATCGGCTCGCCGATGCCCTGGCCTGGGAGGCCCTCGGCGGCCGCACTATGCTCATCCGGTTTCAGTGAATTGCTGGAGGCGCAGCAGGGCCTGGCCCGCGCCGAGGGCGAACTGGCCCTGGCCGTTCAGGCGCGCCAGAGCGAGCACGCCCTGGCCCTGGCCGAGGTGCAGCAGCGCATCGCCGAGCAGCGCGTGCGGCAGGCTGAGGCGGTGGCCGAGCGCCGTGCCCAGCACGAGCGCGCGCTCCTGGAGCTGCACCTGCGCCACGAGGCCATGGTCGCCGAGCAGATGCAGAAGCTGGAGGCCTGGCGTGCCCAGCAGGTGCAGGCCACGGTGCGCGAGTAGCGCCAGCACGACCGCCAGCTCGCCGGGATCGCCGGCGCAGCCCAGATCGCGGCAGCGGCCGCAGCACAGGCCCGCCCCGACACCGAACCGCAGGCCCTTGCCGATGCCGGGCTCAAGCTGCTTCAGGATATGGCGGAGTAGGGGTGTGGGGATGTGGAGGGTGTGGGGGTGTGGGGCGACACGAACAGCCCGCGAGTCCACGAACCGGATCCCGAGAGTGCTCACAACGGAGGCAAGAGCTTCTAGCCCGACAACCCGATAACCCACCGGCCCGCCCACCCTGAGCTTCCACAATGAGAGAGGAGTACAACGTGCCCATCTTCCCGAAATACACCGGCCCTGCCCTTCTCGAGCAGGTGGTGACGGTCGAGAATCTCACCCTGGCCTGGCGTCGTGTGCGCGGCAATATTCAGGTCGCGCGGCGTGGCCGGAGCGCCGGCATCGACGCCGTGACCGTGCGCGACTTCGAGGCCGACTGGGCCAGCCAGACTAGCCGGCTGGCCGAGGAGCTGCGCACGGGAACGTACCGGCCCCTTCCCGCGCGCCGGGTGACGCTGCCGAAGGCTAGCGGCGGCGAGCGGGCGATCGCCATCCTCGCCATCCGTGACCGCATCGCCCAGCGCGCTGTCCAGCAGGTGCTGCAGCCCCTGTTCGAGCCGCTGTTCCTCGATTGCTCGTATGGTTGTCGGCTCTACGTCGGCGTGCCCGAGGCAGTGGCCCGCGTGGCCCGCTACGCCGATCAGGGGTTGGGCTGGGCCGTTGACGCCGACATCGCCGGCTATTTCGATGCCATCGATCATCAGATCCTGATGGGGCTGCTCCGCCAGCGCATCGACGAGCCGGCAATCCTCCAGCTTATCAGCCAGTGGCTCCAGGTAGGCGCGATGCAGACCGCTGAGGACGCCGCGCTTGTGCAGGAGCCGGTGGGCCTGGCCGCGCTGGCCCGCCAGGCCGGGGCTGCCCTCCGCGGCATCAGCGCCGCGCCTGCTGCCCCACCCGCGGCGCCTGCGCCGGCACCCATCGGCGACCCGTACGGTGCAGCGATCTGGGAGCAGCCGGATCCCCTCGGCTGGGGCGTACCCCGCCGGCCCGGCCTCGACGCCGGTGGGCTGATCACCTTGCTGAGCCTGGCCCAGCCGGCGCTCGAAGGCGCCCGTCGCATCGCCCCGCACCTGCGGCAGATCAGCCCCCAGCGCCTGCTGCTCGGCAGCGCCCTGGCTGCGGGCGCCGTCGCGGCAGGCGAGCTTGCCCTGCGCGCGCACGCCGCCGCGACCGGGCCACGCGGCACGCCCCAGGGCGGTTCACTCTCGCCCCTCCTGGCGAACATCTACCTGCATCCCTTCGACCTCGCGATGACCAGCCACGGGATGCGGATGGTGCGCTTCATGGACGACCTGGTGGTCATGTGTGCTACGCGCGAGGAGGCTGAGCGGGCGCTGGAGCTCGTTCGTCGGCAGCTGGCGGTGCTGCGGCTCCAACTCAACGCCGAGAAGACACGGGTAGCCGCCTATGCTGACGGCCTGGAGTTCCTCGGCCAGGCCCTGACGCCCCGCGAGCGGTGGCCGCAGTTTGGACAGGGGCTCGCCAGCTTCGAGGAGGCCGAGCAGGCACTGCGCGAGGCATCGCGTCAGGCGCAGGCACGCACCCGCGCCGGAGTCGAGCGAGTGCGCCAGGGTGCTACCGACCTGCGCCGTCGCGTTCAAGGCGCGAAGTAGGGTCATACGACCAGGGAGAAAGGCCATGCCAACACTGTACGTCCAGGAGCAGGGCGCCACCGTCCACAAGCGCGACCAGCAGGTCGTTATCAGCAAGGACGGCAAGACGCTCGAGTCGATTCCGCTCAACAAGATCGACCAGGTGGTGCTGATGGGCCGTGGGGTGCAGATGTCGACCGCGCTGCTGGTTGATCTCCTCGCCCGCGATATTCCGGTGATGCTGACGAACCAGCGCGGGAGCCGCCATTACGCCACGCTGACGGCAGGCCCGTCGCGCTTCGGGCCGCTCCGCATCCAGCAGATCGCGCGAGTCGCCGACAGCGCGTGGGCGCTCGAACTCGCCCGCGCCCAGATCGCGGCGAAGCTTGCCAACCAGCGCGGGCTGCTGTCCGCAACCGGCTGGGCCGCCGCGAACACGGCGATACGCCAGATCGAAGGGGCTGTGGCCGGCCTCGCCCAGGCGACGACGATCGACGCGGTGCGCGGCTACGAAGGTGCCGCGGCGGCAGGCTACTTCGGCGCGTGGAAGACGGTCTTCCAGCAAGGCTGGAGCTTCCAGGGCCGCGCCTTCTATCCGCCGCCCGATCCGCTCAACGCGATGCTTTCGTTCGGCTACACACTCTTGTTGCACGATGTGCTGACAGCCGTCCAGTTCACCGGCCTCGACCCCTATCTCGGCACCTTCCACGTCATCGAGACCGGGAGACCTTCTCTGGCCCTCGACCTGATGGAGGAGTTTCGACCGCTTATTGTCGATCGGCTCGTGCTGGACCTTGTCGGATCAGGAACGGTCACCCCGAAGATGGTCGAGCGGCCTGTCGAGCGGCCCGAGGCCGTGTATCTTGCCGCGAGCGCCCGGCGTGCCCTGATCGACCGCTACGAGGCCCTGATGCAGCAGCTTACCCGACTGCCCACAGGCGAACAGACGCCGTTCCGCCGGGTCGTGCTTCTCCAGGCGCAGGCTGTTGCTCGAGTGGTGCGTGGCGAGCAGGCCCGGTATGTTGGCTACACACCGTAGAGCGGCTGTGGGAGGTGTCGGGGTGTGGGGGCTGTCAGCGCAATGACGACACGCATTGACATCGCTATCGAGGGAGCTGTGGGAGGTGTCGGGGTGTGGGGGTTGTCAGCAGAGCCTCCGTGCCAGCCATAGCTCCCATAGCCCGAAGAGGGATTCCGTGTTCACGATCATCAGTTACGACGTTGTCGAGGACAAGCGCCGCACTAAGGTGGCGAAGCTGCTGGAGGGTTACGGGAAGCGGGTCCAGTACAGTGTCTTCGAGTGCGACCTGAGCCAGCAGGAGTTGCTCACCGTCGGGCGCGAGCTACGCGGTCTCATCGACCTTAACACCGATAGCGTACGCTGCTACCGGCTTGATGAGGCTGCGGTCCGGCGGATTGCGATCTACGGCATCGGCAAGGTCACGACGCAACCAACCCACTACATCGTCTGATACCAATTACCGTTGATGATGCCGCATTGCCTGAAGCGATTTCAGGCGTTGTGCTGCCCAGCGTGGCAATCCACAATCCAAAATCTAAAATCCAAAATGGTATGAGACCGCCGCACTCCCACAGCCCCACAGCCCCCACAGCCCCCGCACAGGACACTGGAGCGCGGTCGGGCTGTAGAGGCGAGCTTATGCGGCGCCATCACGTTGACCGGGCATCACTCAAGCCAGACGCCCACCAGTGGTGTTGGCGCGGCCCGAGGTGGCGGGAGCGGCGCGATCTGCGTTGCACGGCGTGGCCGTCGGGGCTGAGGGGCTGCTTCAGCGCAGAGCGTGTCGCGGGTCGCGCGCAGCGGGATGTCAACAGCGCCCAGCACGCGATCCAGGCGGAAGGTGCGCTCTGCCCGTTCACACAGGCAGAAGGCTGCGAGATACCAATGATCGCCGTGTTGCTCCAGCCTGAGCGGAATGACAGTGCGGACAGCAGGGGACGCATCACGGGGCTGATAGCGCATCTGCAGCGCCCGTCGCCGCCGGAGCGCGCTCCGGACAAGGTGCAGCGCGGCCTCAGCCCGTGCATCCGGATCAAGGCCAGCCAGCTGATCCTGGGGGAGCTCTGCATCAGGGAGTGGACCCGGCGACAGCGGATCCCACGGCGCGGCGTGCAGGCTCGGCTCCAGGCGTGCCCGCAGGCGGCGCTCCAGTTCGTCCAGCACCGCGGGCGGCGCCAGGGGCGCCGTGTCGCGCTGGCGGGCCTGAGCGCAGAGAGCGGCCAGGGTCGCACACTCCGCCGGGGTCAGGTCGGTTGGCGGGGCAGCCGGCGCATCGACCGGGCCTCGCACGGCGCCTCCCTGGCGCTCTACGGCCCGTGTGAAGGCAGCGGCCCGCTCAGGGGGGAGCGCTGCCACCCCGGGCGCCAGAGTCGCCGCGATCGCCCGGCGCGTCGAGCGGTCACGGGCCAGTTCGTCCAGCAGGGCGGGATCCTCCGCCAGGACCACCATCATCGGGGTGATCGTGAGCGTAGCGCCGGAGGCATTCACGGCGGGCAGCCAGTCCACCGGCAACGGGCCGGCGCGCCGTTCAAGCAGCGTAACGCAGCGGTGCAGACTTTGCCCCTGGCGATGCGCACGAGCGAGACTCCGTGCGTCGAGGCGGAACACCATCCCATCGGCATCGGCGGCCTCCCAGCGCGCGAACGCCGGCAGCGCGAGCAGATCGGCGCCCGCGCCCACGAAGGGAACGCGTACCCGGCCATCGGCCTGGTACAGCCAGGGCGAGCAATCCTCAATGGCGGCGGCGGGCGTTGCGCTTGCCGCATCAGCGGCTTTGCCGCGGTGAGTCACGAAGCACGCGCGCGCATCAGCCGCTCCCTCGGGTGCCCAGGCGACGACGCCGAGCCAGGTCAGCGGCCCGGCGAGCGCTGTCTCCCAGACCGACACGGCGCGCGCAGGGTTCCAGGGGGAGCGGCGCACGACGCGGAGGCCGTGGGTAGTTGCGTCGGCGAGCGGGCCGAACGCCGCCGTCAGCGCCGGGAAGAGATCAGCGGCGGGCAACAACTGCCCGGTGGGCAGAGCCGCGGCCCACGCCAGAAGCCGGCGGCGCAGTGCCGGCCAGAGCAGCCCGGCATCGGAGCACAGCCGGCGGCGCAGCAGCGCATCCGGACGCGGGGAGTGCAGCCAGGCGGCGGTGAGCCGTTGGAGCTGGAGTTCCGCCGGCAGGTTCAGAAACGCCCGCGCGGCGGGTGATGGCACAACCGTGGCTCCGTGGGGGAGCAACAGGTGCAACTCGGCAAGGAGTGGCAGCAGCCAGATCAGAAGGTTGTCAATCTCGGGAGGTGGAAGCGGTGCGAGGCGTGGCGCAATGCGGTGCAGGGTGGCGGCGGTGGGGCGGGCATCGGCGTGGATCGCGAGGGGTGCTTCGGCAGCAGCCGAGAGAACGGCAATGGCAGCGCGCAGGGCGGGCGCGACAGGTGGGGCCGGTGCCGGCCCGCTCGTGGTGAGACTCAGCGGGGCGGGCAGCCAGCGTCGCAACTCAGGGGGCAGCAGCCAGCGCTCGGGGTGGCGGAGCGTCGCGGGGCGGGGCAGCAGCCAGCCCAGAAGCAGCAGGCGCTCACTGATCGAGCGCAGCAGTGGGTCATCGCGGAGCTCGTGGAACGGACGGACCGGGCCATAGCGCTGAACCAATTCGGTGCGGGTGAGGCCGCGGGGGCAGACGCTCAGGGCCCAGAGGGCGGCCTGGGCTGCGGGTGGCAGGCTAAAGAACGTGGTGCGCACCGTGCGCCCGTGGCAGAGGGCCTGGCGCAGGCGCAGGGCGCGAGTGTCCGGATCACACCCACGGGGGAGCGAGATACGTTGCGCGCGGGCGATCGCGCGCTGCAGGGTCGGGGCGAGATCGCTCAGCCAGACAGCCCAGTGGTTCATGTTGATCTCCAACCAATGACCTGCTACACTAAGGGTATTCTGCAGTATAGCACCACACGTGGCCAGGATCGACGGATGACGCATATGAAGCAGGTCACTGGTTGTCGGCGCCAACGGCGGCAGAACGGGTTGGCTCAGGCACCCTCTGGTGCGAAGCTCTGAGGATCATCGCCCCGCAACGAAGGGGTTGGAGACAACCCGCTGCGGGGGGGGAACTGGGGAAACCGGGTTTCTGAGGATCATCGCCCCGCAACGAAGGGGTTGGAGACAGAGGTAGAAGTCAGGCGGCCCACCGAGCGCCCCCACCTGAGGATCATCGCCCCGCAACGAAGGGGTTGGAGACACGCACGCCGTATGTCAACCTCTGCGCGCGTCGGGTGCTGAGGATCATCGCCCCGCAACGAAGGGGTTGGAGACTGGTAGGCGTGCTGGTCGCGATCGGCGTGTTGGTAGCTGAGGATCATCGCCCCGCAACGAAGGGGTTGGAGACTTGCTCAGGGTGAACGCTGCCAAGATTACCATGAGAATCTGAGGATCATCGCCCCGCAACGAAGGGGTTGGAGACTCGGCTGCGTGGTCGCGGTCGGCGCTACGGTCGGCTCTGAGGATCATCGCCCCGCAACGAAGGGGTTGGAGACTTCTGCATGGAATTCACCTAAGTCCCTTCATGATTCCTGAGGATCATCGCCCCGCAACGAAGGGGTTGGAGACAGGATCGCCAGCATCAGGAACTTCGGCGCGAGCCAGACTGAGGATCATCGCCCCGCAACGAAGGGGTTGGAGACTGGGCGGGCGAGGCGGACTGCGGGTCGGTTGGCTGTGCTGAGGATCATCGCCCCGCAACGAAGGGGTTGGAGACGAGGGGGG
>CAKZKA010000063.1 GCA_937120965.1 uncultured Chloroflexota bacterium
CGCCGCAATGATCCCAGCCGCCTTGAGTTGCGCAAGTACGACCCGATCGTTCGCCGCCACGTGGTCTATCGTGAGACTAAGTAGCCTCTCCTCTGAAGAGCGCGGCGCTCCTGCGTTTCTCTTCAGTCCTCAGTCATCCATGCGGCTGCGCTACACAAGGAGAGGATGAAAATAACTATTCCTGGGAGGGCTGCGCCCTCCTAAACCCTCCCCGCTGGCGGGTTGCTTCCTGGGAGGGCGTAGGGGCGCGCCCCTACGCCCAAACCCTCCCGTACACGGCCTATGTTCACCTCAGGGAGTCGCCAGGGTAACCCGTTTGCCCCCGGCGCCCGCCCGAGGCATCACCTCACCGACCGGCCATCACGGAACTTTGCGGCGGCGCATCAGCGCGAGTTCACCCTGCAGGCGATCGCGTTCGGCGAGCACCTCACGATAGGCCGCCTCGGCGGCGATCTGGGCTGCGCGAGCCGCATCCCGTTCCACGGTCAGCGCAAACACCCGGCGCCGCATGACCAGCAGATCCTGCTCAGAGCGGAAGGCCCGGCTGTGCGCGTCAGCCGCATCACTGCGCCGTGCGACCAGCTCACCCTGTAGCCGATCGCGCTCCCGGCGCACGAGCGCCAGCTCGTTGAGCAACAGGCTGAGCCGCGGAACGAGCACTCCGCCGGCGATGATCACCCCCAGAAACACGCCCAGAAGCACGGCGATTACTGCAAGCACAACCCCCCCTTTCCCTACGGACCACCGGGAGATGTTGCCGTGCCGAAAGCGCTGCTGCTTGTGGTAGTGAAGATGTAGGCGAGATCATGGTGCAGAGCCTGGTTCAAAACGGACGCGGCAGCGACATTATACTGCAAAATTGATATCTATGCGCATCCATCCTGAAAGGTGCGTGTTCACATCAGCCATCCATACGGCTGCGCCGCACAACACCGGAATGAACATATTTGTTCTTGGGAGGGCTTCGCCCTCCCAAACCCTCCCGCGGGCGGGTTGTTTCCTGGGAGGGCGTAGGGGCGCGGCGGCGCCGCGCCCCTACTACACCCAAACCCTCCCGCGGGCGGGCTATTTTCACCTCAGCCAACTGCAAGGGGCTTCTTCGCCAGCGCCGTCTGCATAACCGGCTGCTGGGGGGCCTTCTGGCTACTGGCGCGCTCGACCAGCACCACCAGCGAGCGCGGCTGGATCTGGTAGACCTCGCTGCTGGGCACGCGCCCGCCGTTCTGATCGAGATCAGCAGTGTCCACCAGCACTTCCCAGACCGGGTTATCGGGCCAGTCGGGAAGGATGAAAGCGATCGGATCGTGGCTGGCATTGAAGAGGATCAGAAAGACCTCATCGTGGATGGCCTCCCCACGTTCGCCCTGCTCACGCATCACGCGACCGTTGAGCAGCAATCCGAAGCAGCGCAACTCGGGGTTGTTCCACAGCGCCGGGCCGATCTCCTGCCCATCGGGGCTGAGCCACTCCACATCATACTCGACCCCCACCGGCGCGAGGGGACCCTGGAAGAAGTTGCGTCGGTGCAGTATCGGATGCCGCCGGCGCAGGGCGATCACGCTCCGCGTAAAGGCTAGCAGTTGCTCGGCCTCCGGGTCGGGCGACCAGTCGAGCCACGAGAGGCTGTTGTCCTGGCAATAGGCGTTGTTGTTGCCCTGCTGGGTGCGCCCGCGCTCATCGCCTGCCAGCAGCATCGGCGTGCCCTGTGAGAGGAGCAGGGTCGCCAGAAAGTTGCGCATCTGCCGCAAACGCAACTCGCGGATGGCCGGATCGTCGGTCGGCCCCTCGACACCGCAGTTCCACGAGTTGTTGTGCTCGTCACCGTCGCGATTCTCCTCACCGTTGGCCTGGTTGTGCTTCGTGTTGTAGCTCACCAGGTCGCGCAGGGTAAAGCCATCGTGCGCGGTGACGAAGTTGATGCTGTGGTAGGGCCGGCGACCATTGTGCCGGTACAGGTCCATCGAACCCATGATCCGCGAGGCAAACTCGGCGGCCTGACCCGCGTCCCCCTTCCAGAACTTGCGCACATTGTCGCGATAGCGACCATTCCACTCCGCCCAGGGTGAGGGGAACCGCCCCACCCAGTACCCATCGGGGCCAAGATCCCACGGTTCGGCAATCAGTTTGACCTGGCAGAGCACAGGGTCCTGCTTGATCATATCGAAAAAGGCGCTGGGACGGTCACCCTCGTAAACCCCACGGACGAGCGTGCGCGCCAGGTCGAAGCGGAAACCGTCAACGTGCATCTCCTGCACCCAGTAGCGCAGGCTATCCATCACCAACTGCAACACCCGGGGATAGGTGGTGTTCAGGCTATTGCCGGTTCCTGTGTAGTCGAGGTAGTAGCGCGGGTTGTCAGGAACGAGCCGGTAGTAGGCAGCGTTGTCGATCCCCCGAAAGCAGAGCGTCGGCCCGAGCTGGTTGCCCTCGCCCGTGTGGTTGTACACCACATCGAGGATCACCTCGATCCCTGCGGCGTGCAGGTTCTTGACCATCTGCTTGAACTCGTTGACCTGCGCGCCCGGCTCGCTCACACTGGCATAGCGCGGATCAGGCGCGAAGTAGCCCAGGCTCTGGTAGCCCCAGTAGTTGGTCAGGCCCTTGTCAATCAGGTGCTGATCATCAATGAAATGGTGCACCGGCAGCAGTTCGACCGCGGTCACCCCCAGACGCTGGAGATAGGCAATAGCCGCCTCAGAACCCAGACCGGCATACGTGCCCCGGAGTTCGGGCGGCACGTCGGGATGGCAGCGCGTGAAGCCCTTGACATGCAACTCGTAGATCACCGAGTCGTGCAAGGGGGTGTTGGGGCGCCGCTCATCGTCCCACGCAAAGCGCGGGTCAATCACCACCGAGCGCAGGGTGTAGGGGGCGCTGTCGCGCTTGCCAATTGTCAGATCGGTATAGGGGCTACCGATGCGGTAGCCATAGAGCGCGTTGTCCCAGTTCAGGCGCCCGTAGAGGGCGCGGGCATACGGGTCTGTCAGCAATTTGTGCGGATTGAAGCGATGCCCGTGCGAGGGGTTGTAGGGGCCATAGACTCGGTAGCCGTACAACTGCCCCGGCCCCAGGCCCGGCACATAGCCGTGCCAGACATCCTCGCTGCGCTCGGGAAGCGCCAGACGTTCGGTTTCGCGCTCAGCGGTTGGTCCATCGAAGAGGCACAACTCAACCCGCGTGGCATGGGCCGAGAAGAGCGCGAAGTTCACCCCCTGTCCATCCCAGGTGGCGCCCAGGGGATACGGCTTACCGGGCCAGATTGCAGGCATGCTTCGCTCCGCTCAAGGCATTCGAAGTATCTATCCCCAGCCTGAGGTGAACATACGGGGAAACCGGGTTTCCCCAACCCCCTCCCTGCGGGGAGGCGCCCGGTTCCCTCCCCCAGCGGGGGAGGGCCAGGGAGGGGGCGGCCCTCCCAGAGATACCCCATATTCATCGCGGCGGTGTGCGCCATGCGCATGACCGTCTGAGGTGAACATACGGGGAAACCGGGTTTCCCCATGCCCCTCCCTACGGGGAGGCGCCCGGTCCCCTCCCCCAGCGGGGGAGGGCCAGGGAGGGGGCGGCCCCTTCCCAAAGACGCCCCATGGTCATCGCGGCGGTGTGCGCCATGCGCATGACCGTCTGAGGTGAACATACGGGGAAACCGGGTTTCCCCATGCCCCTCCCTGCGGGGAGGCGCCCGGTCCCCTCCCCCAGCGGGGGAGGGCCAGGGAGGGGGCGGCCCTCCCAAAGATACCCCATGCTCATCGTGTCGTTGTGCGGCGCAGCCGCATGGACAACTGGTATGGTTCAGACCTGCGTGAGCATCCGGCCTTCATCTCCACGCCTCGACAGTCCTCCAGGCCGGGTGTGTGGAGGTGGAGAAGGAGATGTTGAGTGACTGTACGACTGTACTGGTAAAACGCCCGCTTCTGACGCCCCGCGCTTACACGGCGTATGATACCATGGGCGCTACCGCTCGCGCCTGTCTGGAATACCTGGAATTGACCATGCCCCCGATCCGTATCACCTCCTGGAACGTAAACGGCATCCGATCCGTCGCGCGCAAAGGTCTGCTCGAATGGCTGGCGCGCTGCGCTGCCGACATCGTGGCCTTCCAGGAGATCAAAGCTGCACCGGATCAACTCCCGGAGGCCCTGCGCGAGCCGCCGGGCTATCAGGCCTTCTGGCTGCCCGCGGAACGCCCGGGCTACAGCGGCGTCGCCACATTCACCCGCATCCAGCCCACGGAGGTGCGCGCCGGGTTGGGCGATCCGGTCTTCGATAGCGAAGGGCGGGTGCTGGTCACCCGCTTTCCGGCCTTCACCCTCTATAACGTCTACGTGCCCAGCGGCGCCAGCGGCCCGGAGCGCGTAGCGCACAAACTCGCCTTTACCGAACGCCTCGGCGCGGTCCTGGGCGCCGAACTCGCTGCCGGCGTGCCCCTGGTCGTCGTCGGCGACCTCAACACCGCCCACGAGGCGATTGACCTGGCCCGCCCCCGCGAGAACCAGCGTACCTCGGGCTTCTTGCCTGAGGAACGCGCCGCGCTCAGCGCCCTGCTGGCGCGCGGGTTGGTGGATAGCTTTCGCCATCTCCATCCCGATACCGTCGCCTACTCCTGGTGGACGCCACGGGCCGGGGCGCGGCAGCGTAACATCGGCTGGCGCATTGACTACGTTCTGGTCTCAACCGATCTGGCGTCCCGGCTGGTTGCCGCCGAGATCCACGGCGAGGTCGAGGGATCGGACCATTGTCCGGTCAGTGTGGTGTTGAATATCTAACGCTGCCGCTACGAGGGGCGTGGAGCAATCTGGTTGCACTGGTTCTGATGTGAACATATGGGGAAACCCGGTTTCCCCGTACCCCTGCCGACCGGGGCGCCAGCCGCTTCCACCAGCAGGTGGGAAATGGGGAAACCCGGTTCCCCTGTACCCCTGCCGACCGGGGCGCCAGCCGCTCCCACCAGCGGGTGGGAAATGGGGAAACCGGGTTTCCCCGTACCCCTGCCCGCGGGGGAGGCAAGCCCTCCCCACCGAATGGCGCCTTACAATCATGGCAACAGGGGATCCCCACGACCACCGTCGCAACGACGCGCGCGATGGTCGGTGAGCACGCCGACCGGCGGCAGACACCTCATCGGTGTCAGGCGCAGCGCACCAGGGTCGGGTTCCACGCCGGCAGATGCGAAGTCTGCTCAGGCGGCAGGGCCCGATCGGCGATCAGCGCCGCGGCGAGCGCCACGGCAGCCGAGACGCCGATGCGCTCGGCGAGGGCCTGGGTGGCCAGGCGCGCGGCGAGCGGGTCATCCTGCTCGATGGCGAGGAACAGATCGGCGACAAGCTGCGCGGTGAGCGGTGGGTGGGAACCCATACGTCCATCCTTCCACAACAGCATTCCGCTGTACCCTACAGCATACCCGATGGCTCCACCGATCGGGCCCATCGCTGGTTGGAGATCTGGCTACGCTGTGTGACGGTTTTTCCACACGCGGTCAGGAAGCAGGCACGAGCGCGGGACCCGACGTCCACAGGGGCAGGCGCACCGTGAAGGTACTGCCGCTCCCCTCCACACTCTGCACTTCAACCGTCCCTCCGAGGCTCTCAACGATCTCGCGCACCACAAACAGGCCGAACCCCATGCCCCCGATCTGGCGCGCCTCGGCATTGGAGGCCCGGAAGTAGCGCTGAAAGAGCCGGGGCAACTCAGCCTCCGGGATACCGATGCCCTGATCGGAGACGCTCAGCACCGCTTCGTTCTTGTCGCGTCGAACCACAATCTGCACTTCGCCTCCACGCGGGCTGTACTTAATCGCATTGTGCAAGAGGTTCTGCACCACCTGCTCCAGGCGCAGTTCATCGCCGGCCACGAGCACCGGCTCGTCCGGCATATCCACACTGATCACGTGGCGAATGAGGGTGGGGGTATGTTCTTCGGCCAACTGACTGGCAACGCGGCACAGATCGACCGGAACACGGGCGCTGACGAGACGGCCACTCTCCAGCCGCGACACATCGAGCAGAGTGGCAATCAGCCGGTTGAGGCGCTGGGCCTGTGCCACGATGATGCGCAGATTGCGACGATTGACCGCGTCCAGAGAGAAATCTTGCTCGGCGCGGCGCAGGAGGAGTTGCGCGTTGCCCAGCAACACCGCCAGGGGCGTCTTCAGTTCGTGAGCGGCGGTAGAGATGAAACGGTCACGCTGTTCCACTGCCGACTCGGCAGCGGCGCGGGCCTGCCGGACCTCCTGGTAGGAGTAGGCAGCAGCCGTGAGCAGGGCGCATCGCCGCGCCAGTTCTTCAATTACTGCCACCTCTTCGCCAATGTACTGCCGCCCTTGTTCAACGGAAACTACGGTCAGCGCGCCGAGGCAACGCCCGTGCGCCAGCAGCGGCGCGATCACACTGGTTGCCGGTTGAAGCTGCTCAGGAAGTGCGCCCGCTTCAGCAGTGATCAGGCCGGGGGCATCACGCAAGGTCTGACCTTCGGCCACCACCCGCGTGATGGGATGGGCCTCGCCGCTGACCGCCAGACGTTCAGCGTCAAACCAGGTCGCCAGTTGGGCCTCGAACTCCCGCTCACGATGAGCCGCCGCGAGCAGTTGCAGCTCTCCCCGGGGACTCCGGAGATGGACCAGGCCGTAATCGGCCAGATCGGGGAAGAGGGTGCGCACCACATCGCCGAGCACACACGCATCCGGTGAGGCGGCCAGGATGCTTCCCGCCGCAGCCAGCACACGCTGGCCGATTTCGCTGCGCTTGCGCTCTGAAATATCCGTTACCAGGGTGCCCACCCCTAGCAGGTTACCGTCAACGTCGCGGACGGGGTAGTAGCTCGCCAGCGCATACTCGCGCCGCCCGAAGACCAGGATGCTGACCTCCAGGTTGACGATCGGTTCGCCGGTGGTCAGCACCGTCTGCCACCAGCGCTCCCACGCGGCGCCGATGTCGCCAAAGATCTCCGAGGGACAGCGTCCGAGGTGCTCCTCAACCGGGCGGGCGTTCATCAGCGCCAGGGCGCGATTCACGCGCACGAAGCGCCGGTCGCGGTCGGCGAATGCTATCCCTATCGGCGCCGAGTCGATGAGGGTGTCGAGAAGCGCCAGGGCCTCGTTCATCAGGCGCCGGGTCTCGCCCTCTTTCTGCGCCAGCTTGTCACGTTCGGCTGCCAGGTCGGCCTGTTGCGCAACGCTTGCTGCAAGCGCCTGGCGTTGTTGCTCCAGGCTCGCGCGCAGAGCGGCTGCTTCAATCGCGTTGCGCACCGTCAGCCGAATCCGTTCCGGCGCGGCGCCACGCAGCATATAGTCATACACGCCGCGTCGGAGGGCCTGGTGGGCAATGGTCTCGTTCCCGGCATCAACCAGCAGAATAACCGGGGGGGGCAACGGCAATTCCGTCTGGAGCGCAGACGTCAGCGCCGCACCTTCTGTATCGAGGAGCGTATCGCTGACAATCACACAATCAGGTCGCAGATCGCGGCACTGCTCCAGAGCCTGATCGCCGCGTTCGGCAAGCGCCACGGTACAGGCCTGGTCCGGATCATCGGCCAGATCACGCTGGAGCGAGTCGCTGTCGGCCACGCTGGCACTGACGAGGAGAACGATGCGCGGTCGAGGGGTTGTCATGGATCACCTGCTGGTCTTGCCCCTTTTTGGGAGACACGGCGACCGGGAACCTGCGGGGACGCCGCTGTACCGCAACATCGTGGTGTCCGGCGAGGCGTCGCTTGCCGGTCCATCCGTGTCGTTTAAAGGACGCCGTGGTCACACGCGTACAGATAGGGCCTTTCCGGGAGGTCAAAAGAAGCCCGTCGCTCCGGCGCGCCAGGAGACGCGTAACCGGGGGTGACGAGCTTTATTCATTGTGCTGGTCCGATTACCAGCAGCTTGCAGGGCTTTACCGTAATAGTTATCAGACACCCATAATAGTTATCAGACACCCATGCGGCTGCGCCGCGTAACGACAGGGTAAACAGGGGGCGTTTTCTCAGAGGGCTGCGCCCTGCCAGACCCTCCTGTCGGTGAGGGGGGTGGGGAAACCGGGTTTCCCTATGTTGATATCAGGCTCCACTGTCCTGGCCCGTCACGGGTAACGTAAAGTGGAAGGTGCTACCTTTTCCAGGGATGCTCTCTACCCAGATCCGGCCGCCGTGTGTCTCAACCACGAGCTTGCAGAAGGTCAGGCCGAGGCCGCTGCCCTTGCGACGTTGATTGCTGACCTGTCCAAACTTGGCAAAAATTGTTTCCAGATCGCTTGCCTTGATGCCGATGCCGTTGTCCCTCACACTGAAGCGCACCAGCGATGGCCCCTCGGGGCGAACGCTGAGCAGCACCTGGTTGTGAGGGGAGCTGTATTTTACCGCATTATCGAGAAGATTTTGCAGCACACGCAATATCAGGTCGGCATCGGCGTACATCAGGGGCGCAGCAGGATCGCAGTCGGTCTCGATGGTAATGCTCTTGTCTCGCGCGATCGGGCTGACGGTTTCCAGCGCTCGTTGCACCAGCGGCGCAACCTCGACGCTGGACAACTCGACTGGCATAGCTCCGCCTTCGAGCCGGCTGATATCCAGCAGCATACTGATCAGGTTGAGCAGGTTTTGCGCGCTGGTAAGGGAGATGGTCAGGATCTCGCGCTGTTTTTCCCCGATCTCGCCGACGATGCCGCGGAGGATCATATCAATTGAGGTGATAATGCTGGTGAGGGGGCTGCGCAGGTCGTGGACCATCATGTTCGCGAGATCCTGGCGCAGGCGTTCTGCTGCTTTTGCGGCGGTGATATCGCGCAGGGTCAGCAGGATTGGCCAGCGCTGATTGGCCATCGCCGGTTCGTGGCTCACCAGCTCTCCCTCGCGAGTTGCGCGCAGCACCGACCACTCGAGGGCCGGGGCGCCCGGCCCGGCGCCGTTGAACTGGCCCGACACAAAGCTTTCGCGCCCACCGGCCACGGCAGCAATGCCATCGGCGAGCAGCGCCAGCTCGTGGGGCGGAAACAGCCCCGCAGCCTGCCAGCGCTCCAGAACCTCGGCGATGGGCATCCCGGTCAGATCGGCGGGCGCGGCGCCCCACTGTTGCACCGCGGCCAGGTGGTAAAACGCGACGTTCACCACTGCGACCTGGCCACTCTCACTCACCAGGAGCATACCCTCACGCGTCGAGGCCATAATCGAGGCGAGTTGATCCCGACCCTGGCGCACCTGGGTCAGCAAATCCAAACCTTCAATCGCCGCAGTGGCCTGGCTGGCAAACAACGCCAGGCTTTCGACATCGCCCGTGTCGGGCAGGCCGGTCTCAAAGCCAATGCAAACGGCGCCAGGGGTGCTTCCGGCGCCCCGCAGGGGCACAGCCAGCAGGCCTTCCTGCTGTGGCACAGGATGACGGGTGAGCGGGCGGCGCGCGAGGATAGCCTGGCGCGCGAGGTGTTCCGCCTCAGCGCCGGTTGTGCATGGCGTTCCGGTATGAAAGGCCCGCTCCAGAGCCGGCGCCGCCGGGTCGCCCAGGAACACCGTGGCCCAACGCGCGCCGCTCATCTCCAGCATGCCGCTGGCGGTAAGGGCGAGGATCTGCTGCGGCGAGCGCAGGCTGGTGCTCAGGGCGCGCGCAAAGCCGTTGAGCGCCAGCATACGGCTCAGGCTGTGCTGCTGCGCCGCGTACAGATAGGCGTTCTCGATAGCGGAGGCGGCCTGGTTGGCAAGGATCTCCAGGATCTGCACCTGCTCGGGGCTCGGGCGCAGACCGTCCTCGGGATCATCAAGAGCCAGCACGCCGATCAGCTCATTGCGACGGTTCCGCAGCAGGCAAATCAGCACATCGCCGTCGCGCCAGCGCTCGCGGTGCGCCGCCTCGGCACTCACTGCGCTGGCGCTCAGCGGCGGTTCGGAGGGCCATAGCCCGAGTTCGGCGCCGTACCCGTCTTCGATCAAATAGGTGAGCGCGCCGCGGGCGTACTCTGAGCGCAGCAGTGCGCTGAACTGTGCCAGGGACACCAACGGCGCCGATGAGAACCCGCCGTGGCCAGCCCCGGCGGCGAGGCGCAGCACCGGCTCTGTGGTGCGCTGACGTTGCACCAGGGCCACGCTCGCTCGCCGAAAGCCGGAACTCGTACTCACGATGCCCGCAATCTGGTCGGCCAGCACATCCACGCGGTGCTCCACCCGGAGCATATTCGACGCGCGCAGAATAGCCCGCAGGCGCTCGTTGCTGCGATCTAACTCCTGGGCGCGCCGGGTAAGCGCTTGATCGAGCGAGGCGAAGCGCCGCGCATTCTCCAGGGCGATTGTCGCCTGATCGGCCAGCGCCTCCAGCAGGACGCGGTCATCTTCGACAAAAGGCGCGTTGTCGTGACGGTTGAGCACCTCGATGACGCCCCTGGCCCCGTCAATGCCTCGCAGCGGCACAGCCACGATCGAACGGGTCTGAAAGCCGCTATCGCCGTCCATCGCCCGGTAAAAGCGGCCGTCGCTCTGCGTGTCGTTGACAATCGTTGGCTGCCCGCTGCTGACCACGTAGCCGGCGACGCCCTTGCCTACCGGCAATCGCTGCCCCAGGAGGCGGTGCCCGGCTGGCCCCGCCGCGTAGCGAAACTCGAGTTCTCCTGTATGTTCGTCGAGAAGCAACAGGCTGCTCTCTTCGGCATTGAGCAGGATGGGCGCCTGTTCCACGATCAGCTCAATCACACGCTCGGGGTCAAGGCTCGATGTCAGGCGGCGAGTGATCTGGTTGAGGGCCTGGCGCTGCTGCCCTTCCTCAACCGCGCGTTCGTGGCGCAGGGCCACCTGAATGATCGCCGCAGACTCGTCGGCCAGCCAGTGCAGCAACGCGCGGTCATCAGGAGCAAGACGTGTCTCAGGGTTATCGCTGAACACCACCAGCGCGCCCAGAACGGCGCCCCGATCCCGCAGTGGCACGGCTATCCAGGCGTGCGACGGCGGCAAACCCGGGTGGATGACCGGAGGTACGCCCAGTTCATGGCATGCGCACAGGTAATTGTCAGTTTCAATCGCTTTGCCCGTCTCGATGGTCAGGCTGCTCAGGCCGGCCTCGATGCGCCAGAACAGGCGTGGACGCTCGGCGCGAGCGGGAGTGCGCAGATAGCGCATCTCGACCCACTCGTTCCCGCGGTAGCGCAGCGCCCAGTACACCACAGGCATACCGCAGGCCTCTTGAACCAGGGCCGTCAGGGCCGGCAGGAGCGCATCGGTATCAACTTCGCCGCGCAGCCGATGCAGCCGCTCGCGCAAGGCGGCGCGGCGCTGTTCCACTGCCAGGGGCGCCGTGCTCCGGGCGCTCCGCAGGGCCACATAGCTGGAGGCCAGCAGCGCCGCAAACAGATGCAGCCAGTGCTCCTGCTCGGGGCCGATAGGTCCAGGCCAGACGATCAACCGACCCACCAGTTGCCCCGCCGCTCGCAGAGGCAACGACACTGCCGCGCGCTTCCCGTCCGACCCGGGGCCGTCATCGTCAAAACGCGCTGGCAGGACTTCGCTCGGGTCGGCGCTCGCCGGGGCCTCGGCCCAGATCAGTGTGCTCGTGGACTCAGGAAATGCCGCGGCCAGCAACGCCTCGGCCCGCTGCACGAGATCGCTCAGATCCGACGCATGTGTCAACTTCACCAGCCGGGCGGTGTTGAGAGGCAGATAGGGGCGTGTTGCTGTTGAGATCTCGCTCATCGGGCGGCTACGATTGTTCAGCGGTGCATCCGGTGGCTGACGAATGGCTTTCCCCTCTGGCAACCCTGTTCAGCGGCCACGGGCGCAAGGGCCGCTGCTGCGCGCGCCGCGCAGGGCGAGGTGAAAGATATGATACTTGATTTTAACTCATTCTTTGTACAGAAGGTGTATGAGTAAGTCCTGAAATGTGACAGTATTTCTATCTGTGAAACGTTTGGAACATTCTCGGAGGGGTTTGCGGGGAGGGCGCCCCTCCCGCCACTGCTCTGCTGCCTTACACGCCTGGCTGCGCCCGCCCGCGCCCCTCCCGTCACTGGTCTGCTGCCTTACGCGCCTGGCTGCGCCCGCCCGCGCCCCTCCCGTCACCGGCCTGCCGTAGCGCAGGAGCGGTTGACGCGCGGGTAGCGCGCTGCTATAATCGGCGCCGCCTGTGCTTCCTTCCTGCTCCTTCGGAGGCTCATCAAGGTATGGGGATCTTTAGCTACCTCACCACGGCTGATCCTGCCTTTGGCCCCCTGGCCTGGACCTTCTTCATTGCCCAGATCCTGGGGGTAGGCGCTGGCGCGTATCTCTACTTCAGACATATCGAACGCAACCCTGCCCGCCAGACGTTTATGCGCCAGCTCGGGATCGCTCTGATGATCCTCGGTGGGGTAGGCGTCCTGATCGGCGCCCTGCGCCTGCTGAACGTCCCCGTGCTCAACCAGCGCATCTGGTTCTGGATCCAGGCTCTGATTGAGGTCGGCGTGGCGGCCTATGTTATCTACTACATGCGCAGCGTGCTGCCTGGTCTCGAGCGCGCCGCGGCGAGCAAGGGCCGCGGCGCGCGCCCTGCGCCGCGCGTGACAGGCGGCGATACGGCGCCCGAGGCGCCTCGCCCCGTCGCTACCACCGGACGTCGCGAGGCGCGCCGCGAACGGAAACGCAAGAGTCGCTAGTCCACTTTCTGGCTACCGACCGCAATGGCCTGGATGCGGGCAAGATGCCTGCGCACCCAGGAGAAGCGTGAACACGTACCTTTTTTCATCTTGTCAGGGTGCGGTGCAGCCGCATGGGCGTCCGCTATCGCGCTGTCAGGGCCGCCCCTCGTGGCGCTCCCGGGCGGACGGGCGGCCCTCTGCGCGCTTCTGGTTATCACAGATCAGGGTTCCATTGTATATGGTATAGGACCGGGAGTGATTCTTGCACTTCCGGTCTTTTTCTGCTCAGCCATCCACGCGGCTGCGCCGCACAACGCCGGAATGAACATATTATTGTTCTTGGAAGGGCGTAGAGGCGCGGCGGCGCCGCGCCTCTACGCCCAAACCCTCCCGCGGGCGGGCTATTGTTCACCTCAGTCATCCATGCGGCTGCGCCGCACAACGACAAGATGAACATGGGTTTTTCTTGGGAGGGCTGCGCCCTCCCAAACCCTCCCACGGGCGGGTTGTTTCCTGGGAGGGCTGCGCCATCCCAAACCCTCCCGCCAGGGAGGGGGTTGGGGAAACCCGGTTTCCCCGTATTTTCACGTCAGGCGCTGGGGGGCGAGCGTGGCCCTCCCACCTCTCCCGTCAGCAAGTCCGGGCGTCATCGCCGCACGAGCGGCAGGTAGACCCGTAAGCCTCCGCTGAGGCCAGCGGCAGGGCGGACAGGGCCGTAGGTAGCCTCGTCGCCATCGGCTTCCTCCACCAGCCAGTACCAGTAGTTGCGGCCCACTTCGGCGCCTGTGTCAACCACGCGGTAGCTTTCGCCGCCGGTTGCGCTGCCCCGGCTCACGATCTCGGCGATCTGGATCGCGTCGGCCCGTGCCGAGTTCTCGCTGCGGTAGAGTCGGAACCGGGCGGTGTCGATCTCGATCCCGGTGATCCAGCGCACCACCACGCCTTCGTCAGTGCGCGTGGCGCTGAAGTGCAGCAGGGTGATCGCCGTCGGGCTGAAGGGCGAGTTCACCGTCGCGGTGTTGTTGGCAGGGGTCGGATCGCTGCCGTTGGCCCCATCATCGCTGATGCTGGCCGTGTTCACAATCCCGGTCGCGCCGGGCGGCAGAGGGTTGCTCACAACGACGGTAAAGGTTGCGATGCCGCCAGCCCCCGCAGGCAGGCTGCCGACATCGAGGCGACACGTGCTGCCTGCCGGAGCGCCGTCGGCGCAACTCCAGCCAGACGTGCTGCCCGTCGCGCTGAAGGTGGTGTTGGCCGGCACCGTTTCGGTGATCACCACGCCGGTGGCGCCCTGGTTACCCACGTTGCGGTACTCCAGCCGGTAGCCCAGCGGGCGCCCTGGCACGGGCGAGGCGCCGCCGGTGTCCTTGCTCACCTGCAAGTCGGGGGCTGCCTCTACCAGCGTGCTGTCACTGGCATCGTTGTCTGACGAGGTGCGATCAGCGCCCCGCGCGCCGTCGTCGCTGATGCGCGCCGCGTTGACGACCTCGTTCACCCCCGCCGGAAGCGGGTTGTTCACCCGCACTACAAAACTCACCGCGCCCGAGGCGCCGGCAGGGAGCACGCCTACCGTGTAGACACACTCGCTGCCCGCGCTGCCGTCCGGCGCGCACGTCCAGCCCGTGTTCTCGGCGCTACTCGCATCGAAGCTGGTGTGCAGCGGCACAGTTTCGCGCAGGGTCACCCCGCTGACGTCAATGCCGCCGGTGTTAGTGTAGGAGAGCACGAAGCGGATCAGCCCGCCCGGCTCCGCGCTGGCCCCACCGTCGTCCTTGGTCAACGCCAGGTCGGGGCGGACGTAGTCGGTGTCGCTGGCCGTATTGTTCTCCGGAGTCGAGTCGTCGCCGTTGGTCCCGTCGTCGCTCGCGGTGACGGTGTTCACAATCACCCCCACCGTGTCAACGAAGGGATCGGCAACCTGTACCGTTACGGTGCGGGTGGCTTCCGCGCCGGCGGCGAGGTCGAAGGGCGGCCATATGACCACGCCGGCGGTCTCTGTGCCGCCATCGCTGGCTTCCACGAAGCTCAGCCCCGCGGGCAACGTGTCACGCACCACTATGCCCGTGGCGCCGCGGTTGCCCACGTTGCGCACACGCAGCGTGTAGGTGAGGGTCTGGCCAGGCACGACGAATTGGACGCCATCATCCTTGAGCGCCTCCAGATCTGGCGCGGCATTGAGTGGCGTGTCTTCATCATCGAAGTTATCCTCGGTCAGATCGTCGCCATTGCTGCCATCGTCGCGCACCAGCGCGGAGTTGAAGATGGTGTCCACACCTGCGGGCACGGTTCCATCAACCCGCACCGCGAACGTGACGCTGGCGCTCGCGCCTCCGGGAAGATCAGGCACGCTCAGGAGACATTCCGTGCCCGCGGGCGCGCCGTCTGGACAACTCCAGCCGGCGGCGCTGCCCGCCGCGCTGAAGGTGGTGTTGTCCGGCACGGTTTCGGTAAGCGTCACACCCGTGGCCGTCTGGTTGCCCACGTTCCGGTAGCTCAGAGTGTAGACGATCACCTCGCCCGGCGCGACCGTTACGTCGCCGTCGTCCTTGGTGAGGGTCAGGTCGGGCGCGGCGTCAAGTGGCGTGCTATCCTCGGCCGAGTTATCGCTCGTGTTCAGGTCCGCGCCGTTGCTGCCGTCGTCGCTGATGCGGGCCGTGTTGGTGACTTGGGTCATCCCTGCCGGCACGCTGGCGTTGACTCGCACCGCGAAGTTCACGCCGTTGCTGGCCCCCGCGGCGACGCTTCCCACCGTGAAGGTACATACCGTGCCGCCAGGCGCCCCGTCCGCGCAGCTCCAGCCGGAAGTGCTGCCTGTTGCGCTAAAGGTGGCGCTGGCAGGCACCGTCTCGGCAATCACCACCCCCACGGCGTCCTGATTGCCCAGATTGGTGTAGTTCAGAGTATAGACAATCACTGAACCAGGGGTGGCCGTTACGTTTCCATCACTCTTGGTCAGCGCCAGGTCAACCGCGACAGTTGTCAGGGCTGCGCTGTTGCTCGTTGCGCTCAGACTCCGCTCACCCGCGCTGCTGCCGGGCAGAGTGCTCGCAAACCCCGTCGCGAGGTTGGTAATAGTGTTGCCCGGAATGAGCGGGTCGTCCAGCGTGACGCGGAAGGTAAAGGTGCGACTCGCGCCGGCGGGGATGCTCCCGCCGCTGTAGCGCACCGTTAGACCTCCATCGTCGTATGAGTCATAGGTGAATCCAGCGGGTGTCGTTCCCTCCTGGACATCCACAAAGGCGCTGTTCAGCCCGTCCTGGATCAGCACATCGAAGGCGTCAGCCGTGCCGGTGTTGCTGACCGTCAGCGTCACCTCGACGGTCTGGCCGGCGTAGGCGCGGGTCGGGTTGAAGCTCTTCGCTATTTCCAGCCGCGGCTCCACCACGGTGGCCGTCACCTCGTTGCTGGTGACCGGCGGGTTGGCGCCGATCTGCACGCTGGCGCGGTTGACCAGGCTGCTCTGCCCGGGCGGGGTGAGACCGCTGTTGCCGGGCACGTTGAGCACGCGGGCTTGCAGGCGCACGCGGAAGCGGTTGTTGGCGGGGTCATTGTCCATGGTGACGTTGATCGCGTCGAAGCTGATCGTCACATCGTCGCCGCTGCCGGCGCCGCCGCTCACCGTTGGTGTGGGGGCCGTGCCGTTGAAGTCGCTCAGGTCCACCGTCACCGAGCCGGGGACGAAGGCCAACCCGGCGGGCAGGTAGTCCACCAGTGCAAGCGACGGCGTGACACCCTCGGGCAGGGCGACTTCGAGTTCGTAGGTCACGATCTCGCCGATGGCCACATCAGCGCCGGTGGTGTGCGCCGCCGACGTGCCCACCAGGGCCTTGACCAGGTCGGGCTGGTCAATGGTGAAGCTGGCGCTGCTGTTGATCTCGTAGTCGTTCAGCGCGCCGCTGTTGAGCAACTCGTCGCCATCGGCAATGCCGTCGCCCTCGGAGCGCTCGTCGGGGCTATCGCCGTCGAGCGTGCTCCACACCGCGCTGGCGCGGTTGGTAATGACCTGGCCGGGGCTGACCGCGCCGCCGATCTCGGCGCGGAAGTCAAGGGTCACACTGGCGCCGGGGGGCAGGTCGAAGCTGTTATTCGCAGGTATGCGGATTACCCCGCCGCTGATTGCCAGCGACGGCGCGGGAATGCCCACGGCACTCAGATCAACTACGGTGACATTGATCAGCCCCGCCGGGATGGGGTCGGTCACCACCACATCGTAGGCCGTGCCGACGCTGCCGGGGGCGTGGCTGATTACCACCCGGTAGGTCACCTCGCCGCCCGCGTCGGCGGGGTCGGGCGGGGTGAGGATGCTCTTGGCGACGTTCAGCACCGGCTCGACGACGGTCACCGCGCGCGCTTCGGGTGCGTTCACCGTTACTGTAGCGCCCGTATTGGGATTGGTGTAGCTGAGGCGGGCGGTGTTGGTCAGGGTCGTGCCGTTCTGGTTGCCGATGACGTTGAGCACACGGGCCTGGAGACGCACCAGGAAGGCGTTATTGTTCGTCACGTTGTCATCGGTCGTGGTCACATCGGGGAAGGTGAGCACCAGATCCTCGCCACTGGCGCCCGGCACAGCGACAGGGCTGCTGCGGGTCACACTCAGGCTGCCCACATTGCCCGCGTAGGGCGCGGCCAGGTTCGCATCGCTGGTGACAATGGAGTATCCGACGAAGGCCAGGCCAGGCGGCAGGTCATCGGTCACCACCAGGCCCTGGGTGACGCCTTCGGGCAGGGTCACGCGCAGGTCGAAGGTCACCAGTTCGCCGATGGTGTACTGGTTCGGCGTGGGCGCCAGCTTCTCAATGGTTGGGGTTGCCAGGGGCACACTGTCCATCGCGGAGCGACTGTAGCCATTCCTGCCCCCGGAACCGTCACGCTCACCGGTGGGGCTGCCGGGCGTGCCGGGCGTGGCCGAGCCGGTGGGGTTGCTCGTGGTGCCGTTCGTTCCGGGCAGGCTGGTGTAGGTCAGGCCGGCAGTGTTGGGGAGCGTCCGGCCATTGACTGCATTAGCGTTCACCCGCGCGCTGTACTCGACCGTCACCGAGCCGCCGGGTGGGATCTGCTCAACCACGATCTCCACCGTGTTGCCCGCGCTGGTATTTGTTGCCCCACTGGCCCCGCCACTCAGGGTCACGCTCACGCTGTCGAGGGTCAGATCGGCGGGCAGCGGATCGCGCAGGCGCACATCGAAGGCGGTTGTGCGGTTCGTGCCGGTTGCATTGGTATAGGTGACGCGGTAGGTCACGGTGTCGCCGGCATCGGTGGGAGGAGCGGTGAGCACCTGCTTGGTCAGAGTAAACGAAGGTTCGACAATGCGCAGGTTAACACCAGTCGAGGTCACAATGTCCGAGCCGTTCACACGAACCGTGAACGTGTTGGAACGCGTCTCTCCGGCGTCATTGCCATCAAAACCGGAAGCGGTACTGTTATCCACCAGGGCATTCAATTCAACCACGACGAACTCACTATCAGCGTCTGAGTCGCTGTTGGTGAGCGTGCCAAGGCTGAAGGTCGGATCGGTGCTGGTAGCAAACGTGGCCGGGCTAATCGCGCTCGCGGGCAGCGGGCAGGTGACACTGCTGGAGGGCAGGTCCGCCAGGGTGGCGCTATTGCCGGTCACGTTCAGGTTGCTACAGCCGGGCAGGGCCGTGGTGATGGTGGTCGAACTGATCCCGCCCTCGTTGGCCACGAAGGCCACCCGCGCCGTGCCATCGTTGAGGAAGGTCAGGCCATTAGGCAGATTATCGCGAAGCTGGAAGTTCGTTGCGGTTCCCTCGGCAAGGCGCACGGCCAGACGGAAGCGCACGATCTCGCCGATCGCCACCTGGCGCTGCGTGCCCGTTTCGGGCGTATGGGCCTCGGAGGTGGTAACGATGCTCTTGGTCGGCTCGGGGGTAATGACCGTGAGCGTCGCCGAGGCGCTACCGGCATAGTCGTTGCCTCCGCCGGAACCGTCGCGCTCGCCGGTGGAGCCGCCGGATGCGCCGGGGGTCGTCGAGCCGGTCTCGTTGCCGGTGGTGCCGTTGGGGCCGGGCAGGCTGGTGTAGGTCACCTGGGCCGTGTTGGTGATGTTCTGGCCAGGGCTGACGCCGGTGCTTACCGTGACGCTGTAGGTCACCTGCACCGTGCCGCCGGGTGGAACACGGTTAACGATCACCTCGACCGTATTGCCCGCGCTGCTATTCGTTGTCCCGCTGGCCCCGCCGCTCAGGGTCACATTGACGCTGGTGGTGTTCAGGGTCAGACTGGCGGGCACCACGTCGCGAATGCGCACCTCGAAGGCATCAGTGGCGTTCGCGCCCGCCGGGTTGGTGTAGGTGACAGTGTAGTTGATGGTATCGCCGGCATCGCCGGTAGCCGGAGACCTGGTTTTGGTCAGGGTATGGCCCGGCTCCAGCACGCGCACGGCAACGCTGTTCGAGGCAAGCGGCTGGCTGCCGCCGGGCTGGGTGATCGGGGTCCCGTCGCGGTAGGCGATGAAGTCGTTGTTCAACGTATTGCCAGCCTGCACAGTGGCGAAATCATTGGCGACCAGGGCGTTGAACTCGATGACCACATACTCGTCGTCGGGGTCATTGTCGGCGTTGGTCAGGGCGCCCAGGGTGAAGAAGACGTCGCCGCCCGAGCTGTAGGTATCGTCATTGGCAGTGGCGCTGGCCGACACAGCGGCGTCGGGCAGCACGAAGGTGGGCGTGGCTGGAGCCGCGCCGGTGATAGCGAGACCGGGGCCGGTTAGCGTGTTGGAGGTCAGGCCGGCGCCATTGCTGATCAGCGCTGCTCTGGCGGTATTATCGTTGAGGAACTGCAAACCGTTGGGCAGGCGATCCTGGATCTGGGCATTGTCCCAGCGGCCCTCGGGCACGCGCAGAGCCAGGCGGTAGCGCACGATCTCGCCGATTGCCACCGGGCGCGGCGTGTCGGCTTCGGTGGTATGGGCCTCGGAGGTGGCAACAATGCTCTTGGTAAGCTGGGGTGTTGCGGCGATCACCGCGGCCTGGTCGAAGGGCGGGCCGGCGGGGTCAACGTGGTTCGTGCCTCCCTCGTCGCCAGCGTAGCCGGTCAGCGTGCCGCGGTTGAGAATTACCTGCCCCGGCGCCACATTCGGGTCCACCTGGAGGTCGTAGGTGATCACGATAATGTTGGAGCCATCGCTGGGATGGTAGCGCTGGCATGCGCCGAGACTGGTATCAATCAACTGGATGCCGTTGTTGAACAGGTCGTCCTCGTCACCCGGGGCGCCGCCGCCGAGGTAGGTGAAGGGAACAGGGGTTCCGGCGCCGTTGTAGACCTTCAGGTTGAGGCCCGCGCCGCCGGTGGGGATGATCAGCCCGGGGGGAAGGATGTCGGTGATGGCGATATCATACGCGCCGCGGGTACCCGAGCCGCGGTTCTCAATCACAATCGCGAAGCTGACCAGATCGTTGGCATCTACCCCGGCGACATTGCTATCCACCGGCGTCGCTTCCAGCCCGTTGGAGCTGATCGTGCCGCTGAAGGGGGCGCCCGCGGCGCCGGGAGGCGCAAAGCTGACGGGGCCAGGGGCAGGTGGGTTAAGCAGCGCGCCGGGGTTGGTGCTACCGGTCACACCCTTGCTGATCCGCAGCACCGGCTGGGTCATCAGCGACTGCACGATGGCGTCATCGGTAGTCTGCGCCATGCCGGTGGACCCGGCGATCCGGCGCACCTGGTTGGTGAGCAGGAGCCGGTCGGCGGTGGGCCGGTCACTGGCCTGGACGGTCAGCAGCAGGTCAATGCGGCTGGGGAGCGACTGGGGGTCGTCGAACGTGCCAAAATCAAAACTGACCGAGTTACCGAGCGTGCTGACGCTGACGGTGGGATGCGGCACACTGGCGACGGGAAAGCGCGCGCGCCAGGTGTCGGCGGGGCCGTAGGTGGCGGTGTTGACCGGGGGGATGCTGCCGGCAATATTCGGGTCAAAGGTAAACGCGCTCACCGGGAAAATCGGCAGCGGCAGATAGTCCACCAGACGCAGATTCTCAGCATCGCTGGTAGGCAGAGTCAACTGAAGGCGATACGTCACCGTATCGCCGGGCGCCAGTTGTACCGGGTCGGGGAGGGTGGTGTTGCCGTTGAGGGCGTAGATCGTCTTGCTGAGGGCGCCACGACCGATGCCGACCCCGGCGGCGCTCCCGTCGCCGACGATCACACCTGTGGCGGTGAGATTGGCCACATTCAGCAGCGCGCCGGTCACCGTCACCTGATTGCTGAGCGCATCACCCTCATCTACACTCCGGTCTCCAGATGGGAAATCATCGCTGAAATCTTCCTGGATAACGGCCCGGAAGACGACGCGGGCAGTGGTGGGGCCATCGTTGTAGCTACCGCAGTTGGGAGCAGGGCCGCCGGTGCCAGCGGCGGGCACACAGCCGCCGGGCAGGTTGCCACTCTGACCGCGGGTGATCAGCTCATCGGAGATGCGGAACTGGATAGTTGTCGTGCCATCATTGGGCGCGGGCGAGTCGGGCGTATAGTTCGGCGTAACCGTGTAATTGGCGGCGGCGAATGGAGCGGTCGTGGCGACAAAGCCATTGCCATTCACCTGGAGCGTGGGCGCGAACGAAGGATCGAAGCGTTGCCCATCGGACAGCACATCGGCCAGAGTCACCTGATTGAAGGCGAAAAAGTCAGAAATCTGCACCTCAATGGTGTACTCCAGCGTATCGCCGGGGGTGGGGCCGGCAGCGCCGACATTGTTCACCACCGCGACACTCTTCTGGGTAGCGATCGAGCGGGCGGCAAGAGTATGGCCAGGCACACCGGCGGAGGCGCTGATCGGCGTCGGCGGATCGCGCGGGTCAACCGGCGTCCAGGCGGCAGTGGCGCTGGCGTTATTTTCCAGCGCGCGCGGCGCGCCAGTGGCGGGGTTGAGCACAGGCGCAGCGGCGGCATCGAGGCGCGGCACGTAGAAGGTGAAGATCATGCTCGCGTCGGCGCTGGAGGTGGTACCGGTCACCGTGGCAATGCGGCGGGTCAGCGTGCCGCCGGGGGTGGTGGTAGACGGCGTGCTCACGGCAACGCTCGCAGCCGGGCTGCCGTTGACCAGGACCGCATCGAGCGAGACGAACTGCATCTGGGGCGGGAGGATATCACTGATCTCCAGATCAGTGACGGTCTGGCCATCGGCTACATCAACATCAATACGGTACTGGCGCGGGAAGTTGGGGCCGGTCGCGGTTTCGTTTTCGGGGCCGAGATAGGTCTTGCGGAGCGAGAAGAGCGTCGGCGTCACCGGCTGATTGGGCCACCAGTCAGGCGCATTGGGGTTGACCGGGTTCAGGAGCACCTGATCGCAGCACCAGTTATCGAGGGGATCGTTGCCGAACTGGAAGCCGGCGCGGGCGAAGATCGGCAGCGGCGTGCCCAGATCGGCCAGAGGGCTGATCACGGCGCGCACGCTGATCTCCACGGGAGGCTGCTCCGGGGTGAATGAACCGAAGGGCAACTGGAGCACCACAAGGGTATCCCCGGGTGTTCCACAGACCTGCTGCATACTCCCATCGGTAAGCCGGGCATAGGGGTGCGGCACACAGCCATCAGCGTCGAGCACGATGGAGGTGGTGGTCAGCGCGGCGCCGAGGTAGGTTGCATTGAGAAACGTGATCCCATCGTCGCCATCAACGCCAGTGGCGGGGAACATCAAATCAATGAACGGGCCGTAGCCAGTCTGGGTCAGGCTGGTATTGTCGAAGGTCGCGCTGAACGTGAAGGGCTGGCCGATCAGCGTCTGGGCAGGAGCGCTCAGCGTAACCTGGGGCACGGCTCCCGTCTGGGCGAGGACAGGGCGAACCGGGAGCAAGCCGAGAATAAGCGCGGCGACCGCGGCCAGCGCGGCAACGAGACGAAAGAACGGGCGGCGATGCATAGAAAGATGGTCCTTCGTGAAACGATAATGTTGGGACGTAAACCTGAACGCCATAGCCATCGGCAGACGGGATCGAGGGCGCCACAGGGGGGCGGCATTCATTCCGGGTTATAAGGTACTGAAGACTGAAGTGTTTTTGCCTCTCCAAAGGTAGAGTGTTTTCTGAGATGGGAGAGTATCCTCTCACCCCATGCCTCCTGAGGTGAACATACGGGGAAACGGGGTGTCCCCAGGCCCCTGCCTGTGGGGGCGCCAGCCGCTCCCACCAGCGGTTGGGACATGGGGAAACCGGGTTTCCCCATCCCCCTCCCTG
>CAKZKA010000064.1 GCA_937120965.1 uncultured Chloroflexota bacterium
GCGCGCATCGAGGCGATTATGCGCCGCTACGGCGATGACGATCTGCGTGTTCACGTAGCCTATCATCCTATTACAGTTGGCCCGCTGAACCTCGATCCGATCCGTCGGCGGGTAGTTATCAATGGCCGCAACGAGCAAACCCTGACCGAGCGTGAGTTCCAGTTGCTCTACTACCTGGTGCAAAACGCCAGTTGCGTGCTTAGCACCCGGCAGTTGTTGCAGAAGGTCTGGGGACTGGAAGATACGACCGATAGTAATCTGGTGCCGGTCTATATCGGGCGGCTGCGCCGCAAAATCGAAGCGGATCCGCTCAAACCTGCCCATATCGTGCGCGTCCGCGATCTGGGCTACACTTTCCGACCGTAAGGGGCGTCGGCCCTGCCAGGCTGCAACTCGTCCATCCGGCAGGCTCCTAAACACAAAGGTTCCGGGAGGGCGAAGCCCTCCCGGAACCTTTGTGTTTGTGTCGTTTCCAACCCTCGCTCTCAGGCGGCAGCCCCGACCGTCAGTTCAATGAGGTTAGTTTCATTCTGGGAAACGAGACCGGATCGGACGATCTCGTGCGCCATAGCCAGCGCCGCGATGCCGTCCTCGCCACTGACGACGGGCGGACGGCCGTGACGTACCGCTTCGCTAAAGGCGCGCAGCTCTTCGAAGAGCGGTTCACGCCGCTGCACCTTCTGGCGGATCATGCGGCCTTCACTTACCCCCATCGTTGCCAGCGCTGGCCAGTGCTTGCCTACACATTCGTCGTTCTCGTAGAAGGTCAGATCCTGGGTAAGATAGTTGGCGACGAACATGCCGCGCTCGCCGATGATGCTGAGTTCGCGGATCTTCGTCGGCGTGAGCCAGTTGATGTCGAGGATGCCAACAACGCCATTTTCGAAGCGCAGCACGGCCGATAACAGGTCTTCGTGTGAGCGATGCAGGTGGCGGTGCAATTCGACGTGCATACGGCTGATCTTCGACCCGAGGAGGTAGTTGAGAATGTCCATCTCATGCGTGGCCAGGTCGATGGCAACACCGACATCCATAATCCGCGCCGGGAAGGGACCAACCCGCCGCGCAGAAATCTGAAAGATCTGGCCGAGTTCATGGTTGTCCAGTTGCTGCTTGAGTGCAATGATTGCCGGGTTAAAGCGCTCGATGTGCCCGACTGTGAGCAACACGCCCTTGCGCCGGGCCGCTTCCACCAGCGCTTGTCCGTCCATCACCGTCGCAGCGATTGGTTTTTCGATCAGTAGGGATACACCGTGATCGATGACTTCTCGCGCAACCTCAAAGTGGTGTTTGGTCGGTACAACGATTGAGACCAGATCGAGGTGCTCCTCCTCCAGCATTTCCCGATAGTTCGTGTAGGCCCGGCAGCGGTACATGGCACCCACATGCGTTGCGGTGGTCGGATCGGTATCGCTGACAGCAGCGAGTTCGACCCCTTCCATGCTGGCATAGACGCGGGCGTGGTTACGTCCCATGCTGCCAACCCCGATAACGCCGGCGCGAAGTGGCGCGTGCATAACAACCTCCAGACACAAGATGATGGGTTCACAAACCGTCAACGTGGACGTTGTGCGAGCCCTGCGGCTTCAGTACGCTCCGTGACCCGATATGACCACGGCAATGGTGCGATAGATAATGTAGAGATCGAGCCAGATCGAGTAGTTGCGAATGTAGTGCATATCCAGGCGCACCCGCTCTTCGTAGCCGAGGTTGCTACGCCCGCTGATCTGCCACAACCCGGTCAGACCGGGTCGCACGGTTACCAGATTGTGGCGCCAGCGTCCGAAGTGCCGCAGCTCGTCAGTGGTGATCATTCGTGGGCCGACCAGGCTCATCTGGCCAAGCAGCACATTGACCAGTTGGGGCAGCTCGTCGATGCTCGTGCGCCGCAGGAAGCGTCCGATACGGGTAATCCGAGGATCGTGTTGCAGCTTGCCGGTCTCGCTCAGTTCCTTCCGCTGTTCGGGTGTCAGTAACTTGTCGCCGTCTACTTGCATCGTGCGGAACTTAAAGGCGTCGAAGGTCTTGTTGCCCACGCCCACGACCCGACGGCGGTAGATGATCGGCCCCGGGCTGTCGAGGCGCACGAGCAGGGCGACGAGTGCCAGCAGGGGGCTAAGGAGTATCAGGGCCGCCAGGGCGCCCCCCCGATCGATGATTTCCTTCCAAACTGCGTGCAGACCAGTAATACGCGTCCTGTTGAGCCCGAGCAGAGGCACCGAACCTCGCTCCCGCACCTGCACTCCGACGGTCAGCAGTTCAAAGATCCCCGGTGCAAGCGTCACATCGAGGCGGCGCAAGGTCTCCATCGCGCCGTACACGGCGGGCAACCGCTCCCGTACCATCTCGGTGTCGGCAATGATCGCGCTATCTACATCCGTGTGCGTAACGATAGCCTCAAAAGCCGTGACTGGCCCCAGTACTGGCACACCTGGCAAGACCTCCGTGCCCGGCGCCAGGTGATCATCAACGAAGCCGATCACGTGCACGCCGGCTCTAATTGAGGCGTTGAGTTGCTCGGCAACGGCGCGCCCTTCAGCGTTGGCCCCCAGAACCACCGAACGCTGGATCAGGTAGCCGCGTTCGCGCAGTGAGTAAACCAGGCGCCGGGCAACGAAGCGCCAGCCGATCGCCAGCGCCGAGACGGATGCCCAGGCGAGCAGCAGCCAGCCCCGTGCAATCACGAAATCCGGCTGGAGGAAGGTGAGTACAATAATCACCAGCAGGCCAACAGTGCAGGCGTTGAAAATGCGCGCGTATTCGGACGTGCCGCCAAAGATGATTTGAGGATTGTACAGACCGTAGAGGACGAAGAGCGCAATCCACGACGGCACGAGCAAGGCAATCAGTGTCGCGTAGAAATCGGTACGCGCATCCCCGGAGTAGAAGATTCCCCAATCGGTAAAGAAGCGAAGCACGTAGGCCAGGACGAACCCCCCGGCTACACACAGGGCGTCACCCAGCCCGACTCCCAGGAGCAACCATCGCCATTCGTTGCGCCGAGCTTCTCTGGCTGGGAAGAGCTGTCCGGTTAAAATGTCAAGCAACTGGTTGTTCATAGCCGTCCCCACCATACACTAACTGTCTCAGGCGCCGACAAGGGTAGGCGAGGCAGGTGTCGTGCGCCCGGCGATGTCGGCGATCACCTCGCCTGCGGTCCGGCGGGCAAATGCGCACACTGACTCGCCATTCGTTAACTGTGGGTAGATCTGGCTGGTGTTGGCCAGGTACAGCCCACTCACCTCGCTGCGCAGCGGCGGGATGAGGTCGGTCATCCCGACGGGATGTAACGGTTCGACATACCGCTCACGGCCGATGCGCACCGCCGCGATCTCCTCATCGCGCAGGTCGGGAAACATCTGGCGCAGGTAGCCCAGGAAGGTGGCGCGGAGCTCGTCATCGGCCATTGTGGCAAAGCGGCTGCCCGGCGCCACATACTTGGGAAGGTAGACCAGGTGATACCCGCCCACGCAGGCCGGATCGATCAGATTTGTCGTTTCAATCACTCCGGTAAAGGGGATCCGCTCGTCAGTAATGTTCAGGGTGTAGTACGGCGTCAGGCTCCGACGCAGCACGAGCAGCACGCAGACAATGCCCAGGAAGCCTTCCAGGCGGCTCCAGCGTTCACTAACGGCCGCAGCTTCGGGCGGGAGCAGCCGGCGGGCGATGGGCGTCTGGGCAGTAATGATCACGTTGTCGGTGCTTTGCTCGGCGCCATTGATACTCAGCCCCACAACCCGCTCATTAGCCACCTGTACCTGGTCAACGGCAGTGCCAGTGGTAATCGTCCCCCCTCGGGCGCGCACCGCTGCCGCCAGTGCATCGATCAGTTCCTGGTAGCCGTTGGGCAGATAGCACATCAATTCCTGGCTTCCACCTCTGGTGCGCGTATCGGTGGTGCGTACCAGCCGTGACCAGATGTAGGTGGCGGGCACCTGGGAGAAGTCCCCATCGAACTTGGCCCGTAACAGCGGCTCCCAAATGTGGCGGGTCGTTTTCTCACCACTCAGTCCCCGCAGCCACTCGGCTACCGGTATCTGCTCCAGGGCGCGCCAGTCTTTGATCTGGCGACAGGCCAGGATGGTGTACGCCAGCCGCATCCGGTCGATCATGTTGAGCGGCGAAAAGCGCAGAAATTCCAGAGGCGTGGTCATAGGATAGCAGCGCCCATCATGGTAGAAGCCCATTCTGGTTGAAACCATGCGTAGTCGGTTTCGCAGGCCCAGCTCGTTCATCAGGCTCATCAGGGTCTGATCGCTGCTCAGAATAGCGTGGTAGTAGCGATCGCAACTCATACCACCCAGTTCGTCAAAGGTGGTGCGCCCCATCAGGCCACCCAGGGTAGAGGCCCGTTCCCAGACCCTGACAGACTTGCCCCATTTCAACAATTCATGGGCCAGAGTGAGCCCCAGAATGCCACCGCCAATGATGTCAATCATTCTTTCCTGCCTTTAGTTCTCAATCGTTGCCCATACAGCTTCGCCGCACAGCACCGGTATCAGCGAGTGTTGTCCTGGGAGGGCGTAGCCCTCCCAAACTCTCCATTCATTCAAAGGCGCGCGGGGACCGGGTTGCCCCTGGTTCACCCTGAGCTACTCAGCACCTCAGTGGTTTCAAGTGACAGCGCATTGAGCGCACCGCTGATGCAGGCCAGATCCTCGTCAGTCAGGCCCGGATGGACCGGCAGCGATAGCACCTGGCCACTCAGCCGTTCGGCAACCGGCAGCGACTGGTTGTAGCCCAGCGCGCGATACATGGGCTGGTGCGGGATGGGCAGGGGGTAGAACACCGCCGTGTCCACACCCGCGGCGCGTAGCTGGCGCATCGCTTCGTCACGATCGCCCAGGATGCGCACAGTGTACTGGTGGTAGACGTGGCGCACACCGGGGCGCGCGAGCGGCTTGAGCACCTGGGGATGCGCGATCGTCCGGTCGAAGTAGGCGGCATTGGCAATCCGGCGCTCGGTGAAGCGCTCGAGCTTGGCGAGTTGGGCGTTGCCGATTGCTGCCTGGAGATCGGTCATCCGAAAGTTATAACCCAGGAAGTCGTGGTAGTACCGCACCCGGCTGCCGTGGCTCCGCAAGAGCCGGAGCCGGTCGGCGATCTGCGGATCGTTGGTGGTGATCATGCCACCTTCACCCGACATAATGTTCTTGGTGGCGTAGAGTGAAAAACAGCCGGTACCGAAGCTACCCACCGGGCGCCCCTGGTCGTGCGCCCCGATGGCCTGTGCGGCATCCTCGATGATCACCAGCCCGTGGCGCTCGGCAATTGCGCAGAGCGCGTCCATTGCAGCCGGTTGGCCATAAAGATGGACGGGCATAATCGCCCGCGTCGCGGGGGTGATGGCCGCCTCGACCTGATCCGGATCGAGATTGAACGTTTGTTCATCAATATCTACAAATACCGGACGGGCGCCGGCCATCAGGATACTGTTGCCGGTGGCGATGAAGCTGAACGGCGTGGTGATCACCTCGTCCCCGGGTCCAATGTCGTGGGCGCGCAGCGCTAGAAAGAGCGCCGCTGTGCCGTTGCTCACGGCGACGGCATGGGTCGCACCGCACACCGCAGCGAAGGCTGCTTCGAGCCGCGCTACTTCGGGGCCCTGGGCCAGCATGCCCGAACGCAGCACGGCGAGCACGGCCTCCTCTTCCTCGGGGCCGATCTGGGGGCGAGCGACGGAGATCATAGCCGGCCTCCTCCCGGGGTGCGTGCAACCGGGGCGTAGTGCGATTCAGGCTTTACCTCGTTCACCTCCAGGAGGCTCTCCTCGATACGCAGGCCCATCGTCACCGCCAGTGAGTGGCAGATGGCGCTGTGCACATCTTCCACCGCTGGCATGTGATAGGTCGCGCTGTGCAGGCTGATCCGGGCGAGCCGTGCCAACTTGCCGCCGTCGAAGCCGGTCAGTCCGACCGTGATCGCCCCCTGGGCATTGGCCCAACTGACCGCCTCCAGCACGTTCGGCGAGTTGCCGCTTCCCGAGATTGCGAACAACAGATCGCCGGGCCGGTAGTGGGTCATCAACTGCTCGACGAAGATGTCGGCATAGCCCTGATCGTTGGAAAAGGCGGTCATCATCGGGACGTTGTCGGTCAGGGCCAGCGCTCGCACGCGTCGCGCGCCGGGCTTGATCGTCCATTTGGCCAGATCACAGGCGAAGTGAGAGGCTGTTGCGGCGCTGCCACCGTTGCCGCAGACAATAATCGTGCCATCGCGTTCGTAGGTGTGCCAGAGTGCATCGGCAATTGCCTCCAGCGGTTCGTGCGGCAGTTGTTGCAGGCTCTGCGACACCAGGTCGAGATAACGACTGAGTGGAGTAATCATAGGTGTAAGGACTCTCTACCAGGGGCCAGGCCGCATGGCCTTAGCTCCAGGGCGACGCGGCTGATCGTAGATTGGCAACACATCAGGGCCGAAGAATATGTTCGCGTGCAACAGGCCTTCGACGCGAGACTGCTACGATCTGGCCACCAGGATCATGCCGATGCAGATAACGGCGACCCCGGCCGCTCGCAGGGGATTGACACTCTCACGCAGAATGAGCCAGCCGATCAAGAAGAGGAGCACGTGGTTCAAACTCACGAATGGATAGGCAACGCTCAGATCGATCCGTGAAAGCGTCACCAACCAGAAGAACGTGCCAAACCCGTAGATGAGCAAGCCGCCAATGACGTATGGTGAGCGCACGATCTGCCAGATGATCCCCGGTACCGTTTCCGCGCTCAGGCCCAGCGGACCCATCTGGTTCATCCCGTGTTTCAACATCGTCTGGCCGACAATTCCCATAACGGTCGCGATCAGGATCAGCATCCAGGTGCTCATTAACAGCTCTCTGATTCGTCGTGGCGTTGCCTTGCCTGAGGCTGAGACGCGCACGGGGGCGGTTACTTCATCGATATGCTGCATTTCCTGGCTCTCCTGCAGGCCTCTGACGGGCGGTTATTCACTGGGGGCGCGGCGAATGCTCTGCGCCGTGTTCCAACTGTGTTGACTGGCAGGGCGTCGCCCGATCAGGCCGGCCATGTAGCGCAGGTGGGTGCGGGTAATCCGCAGCACTTTCGCCTTGGATTGCCCATAGCGGCGCACGCGCAGGGTGGTTGGGTACTCTGCGATGCGGTAACCGGCCAGCCGGGCTTCGACCAGCAGTTCGGTGACCATCAGGAAACCATCGGCGTGGGTGACGATCCGTTCAATCACCTCGCGGCGGCAGGCTCGGAAAAGCGCGGTGTAGGTGTGGATGTTCCAGTCAATCAGGAGACGGTAACAGAGCGATGCGCTCTTGCTGATGACGACCCGATACGCCGGCACGTTCTCGATCCCGCCGGCGGGATGGTATGGTGAGGCAGTGACAATGTCTACATCAGGCGTGAGCCGGTCGAGCAGCGCCGGGATCTCGCCGAAGGGGTATGTCCCATCACTATCACAGGTGACAATGACGGCGCCCCGACTGTGCGCGAAGCCGGTGCGCAGGGCGGCCCCGAGGCCACGGTTGCGCTCGTGGCTGACAATCCGCGCCTCGGGCACGTCACGAAAGGCGTCGGCAAGCAGTTCGCCGGTGTTGTCGCGGCTGCCATCATCAACCAGAATGAGTTCAACGCTCCCGCGCTGGCGCAATACGGGGAGCACTTGCCCGATCCGATCGCGCATCGCGGGAATGCCTTCTGCCTCGTTGTAGCAGGGAATGACAATGGATAGGTCAAATGTCTGCATTGGTTGGTTTCTCCTGGCTTGACCCTGGTATCCGCCGACGCCTCTCCAACGCGCGAGGGTGGTTCCGCCCGTTACGGCTCTTAGTATGCCGGAAGCTTCTAACGATTAACTAAATCCCTCCAATCCAGCGTCTGACACTTCGTTTAGAATCAGGGCCTGGCTCGAGGGGGGAACGCGGGGCCACCAGGTTTCCCTGGTATCAGCGGCTGTGTCGCACAATCACGAGAGGAAAATAGATTTTTCCTGGGGTAGCGCAGCCCTCCCAAACCCTCACAGGGAGGGGAAAGGGGAAACCCGGTTTCCCCTTTTCCCAACCGCTATTGGGATCGGCTGCCGCCCCCACAGGCAGGGGGATGGGGAAACCCGCTTTCCCCATCCCCCAACCGCTATTGGGAGCGGCTGGCACCCCCACAGGCAGGGGGATGGGGAAACCCGGTTTCCCCGTATTTTCACCTCAGGAATTGCCTTTCCCGAGCGACGGAAGGGTGGTTTGCAGTGCGGCGTGGTAAGCCAGTTCCAGGGTTGCAGCGCTGGCGTGCCAGGTGTGGTGGCGCTCAATGTAGGCGCGCCCGGTCTGGCCCAGCCGCGTGCGCATGGTCGCATCCTTGAGCAGCGTAACAATCGCGTCAGCGAAAGCGGTGACACTTTCCACAGCCAGCAGTTCAACCCCCACCCGCGCCTGGAGCGCAACTGTGGCCTGACGCGCGGCGACCACGGGGGTGGCGCATGCCAGGGCTTCCAGCACCTTGTTCTGAATGCCGACGCCGTAGGTGAGCGGCGCGACGGCAAGAGTGGCGCGTTGCAGATAGGCGCGTAACTCTGGCACGTAGCCGGTTATCTCGATGCGCCGATCACGCTCCAGAGCGCGCAGACGTGGCCCGGGGTTCGCGCCGGCGATGACCACCCGCGCGTCAGGGCGCTGCTGCCAGACCAGGGGCATGATCTCGCGTACTAGGTGGAGCGCAGCAGCCTCGTTGGCGTGGTAGCTCATTTTGCCGCTGAAGAGGATGGTGGCCGGCTCGCGCTCTGTCTGTGGTGGCTGGAAGTACTCGCAATCAACCCCGTTTGGCACAACCCGAATCGGCACGCCGGAGGGCTGATTGAACTGCCTGCGTAGCGTTTCGAGCGCCCAGCGGTCTTCTGGCGAGGTAATTACCACCTGGGCAAAGGCTTGCCCGTAGTTCGCCTCGTAGCGCCGTGTGCGGGCCAGGTCGAGCAGCGCCATGGCACGTGTGCCCGGAGCGGGGTTGTGCCGCAGCGTCCGCTCAAAAAGCAGGCTGATGCTGTCTACCGCATCCAGTACCAGGGGCGGAGCGTTGGCGAGCCCTGCCGCAGCGACCCGCGCTACCTCGGCGCCGCGCAGATGTTCGATGTGTACCACGTCAAATCCGCCACTGGCCATTGCCTTTCGTACCGCCTGAACCAGCGCCGGGCTCAGGCAGTGGGCCGCTTGGAGCGGTAGTGGGCCGGGAACGGCGCGCAGATACGCCTCCAGAATGGCCCGGCGCCCGTGCGGTATCGCCACGGTCGGGCAGAGACTGTGGAGGGTCTCGAGCGCCCGGCGGTCGTCGGGGCCGCTGATGGGGCAAACCAGCGTAACCGCGTGACCACGCGCTACAAGCTGGCGCAAGAATTGGAACGGTCGCACGCGGATCGGCGAGGGCGCATAGGGCGCGACGAAGAGAATCCGCAACCGTCGCGCATCCACTCCGTCGCTACTCACCCGATCAGGTGGGGCGGATAACAGGCTCATAGGTTCACCGGGGATGCCGCAGGGCCGCGCGCCTCTGCGCGGGCCAGAGCCGCGGCGTAAGCCTCTTCCACGCGCGGGTTGACCACGCGCCAGTCATAGCGCTCCTCGGCTACCCGGCGCCCGGCAGCCGCCAGACGCTGCCCCAGGCTCGGGTCGCGCAGAATGCGCACCAGGGCCGCAGCGAAGTCGTTGGGAGTGTCGCCCACCAGCAGGTGTTCGCCCGGCGTAAGGTCAATCCCCTCGTAGCCGATGGTGGTTGAGACAATCGGGAGACCGCGGGCCAGGGCTTCGAGGATCTTGACCCGCATGCCGCCCCCGGCCCGTACCGGCACGATCAGGGCAGCGGTCTGCTCCAGGTATGGTCGTGGATCCTCGACGTAGCCAGTCACGGCGATGCTCGGGTCGTCCTCGCTTAGCCGGCGCACCGCTGCCGGCGGTCGCGCCCCGACTACGGCGAAGTTTACGTCCGGCACATCCCGTTTGACCAGCGGATACACTTCGTGGGCGAACCACAGCACGCCGTCAACGTTTGGCGGCCAGAACATGGTGGCCATACTGAGAATGGTCCGCGGCGCCGCGATCCGCTGTACCGGCGCTTCGCCACGCGCATCCACGGCGATGGGAACCACCGCCGTCGGCGGCAAACTGGTTCCGGCCTCGGCAGCGGCCAGTTCGAGGAAACGCAGATCCGGTTCGCTGACAGCCAGCAGCGCGTCGAAACGGGCGCAGATAGATGCCTCGTAGCGGCGTAGCCGCCGCGCCTCAAGCTCGAGAAAGAGCCGCTTCGGCAACGGCCCGCCGTGACGGGCCATGCGGGCGACAATCGTCCAGACCGCGTTGTGCTCGTCCAGCACCCGCGCTCCCGGCAGATTGACCGCAAAGCGGGCCATGTTCAGTTGATCGGCGTGAATGATGTCGAAGGTCTCCCGGCGCACCAGGTCGCGCAGAAGGGCCTCCAGTTCGGGCGAGGCGTCACGACGCATAATGAACGACTCACCCGTGACCGCGCTCCTCAAAAGGTGCTGTACATCGCGCAGGCGCGAGCGCTGGAAAGGTACCGTGTAGACGGCCTTGCACAGACCGCGCAGGCTCTCGGCATGGGCTCGCTCCTGCTCAGAACGTACCAGCGAAACAAGCGTAACCTCGTGGTGCCGTCCGAGGTACTGGAGCAGGTTGTAGGTCTTCACCTTGGGGCCACTGTCGGGCGGGTATGGCGCTACCAGGGTTAGCACAAGAATGCGCATAGCGGTCTCACGTTTATAGCGTCGGTTTCGTCGTGGCAGCCGGTCATGCGGCTGCGCCCCACAACACCAGAATGAAACGTGTAACCTGGAGAGACGCAGCGCCGCTGTGTCTCTACACCCAAACCCTCGCGTCAGGGCGGGGTGTGGGGAAACCAGGTTTCCCCATTTTTACATCAGGCCCCATGCGCGGGGCGCACAACGCCGCGATGAAAATAACTATATCTTGGGAGGGCGCAGCCCTCCCAAACCCTCCCACCAGGGAGGGGTGTGGGGAAACCCGGTTTCCCCATTCCCAACCGCTGGTGGGAGCGGCTGGTGCCCCACAGGCAGGGGTATGGGGAAACCCGGTTTCCCCGTATTTTCACCTCAGGGCCAGCTCGATTCGAAACGCCGCATCCAGATCTGGTTCATTCCTCGTTTTGCAGGGCGGCCCTGACGCCGACCGTTGCCGCAGGCTGCGATTGATGGTTTCTCGGTGGGATCACTATCAGAGCTGCCAGTACGAGGGCTGTCAGCAGCAGCGGGGCCAGGCTCAGCGGTCCGGCAAGCCCGAGGGCCATCCCTAGATTGCGGGCAATGTCCCCCGTGGCCCAGGCCGGCAGCACATACCCGGTCCAGGTGTTACGAATGGCGTCGCTGGGAAAGAGTTGTCCCGCGACGCTTTCGATCCAGACCAGAGCAACCGAGGCGATAACCAGCGTAACCACTGCTGCGCGACCCTCCGGTCGCGTCCAGAGTCGGGCGGCAAGCCAGGTAGCGCTCAGGGCCAGGAAGGGGATAATCGGCACGATGTAGCGCGGGCCGGCAGCAAAGCCGCCCCACCACATCACCGATGAGCCGTAGAACAGGATCAGGGCGAGGGGCGCCAGAAGCAGGAGCCACCACTCGGCGCGGCGCGTGCCTCCACGCCACCAGACGATCGCTGCCGGCAGCGCAAGCAGTAGCCACGGTGCGCGAACGAAGAGCCCGCGGAAGACGCCAAAGGTCAGGCCCCAGAGGGCCTCGGCCCGGGGGGTGGTGATGCTCATAAAACCGGTATGGTGCTGCTCCTGCCAGAGGGCCGAGTGGGCGTAGCCGATTGGCAGTGGCGTGCCAAAGGCCACCAGGTCATAGGTGATTAGAAGCGCCACTGGTATGACGCCCCCAATCGCCAGTGGGCCAACCCAGCGCCAGCCGCGCCGCGCCAGGGCGTAGAGGCCGATCAACGCGGCAGGCAGCGCAACCGGATACTCGCTGATAACGGCCCAGCCCAGCAGCAGCCCGCAGAGCAAGCCGCGAACATAGGCGGGCCGGCCCTCCTCATCGTTGCGGGGCCAGGCTGCGAAGAAAGCTCCAAACAGGAGCGCGGCGGCTACCTGGTGGCTGTAGAAGTTGCCTGCGTAAGGCGCGGCGCTGGTACCCAGGCCGTAGGCCAGGGCGCCCAGAGCTGCCAGAGATGGAGCTATGCCCAGGCGCACCAGGGCCAGGTAGAATACCACCCCCAGGGCCGCCGCGGTGGTGGCGACGACCACCAGGGTCAACGCATACTGAACCAGGGCGAAGCGAACTTTGTCGGCCTGCAGGCCGCTACCATCCTCGCGCAGAGTGGACTGAAAGGCTGCCCCGCTGCCGATCGCTTCCAGACGCTCGCGTACCGGCGGGATACTCAACGCGGGGCTGAGGGCCATATACACAGGAAGCGCCAGGAACGAAAGCCCCGGTGGTTTGTCGGTGTAGGCGCGCCCCTGGTAGATGGCGTAATCGCCGGTATTGGCAACATAGCGGTCGATGCTCACCGTGCCGTCGTCAACCAGAGCCAGCACCAGGTTCAGCCGCGAGTTCTGGTTCCAATCCGACCAGCGAGGCAGCACGTAGGCGTAACAGGTGAAGAGCAGGATGAAGATGAGAAGTGAGCGCCGCATTGCTCCTGCCTCCATTTTACGGCGCGCTGCGTTGCAGCAGCGTGTAAGGCTCGGCAGTGTAGAGGACCTGGTAGTCTCGCGCCAGTACGTCGGGCGGGTAGATCCTGGTGTAACCGCTGAACGGGCCGAGCAGCACATAGGGCGGACGGGCTTCCAGCCCGTCGTACTCTACCGGCGCGCCGCCAAGCCATACGTGGCGCACAGCCGGATCGAGCAGTTCTGTCGGCACGTAGTGATAGTTATGGTCGGTGAGCACACCCATCTCCGGCTCCCAGGTCTCGATGATCGCGCTGGTGGGTACGTTGCGGTCGAGATACGCTGCCATCTCGTGGGCGGCGTAGCGTGGGCTGAGTACGACCCGGGCCGTCAGCGCGAGCGGCGCCAGAACGACCAGCGCCAGATAGGCTGCGCCGAGCCATACCAGGACCGCGCGCCGACGGTTCCGCAGGGCCTGGAAGAGATCGTGGGCCAGCAGGGCTGCCGGTAGGGCCCCGAGGACAACGGCGGGGAAGGCGTAGCGCGGCCAGCCCAGCGAGATTAGAAACCAGGCGAGCCAGAGCACGGCCATCAGAGTCGGCGCCAGGTGCGCCAGCGCCCACGGGCTGCGCGTGCGAGCGCGCCACAGGCCGTAGACCAGACCGGGGATCAGCAAGCCGCCATAGACCTGGATCAGGTAACGCGCGGCGCGTAGACTCGCCTGCGGGTCAAATACAAAGATCGCGCCGCCCGCGGCCTGGCGCGTCTTCGCCAGGTTCGCCGCAAAACCGTCGGGACCAAAAAAGGTGAGCATGACCACGGTCCAGATCCCGAAGCACGTCACGGCGATAGCCGGCGGGGCCAGGCGTACCCACCAGGTACTTGCCCGGTAGTAAACCAGGTCGAGCAGGGCCAGCAGCGCCAGCGAGGGCACGACGATCAGCACAAACTGGTTCTTGGTAACCAGAGCCAGCCCGAAGGCCAGCCCGGCGAGCAGGCTGAAGCCTCGCGCCCTCGCCGGCACAAGGATGGCGGCGCTGTACGCGAGCAGACCAAGCAGAAGGAAACCTATGCCCGGCACCTCGCCCAGGACCTGACGGCCGTACTCCACCAGCCCGTCGAAGCGCAGGGTGCGTGAGGCCAGTGCCAGGAGCAAAGCCAGCGCGGCCACTGGCCAACCGTAGAGTCGGCGCGCCAGGATGTACAGGGCAACGAGGGCGAGGGCCATATAGGCCACAATCACCAGGCGCGCCTGGGTCAGGCCAACCCCGCCGAGCTTGAATGCAGCGGCCACGGGCAGCATCACCGTCGGCCCGACGCCGATCGTCGGCCCGAAGTAGCGAAAGCCCTCACTGCTAATGTCGGCGTACACCCCGTAGCGCACCAGCGTCTCGGGCACGTGCAGGTGCGAACCTTCGTCGAACCAGGTAGGCGGCGCGTAGGGCAGGTTGAGTAGCCCGAGGAGGGCAGCCAGGAGAGCGAGGGCCAGAGCGATGGTCCGTTCCCAGCTTCGCCGCGCGGCGGCTGATTGATGTGCAAGAGGCCCGTGCCCGACCGAGAGTTGTTCTGACATCGCCAGGTGCCCCCGTCGAACGTGAGGGGAGGCCGGCACCTCCCCTCGCGTTCGACGACGTATAGGAGAAGGACGGCCCTCAGTCACCCGAACCGGCCAGGCGCTGCATTCCCTTGCCCTGCAGGCTGCCGCCCATCCACTTGAGATGGTTGACGCCGATGGTCCAGAGCTGGCCGAGCGTGTCGGGATTGGTCGCGCCCTTGAGGAAGGTCTTGATCGGCCCGGGCCGCAGCGACCACTCACGGGCGGCGCGCTTGGCCCAGTACTCCAGGTCTTTCGAGGAGAGGTGCGGATAGTTCAGCACCGTGTGGGAGTACATATCGTAATCCTCCCACTGGTTCATCTGGATCCAGCCGTTCTCAACCGCCTCGTAGTAGAAGGGCGTGCCCGGATAGGGTGTAGCGATGTGGAACAGCGCGATGTCCACCGGGATGCGCTTGGAGAGCGCGATGGTCTGCTGGATGGTCTCGACCGTCTCACCAGGCAGACCGATGATGAAGTAGCCCCAGTTCATGATCCCGGCGCGGTGGCTGGCGGCAATCGTCTCCTCGATCCGCTTGACGGTGGTGCCCTTGCGCGCGCGCTTGAGCACCGTCTCGCTGCCACTCTCCAGGCCCCAGGCGATCATGAAGCAGCCTGCCTTGCGCATCAGCTGCAGCTCGGCCTCGTCAACGAAGTCGACCCGGCTGTTGCAGCTCCAGCGCAGCTGGATGCCGTCTTTGATGATCGTATTGCACAGGTCGTAGACAAACTCCTTCTTGACCGTGAACAGGTCGGCCTCGAAGTGGATATGATGCATGCCCATCTCCTTGAGCATGATCATCTCCTGGAGCACGTGGTCGGGGCTGCGGTGGCGCACACTCGATTGGTAGGTGACGTGCTTGATGCAGTAGCGGCAACCGGCCGGGCAGCCGCGGCTGGTGAGCACGAAGGTGTAGGGGCCGCCGACGATCGGCACCTTGTACTTGCGCCAGGGCAGTTGATCGTGCAGGGGGATGGGCAGGCTGTCGAGGTTCTCGATGAAGGGCCGGTCAGGGTTGATGCGAACCTCGCCGTGCTCGTCGCGGTAGGCGATGCCGAGGGTCTCGCGCAGGGCGCGGGCAATGACCTGTGGGTAGACGCCGAGGAAGCGCCCTCGCGTGGTCAGGTACGAAGCGTCAGGGAAAGGCAGTTTGCGCCAGGGGGCCGTCAGGTCGGGATTGCCGACCGGGACGGTTTCGGTTGCCTTCTCCAGTTCCACCTGCCGATCGATAGTCTTGATCACGTCAACGATGGTCAATTCAGGCTCGCCACGCACGACAATATCGAGCGTCGGGTAGGCCTCCAGCGTCTCACGGCTCATCGGCGTGACATGGGTGCCGATCGCCATAGTGACGGTGCCGACAGCCTTGCCGATGAAAGTGGTGCGCATATCGTTCGTCAGCGTGGGCGCCGTGGCGTGGATAATCATGTAGCGCGGCTTTTTCTCCCACATGTACTTCTCGAACGACTTCCAGTCCATCATCAGGCCGATGGCGTCAACCACCTCGACAGTGTAGCCGGCCTCTTTAACCACGGCGCCGATCTGGGCCAGGGCCGTCTGGGGCCAGATGATCCCGTCGCGGGTGCGCCGCCCGACGCGGGCGATGTCGCGCAGGAACAGGTCACCGTCGGGCGAGGGTGGGTTCAGCACCAGCACATCAAGGCGCTTCTGGCGCTCGCGCGGCATCTCCACAAAGCGGATCTCGCCGGCCCGCTCGTCGGCTCGGGCCGGGGCGACCAGTTTGATGCCGCTGGTCTTGTCGCCCGGGGCCAGGCGCTTCTCGGCGCCGTTGTCGCCAGGCGTGGCAGTAGTGTCGTGCACGTGCTCGCTCATCTGCAAGTTCTCCTTGTTGCGCGCGTCGGGCGCGATAGTTGTCTGGTGTATCCTGCAAACCTCAAGTCTGAATTGGTCTGTGGGTTATGCTATCACGCTTCCTGGCGCGTCGCGCGGCCAGGGAGAGCCTGATTGACTGGGCCAGCATCCCCAGGAAGCTGAGTTGCAAGATGGTTACGGCTGCTGGCCCGACCAGAATGTGCAATGGTCGGTTCAAATGGGCGATCTCTAACCCGAAGAGAAAGTCTATTGCTGCGTGCAGCTCGACCGCGATGTGTTTGGCGTACTCGTAGAGCAGACCGAGCAGCAAAGTGGTTAGCAACCAGCTCACGTTCAGGCGGCTCGGTTGTACGTAGGCCCGGTATCCGAACCAGACGCTGAGCGTCACTGCGAGCAGAATTGGCCAGTTGTGACTGACCAGAACAATACTGTACCCGAGAACGTAGTGCCACTGTCCGAAGTTGACATAGCTCCATTGCTCAAACGACCGGAGCAGACCACGCAGCAGGTCCATCAGAGGGCCGCCTCGCTTCGCAACGCTGGCGCAGGGGTATAGCTCCAGTTCAGGTCGGCCTCGGCTTCCACCTCGCGGCGGCTCAGTTCGGCCAGTACGCGCGCCAGACTCCAGGCGCTCACCAGTTGCACACCGGTAAGCACCAGCAGCGCACTGACCACGGGCGCGAACCAGGAGGCCGCCAGGGCCGGGTTGGTCAGGTCAAACAGGACGGCGGCGATGTAGGTGATAAAGCCGCCTGCAATCGCCAGGAGCCCCAGCCACCAGTAGTGCTTCTCGATGCGGCGGCCATTACCCCGGCGCCCGAAGAGCCCCTGGCGGATGGGCCGGCGGTGGAAGAGGGCCACCACATAGCTGAACGTTGTGCCCGTAGTGTAGAGTGTTACTCCGGCTACCGCCAGCACCAGGGCGCCAAAGAGCATCGGGAAAGACCATTCAGCCTGACCGTTGGCAACGTGCAGGGCAATGTGGCCGCCGACGATCAGCAGGGCCATCAGGAGCAGTGCCAGCCCCATGCCGCCGAAGATCCGCACCGGGTTGTAGGTCAGCGCGGTCCAGACGATTGATTTGGTAAAGCGCAGCCCGTCACGCACCACGCTGAGCTTACTGCGGCCAGAGCGTTCTTTGTAGGGGATGGGCATTTCGACGATCTTCACCCCCTCGTGCAGCGCCCGCGTGCTCATCGCCGGGGTGAAGTCGAGCGTATTGGGCAACGGATAGATCATCGGCAACACCGAGCGGCGCAGCACGCGCTGGCCACTCGCGCTGTCGCTGATGCGCACGCCTGAGACCAGCGAGAGCATGGTGGCGAAGATCGTGTTACCGATGCGGCGCACCAGGGGCATCTCACTGTGCTCGCCCGCCATGCGGCTGCCGATAACGATCTCGGCGCCGTCGAGGGCCAGACGACACATGTCCGGGAAGCGCTCGGGCGGGTAGGTACTGTCGGCATCGAGGAACCCGATCAGTTCGCCGCGGGCCACGCTGAAGCCGGTTTTCAGGGCGCCACCGTAGCCGCGATTCTGCTGCCGGATCAGGCGCACCTGGTCGCCATACCCCTGCACGATGGCCGCGGTGCGGTCGGTCGAGCCGTCGTCAACCACAATGCACTCCAGATCGTCGACGCCGACTGCCGCCAGGTGGGGCCGGATCGCCAGAACGCGCTCAACAATCGCTGCAATGCCGTCTTCTTCGTTATAGGCAGGTATCACTACGGAGAGCGTGGGCATATGAGCCGCTCCTCTGTATGCCCGGCCTGCACGGCCGGGAAACGGTTAATAAACGACAAGCTCGGGCTGCGACGCGGGTAGTGGATCTCGACGCAGATCGCGCACCACCCGGGCAGGGTTCCCCACCGCGACGCAGTAGTCAGGGACGTCTCTGGTTACGACGGCGCCCGCCCCGATCACGGCATTGCGACCGATCTTTACTCCATCGAGGACAATCGCCCCACTGCCGATCCACGCGCCGTCGGCGATGCTGATGCCCTGAGCGGTGATCCCCTGGTGGCTGATGGGCCGGCTGGGGTCGTTGAACACATGATTGACGGCCAGAAGTTGTACCAGTGTGCCCAGATAGACGTCATCGCCGATCGTGATTCCGCCCTGACCCCGCAGGATGCAGCTCTCTCCAATGAGCGAGCGCGCGCCGATGGTGATGTGGCTGTGGGGCAGATTGCGAAAGTTGTAGACGTGCAGAATGGCGTTCTTCATCACCAGGCTCTCAGCGCCGATGCTGATCCCGCCAGGGCAGGCGTGTAGATACACCCCGTGATCCAGGTAGGCCCCCCGGCCCAGCCGCACGTTGTCGGCGTAGCGGATGCGTACGCCATCCTCGATTGCGGCGACGCCGTCCATCTGAAGCATCGTCCGGTAGACCATAGCCCGCAGGCCGATGCCAGGCAATCCGGGTACCCAGGCCAGCGTCGCCTGCATCAGTTGCTCGAGCACGTAGCGCGGGAGCGAGGTGGCCTGCCGTGAGAGGTAGAGATTGAGCTGATTGCGCATCGGTAACGAACTCCCGGGCCGTTGTCAAGACCGCTGCCACGTTCGATTGTGAATGGTAGCTGGTGCGCGCGCGGCAAGCGTATCGGCAATCGTCGAAGCGCTTGCGCTGGTGGCACTTTCACAACCGGCTGGTGGCTCTGGTTGCCCCATACGGACATTTACGATACAGAAGGGTTCTAACGATTAGCTAAATCCAACGCGCGCGGAGGCTGACAGTTCTGTTACACGCCGCTGGTCCGGTATGGGCCACCTACGAGATCGGCGATGGCGTCCACGGCTCGTTCCGCGGCCCCGGCGCGTACGGGAGCAGGCGTCTCGCGCAGGCGCGCAAGGGCCTGCGGAGCGAGCCAGGATCGGGCGCCGGTTGTGATGGCTTCGAAGGTGTTCCCGATCAGCACGGCTACTCCGGCATCTACCAGATAGCGCCACTCGGTTTCATTGCGTACAATCAGCAACGGAGTGCCCAGTACCGCCGCTTCTTCTTGCAGCCCACCCGAATCGGTCAGCAAGGCCCGGGCAGCACCGACAAGCCGCAGGGTGTCAAGGTAGCCCAGGGGCCGGCAGATGCGAACCCGCGGCGAGAGGGTCAGCCCCTGGTGATCCAGGGCCACCCGGGTGCGGGGATGCACCGGGAAGACGATGACATGCTCTTCAGCCAGCGCGTTGATGGCGCGCACGATCCCGGGCAGGACGTCGGGGGTGGTGTTCTCGGCCCGGTGGATGGTCAGCGCCAGATAGGTTTGAGGTTGTAGTTCGAGCTGTTCGAGGATCGGCGCCTGCTCGGCGCGTACCTGGTGGCGCTGGGCGGCGTCAATCGCTGTCGAGCCGATGATCCTGATCCGCTCCTCCGGCAATCCCTCACGACGCAGGTTGTCGGCGGCGATCTCATCGGCGGCCAGGAGCAGGTCGGCGATGTGGTCAACGATGATCCGATTCTGCTCCTCCGGCATAGCCCGGTTGAACGAACGCCCGCCTGCCTCTAGATGGACGACCGGAATACCTAGCTTGGACGCACAAAGCGCCCCTGCCATCGTCGTGTTGGTGTCACCCTGCACCAGTACCACATCGGGGCGCCGCTCGAGCAGAATCGGCTCCAGCCGCGCCAGAATGCGCGCGGTCTGTTCCCCGTGGCTTGCCGAACCAACCCCCAGCGTGTGCTGCGGCGCTGGCAGTCCCAGCTCCTCGAAGAAGATGGCGTCTACCTCGTATGAATAGTGCTGGCCCGAATGTACCAGCACGTGATCAAAACGCTGCTCCAACAGCGGAATCACCGGCGAGAGCTTGATAATCTCCGGACGTGTGCCCAGGACAGTCAGGACGGTAGGCATACAATCAATACCTTTCTTCATACTCAAGTTGAATACCGTAATAGCGTTTGAGAAACAACATGAGTTCGATGTAGATGCGATCGCGTCCTGCGATCATACGCTTGCGCTCCAGATCCAGCCACAGGCCCGGCGCTGGCGGACGCCAGTCCGAGCGATTGACCAGCCAGATGGTTCGTTCGCCGGGGGCGTCCGGAGCCGGTAGTGGCCCGTGGGCCGGAGCTATGGCGATCCGGTAGGCCTGCTGGCGATAGGTAAAGCGGAGCGCGTTCCGCTCCTCGCGCGTGGCCAGTCCCATACCGTCGTTGAGGATCAGATCGCTGAAGTGGCGCAGCATCTGCCCTATGGCCGCGTCGCGTTGGCGCGGGTTCAGCGTGCGACGCATACGCTCCATCGGGCTAATGACCCGGGCAGGGTTGCCGTCGGCGACGCTGCCGGGGGGGAGCGCGCCGCTCACAACTGCGCGCGAGTTGACAAAACTGTTGTCGCCCACCTCAGCGCCGGGTTGGAAAAAGACCCCGGCCGCACACCAGACGTAGTCACCCACGGTTACCCTTCCGAAGCGCACCCAGTAACCCTCGGTGTAGGGCAGAAACGAGCCGTGCGTGTAGACCATACAGCGGGCGCCCAGCGCACTCCAATTGCCGATGTGGACCTCCTCTTCGGTGTTGATCAGGCACTGGGGGCCCACGTAGCTATGGGCGCCCAGACGCAGGCCCCTGGCCCCGTAGACCAGCGTGAAGCTGCTGACAAGAGCGTAGGGGCCGATGATCACGTCGCCGTCGCAGCGAATGAAGGTCAGCGCCCGGATCGCGCAGTGATCACCCAGGCTGATGTGGCGGCCCATCACGCTGGCGAACCAGCCGATCTGCACGTGGCGCCCGATGCGGGCGCCGCAGCACACCCGCAGCACCCAAGGCTTCAGCGCCGGCGGGAGGACGAAGAGCAGGGCAAAGACCAGGGTACGAACACTCATACCATTTCAGCTTGCAGATTTCGGATTGCCGATTGCTGTGACGGTGTTCCGGCACCTGCTGGCTATGGCGCTCCACGGATCGTTCAGCGCCGGCTGGCAGCATAGGGAACCGCGCTCCTCGCTCCAGCGGGGGGAGGCTGGAAGGGGTGCGGAACGCCCCAACTCCTCCCGTCGGGCAGGAACGCGGGGAAACCCGGTTTCGCTTACGTTCGCCTCGGTGTTGATGACCAACCTTCTGGCGCCACTGTGCCAGGCATCACCGGTATGGCGAACGGTTCAAGCCCGATGCTGGCCCGCTCGAGCGCAGCCTGGCGATCTGCCCAGTGGGTCGCAATCGCGCCAGGTGTGGCAAACCAGACATCGCCACGGGCGAAGAGTTGCTCCCACACGTCCCGATACGCTGCCGCCCAGCCGGGGAACAGCGCCTCATCATAGACATAATCGTGTATATCCACCAGTAACAGACCACCCTGGCGAGCGGTGGTCTCGACGAGGTTCTGGAGCAGGACGCGGCGATCACCCGGATTATCGGCGCGCTGACCGAACAGGTGGTCGTCCATCCAGGCCGTGGGGAGTTGCAGGGTGCCCAGGGGCCGGCGCTGCCCCTGATGCCAGGGGTAAAACGGCCAGCTTGAGCCGCGCCGCCAGCCCAGGTAGCGGTTGTGGGTCAACGAGGCGTCGTAGGCAAAGCCAACCCGTTCGTGGAGCAGCAGTGTATCTTCCGGGTTCTGCAGGTCGAGGCGCCAGTAGTGGTGACGGTTGCCCTGGATCGGCTGGCCGCTCACCTCGGCGAGCAGTGCGCGCTCGGCGGCAAACTTTTCGGCGCTGGTGTGGGCCAGGTAACTGGCGTGCAGCCCGATTTCCCAGCCCTCGGCAGCCAGCTCGCGGAACAGAGCGCGAAAGCGCGGCGCCCGGATATCGTAGAAGCTATCGGGCAGACCGGTGGCGTACTCGAGCAGCGAACCCTTGCGTGCGACGAAGTAGAAGGCCGAGCGCGCGCCGAAACGGCTTTCGAGGTCCATCCAGGAGCGAAAGTGCCAGTGGCTGTGCTTACCCAACGCCACCGCGGCAGCAGTGCGCAGGCCCCCTGACCCCTGGCGCGCCAGAATGCGCAGCGGCTCAATCCAGCGAAGGATCTCGGGGTAATCCACATCATGGCCGCAAGCAGCCGCCAGGCGTGCGCTGTGCGGCCAGCGCGGCATGCCTGGCCCGTGGCCCAGCTCGACGAGCTGCGCTTCAAGACACTGCCCGATGGCCGAAGCCAGGGCCTGCCGCAGGACACCGAACTCCAGCGTTGCCGTGCCGCTAAGGTCGAGATAGCCGTGCCGGTCCCGCGGGCGCTGGTACTCCTCCTGCCCGCTCAGCAGCCAGAAGACGTCGAAGACCACGTCACGCTCGATGATCACCTGTCCGCGTTGTACGGTGATCAGCGGGCCATGTTCGCTCAAGCCGGCGAAGCGTGGTCGCGTCCATCCCGAGCTAACTTCTACACCGTCGAGAACCTCTCTCACAGGACATGCCCAGCGTTCAGGCTCTGCGCGTATGAGCAGGCGGGCTGGCGGGGCCAGAGCCGGGTCTGTCGTGTACGCTATGTCCACAGGGGCGCTGTTCCACGGCTTCTCGATCCAGGCGTATCCCATACCAACAAGCAAGGTACGCCAGGTGTAGGTTATTTCTGGCCGAAACCGCTCGAGAATCGGGTCCAGCGCAATAAAAAAAGTAGGTGGCATAGTGTACCTGATTTCCAGTTTGAATGCTGCTGATAATCCTGACAAGGATGCTTCGAGGCGCTTCCGACAAATGCTTCAACGGAAAGTACTGGAAGGGCAACGACATCCTGAAAACCCTTGTTCCCGAACAAAGCATATCAGGCAGGGTTCGTAGGCGAGTTACCGTTCACAACCCTCCGCTCCCCTCCCACCTTCCTTGCAGGTTGAAAGGGGGATCAGAGGCGTTTTCTGGTGTTGTGATGGCGCTAGCACCTGCGTCAGTAATTTGCCGCATCATCACGCGCTATACCGCTCCTGTTCCTCCCTCTCAACCTCCCCCAGCGGGGTGAGGAACCCGGTTCTCCCTGGCAGGGCGCGGGGAGACGTGGCCCTGCCCGTCCCTCTAACGGTCAGACTGTCGGGCACGTGACGAGTGGAAGGTAGATCCTGAACCTCGCGTTTGCCATTTCCCCGCCCTGATTGGAAGCTTCCGGCATTGGAGTAACCAGAGAACCGCCACTGCCCTCCGCTGAGACGTTCACTCGACCATTCACGCAACCAGCGGGTGGGGCAGGTGATGGCGACGGCGCCGGTGACGGCGACGGCGAAGGTGACGGCGACGGCGGTGGCGAAGGATCTGGACCAGGGCTCGGACTCGGTCCCGGCAGTGGCGAACCGGTAAAGGGTGTATCGGTGGACCAGTGCTGGGCAGGGCCGCCGGGACGTGGGTTCAGGGTGCCGGGGCTGGGGCCGCCCGGTGCGCCCGAACTGTCGCCAATGCTTGTGCCGGCGCCCTCATCGAAGCGGTAGAGCGCCACGGTGCTGGCATCAGCCGGATGCGGCGCGTTCGGGCGCGTGAACGAAGCATTGTAGCGCACACTGTTCGAGATGCGCACATCGTCGAGCAGACCAGTGTAATAGCGGCTGCCCTCGAAGTCGTGCTTCTCGGCGGCAAACACCAGGTATGGGTCGCTGTTGGGCCAGCCTGTCGCGCGGTTGAGCCTGTAGTCAATCCGCCCTGCCGGGCCGGTTCGACTCGCGTCGAGGGCGCCATCAACAAAGATGCGCATCTGGCCGTCATTCGAACGTGTCACGGCGATATGGCGCCAGGTGTTGGTCGTGACGATCGTAGTGCCGACGAGCAGCCGGTCATCGTTCCCGACGCTCACGCCGAAAACGATGCGCTGGTTGCAGATGGCAATTCCGTAGTCGCCATAGTCACCGTTGCCAAAAACGTCACGGTCAATGATGATGTTGCCATAGTACCAGCCGCTGGCCGCGCAGTCGGGGGCGGTATTGTCGGCAGCAGCCGCGCGCATCCAGAACTCGATCGTAACATCACCGCCAACGTTCACGGGGCGCGAAGCGGTAATTTGCCCATTGCTGATCGGCCCCAGGGGAATCTTTACCCGGTCGAGATCGCTTGAACCGGCGCCGAAGAAGCGCAGGGAGCTGCCCTGCGATGCCGGGGCCGTCTCAGGCTCTACGACGTGCCAGGCGAGCAGTGCAAGGAGGGCTATGATCGTGAGTGCGGTACGTTGAACCGATTGCAGTTGAGGCATAGGCTTTCTCATACCACTTTGGATTGTAGATTCTGGATTGATTTGAACATCGGGGAAACGGGGTTTCCCCATACCCCCGCCCACGGGGTGGCAAAGCCTCCCTACCGGGAGGGGCGTGGGAAGACCCGGTTTCCCCATATGTTCACCTCAGTCATCCATGCGGCTGCGCCGCACAACGCCCGAATGAAAATAATTATTCTTGGGAGGGCGAAGCCCTCCCAAACCCTCCCCGCTGGCGGGTTGTTTGCTGGGAGGGCTTCGCCCTCCCAAACCCTCCCGCGGGGGGCTATGTTCACGTTAGTCATCCATGCGGCTGCGCCGCACAACGCCCGAATGAAAATAATTATTCTTGGGAGGGCTTCGCCCTCCCAAACCCTCCCGCGGGGGGCTATGTTCACGTTAGGGAAACCCGGGCTTCCCATATCCCTACCGTCTGATGCGCCACGCAGGCTTACAGGCGCCGCGCGCGCTGGCGCAGTCGCACAGCGATTGCAAGGCCGATGATAACCGCTGCAGATATCCACGCGAGCACCAGAATGGTGATGCCGCTGGCCGGAGGTGGCGCCTCGGTCATGGTTCTGCCGCGGGCATCAGCCGCTGCAGAAGCCGGTGGCGCGACAGTTGCCACTGGCGCCGGCCGTTCTGTTGGCGTAGCCGACACCGTAGGATTCGGATCCTCTGTAGGAGGCATTGGCGCAGATTGAAGCGGTACGACTGTAACGATCGGTGGCGCGGGCGTAGCCTCGATAGGTGCGGCAGTCTCCACCGGCGCGCCGCTCTCCGCAGACGCCGTCGCGACCGCGCCGGTTGCAGTGGGTGTCGCTGTCGTAGGGGTGAAGGGCGTGTCGGTTGACCATACCGGTCCGGCCGGGTTGCCGGCGACGATAAGCATGCCGTGCGATGGCCCCCCCGGAGCGCCTGAACTGTCACCGACGAAGGTGCCAGCACCTTCATCGAACCGATACAGCGCAACGGTCTGGGCATCGACTGGATGCGGGCCCGCGGGGCGACTGAAGGTGTCACTGTAGCGCGCCACGTTGGAGATGCGCAGATCATCAAGGAGGCCGCTGTAGTGGTACGAGCCGGGGTAACCGTGTTTCTCGGCTCCCAGCACCAGGTAAGGGTCGCTGTTGGGTTGGGCGGTCTCACGGTTAGCTCGATAATCAACCGGCCCTGCTGGTCCATCGGTGCTGCCGGTGAGCGCACCGTCAACGAAAAGCGCGATCCGCCCGCCGTCGCTGCGGGTCAGGGCAATGTGATGCCACTGACCATCGGTCACTACCACGCTGCTCAGCAGTTGCCGGTCATCCTCGCCCACGCTCACACCAGCGGCAAGCCGTCCGTCGCAGAGCGCAATGCCATAGTCGCCGTAATCACCCGGGCCGTCTACGTCGCGGTCAATGATGATGTGGCCGTAGTACCAGCCATTCGGACATGCTGGCGCCGGGTTGTCAGCAGCGGTAGCTTTCATCCAGAACTCGATTGTGAAGTCGCCAGATACGTTCACCGGCGCCGAGGTGCTGATGCGTCCGTCGGTGAGTGGCCCCAGCGGTATGCGTACCCGACCGGGTTCTTCGGCGTCGGCGCCGAAGAACTGGAGCGACGTTTGTCCCACCGCGCGGGCGGGGGTGCTACCGTCTACACCGGAGACAAGCCAGAGCAGCAGTCCTGCTAGCGTAAGCAACCAGACCCGAGATCTCCTGGATGAGTGTTGTGCTGTGAGCGAAATACATCGTGTTGTCACTGCAGGCACCCATGCGGCTTCGCCGCGCACTACCGGCGTAGAAATTTTTGAGAGGGCACAGCCCTCCCAAACCCTCCTCTCGGGCAAAGACCAGGGAACCCCGGCTTCTCTATGCCCCGTCACCGGGTTGAGGTGGTTCCCTGGTGTCGGGCCGGGGCGCCTGACCCTCCAGGGTCGGGCGCCCCGGGCTATATCTGGCCCTGGCGGGTCTGGTCAGTTTATTGGCGCCGTTGAGGCGGCCCAGGCGGGGTCAGCGGCGTCGGGAGCAGAGGCGGTGCCAAGGGTCAGCCCGTAGCCATTGCCGGACCGGTCGGCCGTGGTCTGGCCGCTGCCTTCATCCAGGCTGAAGATAGCAATGGTATTCGCATCGGCGACGAAGGCAGCCGTGGGCGGGGTGAAGTTGGCGGTGTAGCGCACGCTGTTGGAGAGCCGCACCTCATCGAGCTGGCCGTTGAAGAAGGGATAGCCGCTCAGGCCGCCCAGGCTGAAGGTCGTGCCCGTGGTCATCGCGCCCACTGTGCCGGCCGTGCCGGCCACGCCGTTGACGAAGATCCGCCCCGTGCCGGTGGCCGCGTTATAGGTGACGGCAACGTGGTACCAGGTATTGGCGGCCAGGGTGGTAGGGTGGGTGACCACCCGCCACTGGCCGTTGGCGAAGACCCACCAGACGACCCGGCCATTCTCCAGTTCGATAGACCAGCCATTATCGCCATTACTGGTGCCAGCGACGATACTGGTCTGGTTAGCGGTGGCGGGGCGCACCCACAGTTCAGCGGTGTGGGTGCCGCCCAGGCCAGGGATGGGACCGCGCTGGGCCTGGTCGTTATCCCCAGCGAAGGCCAGGGCGAAGTTGGTCCCCGCTGCCGGTGGGGCGGTTGGAGCAGCCGTGCTGGTCGGCGTAGCCGTACTGGTTGGAGCGGCGGTGCTGGTCGGGCTGGGCGGGGGTCCAGTCGTGCTGGTTGGCGTTGGCGGCAATGTACTGGTCGCGGTGGCTGATGGCTCAACCGTCGCCGTTGCTGTCGCGGTCGGTGCGAGGCCATTGCCTGGCAGGGCTGTCTCAGCATACCCAATGACCTCGCGGCTATTGAACACCTGGATCAGGGCACTGCTTCCGTCTGGCACTGCCGACGTCACGGTGAAGCTGACGCTCTTCTCCCCGGCGCTCGCACCGCCGGGGAGGCGTACCAGCAGTGCCCCGCGCGCCGTCCCCCCCGACTCGGCATCGGTGACTGCCGCCGGGTCCGCGTTCAGCGTGGCGCCTGGACCGAAGCCGCTCATCGTGCCAGCGCTGACCCCGCCGAAGTCAATCTCCGGCGGCAGGGTGATCAGCACGCTCCCCCCCGGCGGAATGTCTGGGGTGGTAAAGCGCAGGCTGTAGAGCGTTCCGGCCCGCTCGGCAGTGACGCCAGCGAGCGGGCTGCCGGGCGTCATCTCGGCCAACCCGAAGCGAAAGGAGTTCGGGCGGGTGCTGGTGGCGTAGTAGAGCCGGTAGCGGAGCCCTTCCTTCAGTCCGCGCACGGCCCACAGTTCGTCCGGCACGCCGGTCACAATCGTGTCACTGGCGCCGGTGTACACCGGCAGGTTCGGGCTGGGTCGCACCCAGGTGCGTCCGTCGGTGGAGACCACATAGCCGGTGGTGTAGCCGGCGGTGTAGCCGTTGGCCTCATACCACATCCGGTAGATGGCGCCGTCCTTGATCACGAACGGGACGCCAACGTTGTTATCGTCGAAGGTGCCATACGGCCCGGCACGGAAAATCGCGCCATCGCTGGAGGTGCTCACCCGGGTCCAATTCACGCCATCGGGCGAGAGGGCGTAGCCGATGGCAAAGCGATAGGCAGGGCTGGTGCGGACCCCTTCGTACCACATCCGGTAGCAGGGGCCGCTGGTGCGGTTGCCCTCACAGGGGGCGGTGGCACTGGCCTGGTCGAGAATGACGCTGGGGGCGACGATGTAGGTGGTATCGAACTGCTCGGGGTCGCCGGAGTGCCGCAGGATGGCGCCGCCGCCCGCGGAGCCGGGCACGCGGGTCCAGGTCCTCCCATCCTGCGATTCGGCCAGACCGATGCCGGCGATGGTGTACGGATCGCTAAAGCCGGAGTACCACATACGGTAGACCGCCCCGACGCGAAGGATGTTCATTGTGGAGACACCGCTGCGGTCGAAGGCGCCGGGGACCCCGGAGCCCTCGAAGACGGCGCCGCCGCTGGCACTGCCGGGCACGCGGGTCCAGGTGACGCCATCGGGCGAGACGGCGTAGCCGATGCGGCGCTCCTGGATGGGGACGGGGCCGGTGCCGACGTACCACATACGGTAGCAGAGGCCGGAGGTACGGCCATTCTCACAGGGGGCCGTGGGCGACGCCGTATCGCGCAGGACCTGCGGGGGGAAGACCTCGGTGACATCAAAACTGGTGCCCCCACCGCCGCACGCGTCGCCCACACGGCTGAACACCGCGCCGCCCAGCAGCGCACAGGGTCCCGCCACCTGCTGCCAGGGCTGGGCATTTGCACCGGGGGCTGGCGTTGGCGGTGGGGTGCTGGTCGGCGTATTGGTGGGCATTGCCGTGCTGGTAGGTGTCGGCGTACTGGCGGGCGTTGCCGTGGGTCCTGAAGTGCCCGTTGCCGTTGGCAGCGGCGTGCTAGTTGGCGTGGCGGTTGCCGAAGGTGTACTGGTTGGTGTGGAGGATGGGGTTGGGGTCGGCGTGGGTGTGACTCCGCTTCCGGCGATGGTCACGCTGCCACGCTCCAGAACTTCCCGCGAGTCGAAGCTCTGCACCAGCACTGGGGCATCGCTGGCCGGCTGCGTCGCTAGAGCGAAGCTCACCGTTTTAGGACCGGGAGCGTCGCTGTTGGGCAGGCGCACGACCAGCGCGCCGCGGCTAACACCGCCGGCCTCGGCGTCGGTCAGAGCCGCCAGATCCGCTTCCAGAGAGGCCCCTGCCGAGAAGCCGGTCAGCGTCCCGGGCGTTACCTCGTCGAAGGGGATGCTGGCTGGCAAAGTGATCAGCACATAACCCCCCGCGGGAATACTGGTGCTGGTCGTAAAGCTCACGGTGTAGGTGCTGTCTGTCTGGCTGAGGGTGAGACTGGTCAGGGCCGTGCCAGGGGTCATAGTGGCCAGGCTGACCCGCTGCGAGTTCTCGCGGGTGGTATGGTTGTACCACATCCGGTAGGTCAGACCCTCTTTCAGCACGAAAGGCGCCCAGACGTAGTCGGGCGAAAGGGTGCCCGGGTCGTCTGCTCCCGTCCACACAGCAGCATTGGGTACCGGGCGCACCCAGACCACACCATCGCTCGAAACCACATGGCCAATACGATGAGCGCCTGCGTTGTCCTGGGCCTGGTACCACATACGGAACAGCGGTCCATCCTTGACCACCGAGGCGACTGCGGCGTTCGCCGAGTCGAACGTTCCCGCTGGACCCTGGCCGATCACCGATCCACCGCTTCCCGAGCCGGGGATGCGCGTCCAGTTCAGACCGTCAGGTGAAACGGCGTAACCGATATTGAACGGCGACCCGGCAACACCCTGGTACCACATACGATAACATACGCCGCTGGTGCGCCCGTTTTCGCAGGGTGCTGCCACACTGGCCTGGTCGAGAATGACCTTTGGCGAGGCAACGATGCTCTGATCGAACGTACCGGCAATCCCCGATGGGCGCAGTACGGCGCCCTCAGCTAGCGGACCATTCAACCGTGTCCAGGCGATGCCATCGGTGGAGATAGCGGTGCCGATGCTGAAGATGCTGCCGTTACCGCCGACATACCACATCTGATAGCCGGTGCCGGTGCGGATGACGGTGGGAAAGGAAACATTCGCGCTATCGAAGCGACCGGCGGGGCCGAAGCCGAGGACACTGCCCAGCCCACCAGCGCCAACGACGCGCGTCCAGGTGACGCCATCAGGCGAGAGGGCCAGGCCAATCCGCCGTCCGCCATTGCTGTCAAAACCCGTGTACCACTTGCGATAACACACGCCGCTGGTACGTCCGCCCTCGCAAGGCGCGGCGGCGCTGGCCTGGTCGCGGATGAGAGCGTGACCATAAATCTGGGCAGTGTCGAAGCTGGTGCCGGTGCCACCACAACTGTCGCCGGCACGGGCGAAGACGGCGCCCTGAACGGCCGAAGGGCACGTGCCCGGCACATGACCCCAGGGCTGGCGGTTGGGAATGGTCGCCGACACCGGGGCTGCATTGAACAGTACCCATGCAGTGCTGATCCCAATAAGCAGGACGGCTATGATGGTCACAAGGTTTCGGAATGAGAATTGCAGTGCCACGCCCTCTACCTCTGTCATCTGATGCGAAAATAGCCTGTGCGCGGGAGGATTGGGGAGGGCGCACCCCTCCCAGGAACATCTCTTTGTATCGCCGTAATGTTGCGAGACCGTGCAATCACAGCAGCAAGCTACCAGGCTATGCACCACCTGCGACTGCCGTTAGCGTGTAGCCTGGAGTGAACACTGAAAAACGCATAGCTCGGGCTGCACCGTCTGGTGACTTCTCCGGCGTATCCCGATATCTCTACAAGGAGGGTACCCTGTCGTCCTAAATCTTCCCTAAATCACATTTGGCGGTGGGTGACAGGTGTTTAACCTGGAAAAGGGTTTGAACCCGGGTTGTCGGAAGGGAGCTGGCGGAGACCCGGCTTTCCCTGTATTCACATCCAGCTCTGACAATCTACCTTTCGCCCTGCCGGCCCTGCTCATCTCGCCCGGGGGTGGAGGTGGAAACCCGGTTTTCCCACCTTAACCAGCCAGGGATCCGCGTGAAGGTCTTGTCACCTGGAGCAACGCCGGGAAGACAGATGCGCAATCTGGTTCTCGGAATGGATTTGGGAGGGTCGCGCCCTCCCAAATCGTCCCCGTTGCTTTTCAGTGCCCGAAACACACCTGGATCAGCGCTGCAGTAGCGGCACGTACACGCGAAACGGATTGCCGTCAACCGGTTTGACCAGTGTTGGGATAAGCGTCGGAGTACCGTGAGGCGCGCCGGCCGAACCTGGCGGATCAAGGGTACTGGTAGGCGTACTGAACGGCGCCGGGGTAGCCGTTGCTTCTGCGATGCTGGCCGGTGTCGAGGTAGCCGTCGACATCGGGGTGTTCGTCGAGGTCGGCGTGCTGGTCGAGGTTGGGGTAGCCGTTGGCGTCGGGGTACTGGTCGAGGTTGGGGTAGCCGTTGGCGTCGGGGTGCTGGTCGAGGTTGGGGTAGCCGTTGGCGTCGGGGTGTCCGTTGGCGTCGGGGTGCTGGTAAGGGTCGGAGTGGGGGTTGCTGTGGGTGTGAACGTGGGCGTACTGGTAGGAGTGGCGGTGTTTGTAGGCGTGGGGGTGGCCTCGCTAAACGACGCCTCGCCGTACCCAATGACCTCGCGGCTATTGAACACCTGGATCAGGGCACTGCTTCCGTCTGGCACTGCCGACGTCACGGTGAAGCTGACGCTCTTCTCCCCGGCGCTCGCACCGCCGGGGAGGCGTACCAGCAGTGCCCCGCGCGCCGTCCCCCCCGACTCGGCATCGGTGACTGCCGCCGGGTCCGCGTTCAGCGTGGCGCCTGGACCGAAGCCGCTCATCGTGCCAGCGCTGACCCCGCCGAAGTCAATCTCCGGCGGCAGGGTGATCAGCACGCTCCCCCCCGGCGGAATGTCTGGGGTGGTAAAGCGCAGGCTGTAGAGCGTTCCGGCCCGCTCGGCAGTGACGCCAGCGAGCGGGCTGCCGGGCGTCATCTCGGCCAACCCGAAGCGAAAGGAGTTCGGGCGGGTGCTGGTGGCGTAGTAGAGCCGGTAGCGGAGCCCTTCCTTCAGTCCGCGCACGGCCCACAGTTCGTCCGGCACGCCGGTCACAATCGTGTCACTGGCGCCGGTGTACACCGGCAGGTTCGGGCTGGGTCGCACCCAGGTGCGTCCGTCGGTGGAGACCACATAGCCGGTGGTGTAGCCGGCGGTGTAGCCGTTGGCCTCATACCACATCCGGTAGATGGCGCCGTCCTTGATCACGAACGGGACGCCAACGTTGTTATCGTCGAAGGTGCCATACGGCCCGGCACGGAAAATCGCGCCATCGCTGGAGGTGCTCACCCGGGTCCAATTCACGCCATCGGGCGAGAGGGCGTAGCCGATGGCAAAGCGATAGGCAGGGCTGGTGCGGACCCCTTCGTACCACATCCGGTAGCAGGGGCCGCTGGTGCGGTTGCCCTCACAGGGGGCGGTGGCACTGGCCTGGTCGAGAATGACGCTGGGGGCGACGATGTAGGTGGTATCGAACTGCTCGGGGTCGCCGGAGTGCCGCAGGATGGCGCCGCCGCCCGCGGAGCCGGGCACGCGGGTCCAGGTCCTCCCATCCTGCGATTCGGCCAGACCGATGCCGGCGATGGTGTACGGATCGCTAAAGCCGGAGTACCACATACGGTAGACCGCCCCGACGCGAAGGATGTTCATTGTGGAGACACCGCTGCGGTCGAAGGCGCCGGGGACCCCGGAGCCCTCGAAGACGGCGCCGCCGCTGGCACTGCCGGGCACGCGGGTCCAGGTGACGCCATCGGGCGAGACGGCGTAGCCGATGCGGCGCTCCTGGATGGGGACGGGGCCGGTGCCGACGTACCACATACGGTAGCAGAGGCCGGAGGTACGGCCATTCTCACAGGGGGCCGTGGGCGACGCCGTATCGCGCAGGACCTGCGGGGGGAAGACCTCGGTGACATCAAAACTGGTGCCCCCACCGCCGCACGCGTCGCCCACACGGCTGAACACCGCGCCGCCCAGCAGCGCACAGGGTCCCGCCACCTGCTGCCAGGGCTGGCTGTTGGGTTCAGGGGGAGAGCCAGACTGGTTTTTGACCGGAGCGAGCGCCTGATCCGGGCGATAAGGGTTGGGAAGATTTGCCACAGCCGGCGCCGGGACGAACAACACGGAGAGGACCGTAAGCGCGCTTGCCAGAACACTGAACATAAGCGCAGACAGGCGAAAACGTTGTGCCACGATGTGAGTTCCCCCAACAAAATGTATTGCTGCGTCCGGTCAGAAAGTAAACGGCACAGTCTGATAGAACGAAATTCTCTCAACTTCCTCATTGGCCGGCAGCGAGAGCCAGCGTGGTTGCGGGATGCGTCACCTGCTTGACCATTGTCGTTCGTAGCCATGCCCCCAGATGTGCCATTGCTCCCCGATGGTAACGGGTAACCCAGGCGGGATCGCTCCAGTCGATCGGTCCGTCAGTAATATCGAAGAGCGTATGCTCGGCCCCTTCGGCAATGTACAGCTCGGCGCCGTATGGTAGCGCCGCCCTGTGGGCAGCCACGGCATCCGGGCCAATCCGGGCCAATTCCGGTTCACTGTCGGCAACGATAACCAGAATCGGCGCGGCGACAGCCGTGATCTCCTCAGGGCCAAGCAGATTGGAGAGCAGTGCAACGCCCCGTGGCGGCTGGATTGCCTGGAACGCGGCGAATTGCCCGGCCAGGTGTTGCGTGCCAATACTCTGGGCCACGATGAACACCCGCTCGCGGTTGATCCCCGCCTGGCTCACTGCGGCCCGGTAGGCCGCCAGCGCGTCATCAGCTTCGCAGCAACCGTACTCGCCCGTGCTGCGCCCGGTGCCACGCTTGTCGAAGCGGAAAACCGCAAAGCCTTCAGGCAGGAGAATCTCGGCCAGATAGCCATAGGCATCGCGCGTCACCGGCCCGGAGTGGTGGATGACGAACACCAGCGGCGCAGCCTCGTCACCGGAGGGCAGATCGAGTTCCCCGGCGAGTGTCGCATCACCGCTCTGAAAGCGCACCTCGCGCCGCTCGCGGGCGATGCCCTCCAGACGTGGCGCAGGTAGGGCGTCGGTTGGAGAGGGCGGAGGGCCTTGCCTTGCAGTCCCCAGAGTGATAACGTTCCCCGCACACGCGCTCAGGCTCAGTACGAGTGTGAGCAGGATTGCGCTCAATAGCATCTGTGTTGGATCGTGTGATTTATGCTGTGAAGCATAAGCATCGGCAGTCGGATCATAGTCTGCAATCTTATCGCAGATCGATCTATCAGCCATTGATGAACTGACTTTTCTTGCCTTTTTCGATGAACAGAAAATTGTGTGTGGAAAAAGTATCTAAGCCGCCGATGGCAACGCGCTCTACTTCATCAGGGCACACAAGGCGGCATTGCCTGTCAGCCGTCCAGGCCTCATAACCCCTGTCCCAGAAAAATTGAAATGTGTTTCTGAGATGCGGATTGAGATGCACTCCTTCGGGCTGGTTCTCTGAAACGGTGATCTCGATCATCCATATGGGCTTGGGTTCTCGATCCAAAAAGGATGCAGCGCCTTCCAGCATCATCTGTTCAGCACCCTCAACATCCACAAGAAAGAAGCATTGCTGGCTGGTAAATCTTGATCCAAGAACATTATCTAGCGTGGAACACGGAGCTAAGGCTACGTACTGGCCTGGTCTTCTACCCCAGCCTTTCACTAGAGATGCCTGCGGTCCGCCGCCATAGATTTCAATTACCCCCACAGTATTGCTTACGGGTATCCGTTCAGGACGGGGAGCTAGACGCCGTTCTGCGTTGCGAGAATCGGCAGAATCCGGCATACTACGCCTATGG
>CAKZKA010000065.1 GCA_937120965.1 uncultured Chloroflexota bacterium
CACCGCAGGCGGTTCGACCGGCTCACCGCAGGCGGTTCGACCGGCTCACCGCAGGTGGGGAAACCCGGTTTCCCCATGTCCCAACCGCTGGTGGGAGCGGCTGGCGCCCCCAGGGCAGGGGTGCGGTTCGACAGGCTCACCGCAGGTGGGGAAACCCGGTTTCCCCATATTTTCACCTCAGTTGCTTCACCATCGCAATCTCATCGCAACGGTCCTGCTTAAAGCAGGTGGCGCAGTCCTGCCAGATTTTGTGGGGCAGGCGCAGTTTGGGCACTTCGCGGAAGCCGAGGCAGCTGAAGAAACCGACCTGGAGGGTGAGGGTAAAGAGGGTGGGGATGCCCAGCTCACGGGCCTCATCGAAGAGCGGCTCCACCAGACGGCGCCCGAGGCCCCGCCCCTGAAAGTCGGGATGCACCGCCAGGCTCACAACTTCGGCCAGGTCGGCCCAGGTGACGTGCAGGGCCGCGCAGCCCACCACCTCGCCATCAGCCTCGGCGACGTTGAAGTTGCGCACCCGGTTGTAGAGCTGGTCCAGTGTTTTGGGCAGCATATCGCCACGCGCCGCGTAGTAGTTGATCATCTCGTAGAGACGCGGCACGTCGCTGACGCGGGCGCGCCGGATCTGCGCTACCGCATCGGGACGGGCGTTGAGCCGGGGCAGGATGACCGGTGGAGAATAGAGCGGACTGGTCATGTGAGTTCAGAGTTTCTCTTGTGCTGGTTGCCTGCACTGCCAGTGCAGGGAGCGCTGGAGGGGCCAGGCCTCGCCACAGGGTCTTATACCATTTTTGGTTTTAGATTCTGGATTGTGGATTGCCACTCTGGGCAGCACAACGCCTAAAACCGCTTTAAGCAATGCAGGATCATCAACGCTAATTGGTATTATTTCTGATGTGAACACATGGGGAAACCGGGTTTCCCCACGCCCCTCCTGCTCCCGGCGGGAAGGGTTTGGAGTGTTCGTCCCTCCTCTCGGGGCGTTCAGGGGCGGACAGCACGCGGGGGCGCTCCAGGACGGTACAAGCCACGTTGGCGCGGATGTTCTGTCCGCCCTTAAGTCTCGGCGCGAGGACGCGGCTGCGCAAGGCAGGACTACGCCGCGCCGGCGCCCCCGAGGGTTGCGCGCCAGCGCATGCACTGCTCGCGCACCCGCTCGGGGGCCGTACCCCCCAGGCTCGCCTTGCGCGCCACGCTACGCGCGAAGTCGAAGACGGCGTAGATCTCCGTGTCCAGGTCGGGCTGCACGGCCTGGTACTCGGCCAGGGGCAGTTCGCGTAGCGGCACGCCCAGCTCAAGCGCGCGGCGCACCAGACGGCCCACTTTGCCGTGAGCCTCGCGGAAGGGCACGCCGCGTCGCACCAGCTCGTCGGCCAGATCGGTGGCCAGCATGGCGTCGTCGAGGGCCGCGGCCATACGCTCGGGTCGCACCGCCATGGTCGCCACTGCCGCCGCCGCCACCTGGAGCGCCAGATCCAGCGTGTCGAAGCTATCGAAAAAGGGTTCCTTGTCCTCCTGCAAGTCCTTGTTGTAGGTCAGGGGCAAACCCTTGAGCACGGTCAGCAGGGTCACCAGGTTGCCCAGGAGACGCCCGCTCTTGCCGCGCAGGAGTTCCATGCTATCAGGATTCTTCTTCTGCGGCATCAGACTTGAGCCGGTACTGTAGGCATCGTCGAGTTCGACAAAGCCAAACTCGGCGCTGCTGTAAATGATCAGGTCCTCGGCCATACGGCTGAGGTGCACCCCTGTAAGAGCAAAGACGAAGAGCAATTCGGCCACGAAGTCACGGTCGGATACGGCATCGAGTGAATTGGCGGCGACGGCATCGAACTCATCAAGGTCCTCGGTGAGGCGTTCGCGTTCAACACCCAGACTGTTGCCGGCGAGAGCCCCGGCGCCCAGGGGCAGGGTGCGTGCGCGAATGGTTGCGTCGTCGGCGCGTTGCCGGTCGCGCTCGAACATCTCGACATAGGCCAGGCACCAGTGACCAAAGGTGATCGGCTGGGCGCGCTGGAGGTGAGTGTAGCCCGGCATCAGCGTCGCGGTGTGGCGTTCGGCCTGCTCCAGCAGGGCGAGTTGCAGGCCCCGCAGGCCCCGCTGGACGCGCTGGGCCGCGGCGATGGCGAAGAGCCGGAAAGCTGTCGCCACCTGGTCGTTGCGCGATCGCCCGGTGTGGAGCTTGAGCGCCGGTTCGCCGATGAGTTCGTAGAGGCGACGCTCGACAGCGGTATGCACATCTTCGTCGCCCTCGCGAGGCTCGAAGCGGCCACTCTCGAACTCGCGCCGCACCACGGTCAACCCCTGGACCAGGCGTTCGTGCTCTGCTTCGGTGATCAGGCCAGTCTCGCGCAGGGCCGCGGCCCAGGCCAGGCTCCCGGCAATATCGGCCTCTGCCAGACGCACGTCGAAGCGAAACGAGTCGTTGAAGCGGCGCATCATCTCTGCCGTTGGCGCCGCGAAGCGGCCACCCCACAGTCTATGTTCCATGGCTATGATTGCTCGGGTGAAGTACGCTGATCAACGGTTGCCCCTGAGGTGGATGGAGAAACCAGGTTGCTCTATCTGCTGCTTCAGGGACGACAAACGATCTGCTGGGGAGGGCCGCGCCCTCCCGAACCCCTGGATGGCTACGTCCGATACTCGGCGTTAATGGCGACGTACTGCGGGCTGAGGTCGCAGGTCCACACCGTAGCCACACCCTCACCGAGACCCAGGTCCGCATCAATGCTCACTTCGGGAACATTGAGCAGATCGCTGGCGGCCCGTTCGTCGAAGGGCAAAGGCAGGCCCTGTTCCAACACCCGCATGCCACCGAAGTACAGCACGACGCGCGCCGGGTCCACCTCGGCGCCGCTGTAGCCCAGAGCGCACAGGACGCGGCCCCAGTTCGGGTCGGCGCCGTAGAGGGCGGTCTTCACCAGGAGCGAGCGGGCCACGGCCATGGCCGCCTGCCTGGCCTCGGCGTGAGTGCGCGCCCCGCGGACGGTGATGGTGACGAAGCGTGTAGCGCCCTCGCCGTCGCGCACCACGGCATGGGCCAGAGAACGGCAGACGGCGGTCAAGCCCTCGACGAAGGCGGCGAAGGCGGGGCCGTTCGGATCGTCAATGGGTGGCGCGGGAGCAGCGCCATTGGCGAGGACGAGCAGCGTATCGTTGGTGCTGGTATCACCATCAATGCTGATGCTATTGAAACTACCGTCGACGGCCTGGCGCAGGGCGGCGTCGAGCAGCGCGGGAGGCACGGCGGCATCGGTGGTGACGACGCTGAGCAGGGTAGCCATGTTGGGGTGGATCATTCCCGCGCCCTTGGCCATCCCGCCGATGGTGACAGTGGAACCGCCGGGGAGCGTCAGGCGGGCGGCGACGTGCTTGGGGCGCGTATCGGTGGTCATGATCGCCCGCGCGGCTGCCGGCCCGTGGGCCGCATCAAGGCGTTGGGCGGCAGCGCGAATACCGGCGAGGATGATCTCGAGCGGCATCGGCACGCCGATGGTACCCGTAGACATGACAAAGACCGTATCGGCGGGGAGGGCCAGCGCCGCTTCGGTGGTTCGCGCCATCGCAAGGGCCGCGGCATCGCCAGCGGGGCCGGTGCAGGCATTGGCATTCCCGGCGTTGATCACCACGGCACGCAGGCCGGCGGCGTTCCGCTGCATCAGGGCCATATCGTAGAGCACCGGCGCCGCCTTGACGCGGTTGGTCGTAAAGACCGCCGCCGCCGTCGCCGGGCGCTCGCTCACCAGCAGGGCGAGATCATCACGATCGGCGTACTTGATGCCACAGGCAGCCGTGGCGGCCCGCCAACCCGTGGGGCTGGCGACGTGTCCGTGCTCGAGCCATTCGATGGTCATGGTGTTTCCGTGTCAGGCAAGGTTCGCAGGAGATCCACGTTCATAGCGTTCCGCCCCCGCTCTTCTAGCAGGAAGGCGGGGAAATCCGGTTTCCCCGACATTCGCATCAGCCATCTATGCGGCTGCGCCGCACAACACTGAGGTGAAAATACGGGGAAACCGGGTTTCCCCACCTGCGGTGAGCCTGTCGAACCGCCTGCGGTGAGCCTGTCGA
>CAKZKA010000066.1 GCA_937120965.1 uncultured Chloroflexota bacterium
CCTCCCATATCACGGCTGTAGGGATACATCCATGATACGGTTGCGCGTGACTCACCTCACATACCTACCCCCAAAAGGGGAGGGGGCGGCCCTCCCGAAGACGCCCGATGTTCATCGCGGCGGTGTGCGCCATGCGCATGACCGTCTAGCGTGAAAATAGGGAAATCCGGGGGTTCCCCGCAGCGTGATGCAGACTGCGCGCTTGGTCCTCATCGCTTATCACTCGTCACCAGGATCACCTCTCCTCGGATGTCAACGGCTCAGTCGCAAGACTCGGGCCGGCTGGTGTCAAGAATGATCTCGTGTACCTCGACAGCGTGCGGCTGGTTGAACGCGGTATGCGGTAAGCCGCCAAGGCGGGCGTGACTCTGGCGGAACGCTTCTGAGTTGAGCCAGGCTTCAAAGTGGGCCTGGCTTTCCCAGGTCGTCAGTACGATATACGGATCGCCGGGCCTGGTCGGACGAAGCACCTGATTGCTCACAAAGCCAGGCATCTGATCGACCTGTCGGGCACGGTTACGAAAGGCGGTCTCGAGCGCCGCAGCGTAGTCTGCGTGGACAAAGATGCGATTGGCGACGGTGATCATGGTTGTTCCTTCTGCTCGTCTGTTACTGAGGCGAACATACGGGGAACCCGGGTTTCCCCACCTGCGGTGAGTCTGTCGAACCGCACCCCTGCCTGTGGGGGCGCCAGTCGCTCCCAACCGCGGTTGGGACATGGGGAAACCGGGTTTCCCCAACCCCCTCCCCTCAGGGTTCAGGGGCGGACAGAACGGATGAGCGCCGACGGGCGTGATGGCGTTGGGATGCGCTGGTTGGTCCTCACCCCCGGCAGCCGTGCACAGGGGCGTTCCGATGCGGCTGCGTCCCGGCGAAGACCCCTTTGCGATGCGGTGCAGCGAAGCCGCGCCGCATCTGTTGTCGCGCCCTGGGGATTGTGTTTCCTCTGGTAGCGTGCTATACTCCTGGTAGTTAGCTATCGAAACACTATTGAGAGCGCTCCCCAGAACATAGCCCGAACAGCGTCATCGCGGGGTGTGCCGGTGCCGCGTACCGGGAGTTTCCATACCAGCAGGAGCGTCCAGAAGGCAGAACCCATGGGGGATGTTCCACCAGTCAAGCGTACCAACCCGCGTCAGCGCCGACGGGTTGGGATGGAGGGTCCAACCACCAAGGAGCGCGACTACCTGGAAGTCCTCTACTACCTGTCGCAGCGAAGCGAGCCGGTCATTGCGGCACAGGTGGCGCGCTGGCTGGCCCTGCAGCCGCCGACGGTCAGCCATGCTCTCCAGGAGATGGAGAAAAAGGGCTACATTCAGCGCGATGAGCGTGGCGAGATTACTCTGACTTCCGTTGGCGCCGGGCTGGCCGAAGGGATCGTGCGTCGCCATCGTATTCTCGAGCGCTTCCTGGCTGATGTCGTGGGTGTGCCCTGGCATATGGTGCACGAAGAGGCGGTCCACCTGGAGCATGCCCTGTCGCCTGCGCTAGAGGACCGCATTACCATCCTGGTTGGCGATGCCACTACCTGCCCGCACGGCAATCCTATCCCCGGCAGCGGCGCGAGCTACACTCCCGCGGTCCGGCTCGATATGGCGCCGGTGGGAGCTCTCTTCACCATCCGGCGGATCGAGGAGGAGGCCGAGGAGCGCACCGATCTGCTGCGCTACCTGGAGGCTAACCGCTTGCTCCCCGGCAACCAGTTCTTTATCCCCGATGCCTCGCCGACCTACGGCGTCACCCTGCGAAGTTGCAACCGCGATACTACTCTCTCCCCGGAGATTGCCGGGGTGATCTGGGGTGAAGTGGCAGCGCTCGAGCCTCGCTCGTCTGGTGCATAAGCAGGCGGTCAACGAACCAGATCAGCGTTGCGCAAGGGTATAGGCAATACCCTGTTGGAGGCTGCTTAGCGCGATGATCTCGCGTAGTTCGGCCCCGATATGGACGAGAGTCTGGGCGATCTCCGGGCTGATACCGGTGAGGATCACCTTAGCGCCGAGCAGGCGGGCAGCCTGGGCCGAACGCACCAGTGCCGCTGCCACCTGCGTGTCTACCACCCTGACGCCGGTGATGTCGAGAATAGCGAACGAGGCGTTGTGGCGGGCAATGCCTTCGAGCAGCGTTTCCATCACCTCCTGCGAGCGAGCCGTATCGATGCTGCCAATGATTGGCATCACTACGACGTGATCCAGGATCGGCATCAGCGGTGTTGACAGTTCGCGCAGGGCTGCCTGTTGAGCTTCGATGATCTGCTCTTGTAAGGCCAGCCGCTCCTGCTCGGCGCGTAGTTGTTCGGTCAGATCCTTCACAAAACTGGCGATGCTCACCGCCTGACCCTGATCGTCATAAATAATGTTGGCGGTGATGTAGGTTGGAATGGTAGAACCGTCCTTGCGACGACAACGCACCTCGCCTTGCCAGAAACCCTGGGTGATGGTCTGCTGGAACGTTTCGAGAACGAAAGCCTCCGTTTCATTCACCAGGTTGCTGAGGGGCATGCCGATCAGCTCGCTGGCCTCATAGCCAAAGAGTCGACAGTAGGCCTGGTTGACGTAAGCCAGTTCTCCTGTCACGATCGAGGTATTTGAGATCGCCACGGGCGTGTTTTCCACGATTCTACGAAACAGACTGAGCTGATCCAGGTTGTTCCGCTCAGTGCCGATGGTGTTGTGAAGGGCCTGGATCGTCCGCCGCGCCTCGGCAAGCTCTGCTTCCAGTGTGGTGATGCGCTGGTGTAGAGTGTCAGTAGTCATACTCTCATTTTAGTACGATAACAAGACTTCTCCTTGCCGGAAGGCGCCAGGGGGCTTCGTCGCGTCGCACCGTCTTCGGGAGACGCAGGTTCTCGCACCTCTTGCCAGGAAAGAGACTTGTTGTAGCGCCCGGGAAAGGCCTGCCTGATGCTCGACCTTCGCTACGGATAATAGCAAATCACAAGCACCCACGCCTTACACCAGCCACACCTCATCCAGGGCCATTGCGGGTGGAATGCCCGCGCATCCAGGGCGACGCCTTACCCCGGATGTGAACACGCGTTGCATGTTTTGTCCTGTATGCTATAATCCACGTTCAGATGAACTCGAAAAACCTGGATTGTGTCGCGGCGCCCCGACGGCCCGGATGCCAGGGCGTAAAGGTGGAAGCTGGTGCAAGTCCAGCGCTGTGCCGCAACTGTAACCGACCGTTCCTCACAATGGTCGGAAGCCAGGACGCCTGCCGCGACGTTGTCGTTCACCCCTTCTCGAGCCAAGGAGGGCGAACGTGACCTGTGGCCCCTGAACGCTTCTGCGTCAAGGCCCGCCCGGAGCACTTTCGCCCCGGTCCTCGGAAGAGGCCGGGGCGTTTGAGTCGGGACAGGCGCCGGACCCTTCCAGTCCCTCCTCCAGGCAGGGGGATGGGGAAACCGGGTTTCCCCTGCACCTTCCCACAGGCAGGGGTGCGGTTCGACAGGCTCACCGCAGGTGGGGAAACCCGGTTTCCCCTCTTTGTCCATCAGCATGTGTAGAGCCGTGCACGAGGAACCGCTATGAGTGCTGAAACGCCTTCGGAGCCGGGTGGAACCCGGATCGACTCTACGCCCGAGGCGGCCGAGCGTCGCAAGGCAGCGCGCGCCAACCGCGTTCGCAAGGGGTTGCTCATCGTCAATACGGGTAACGGCAAGGGCAAAACCACTGCCGCCCTGGGCATCCTGCTGCGCGCCTGGGGTCGCGATCTGCGCGTTGGCGGCATCCAGTTTCTCAAAAACGAGAATGCGAACTACGGCGAACTGCGCGCCCTGGAGCGTATGGGCATCACGCTGACCCCGATGGGCGATGGCTTCACCTGGACCAGTCGCGATCTCGACGAGACGCAGGCGAAGGCATTGCATGGCTGGGAGACGGCCAGGGCGAAGATCGTCTCCGGCGACTACGATGTCTTCTTGCTCGATGAGTTCACCTACGTGCTGCACTTCGGCTGGCTGGATACGCACGATGTGATCGCCTGGATCCGCGAGCATAAGCCCCCTATGCTGCACCTGATCATTACCGGGCGTGATGCTCCCCAGGCGCTGATTGACGCTGCCGATCTCGTTACCGAGATGCGTGAGGTTAAGCATCCTTTTCGTGACCAGGGGCTTAAGGCCCAGCCGGGGATCGAGTTTTGAGCCGGGCCATGGCCGCGGGGCAATCGGGTTGTCCTGGTTTTCGTAGCTCGGCTGTGCCGCACAGCGAATGAAAATGAGGTTTTTCCTGGGAGAGCGAAGCCCTCCCAGGCCCTCCTCCGGGCCAGGGGCGTGGTTCGACAGGCTCACCGCAGGTGGGGAAACCCGGTTTCCTCACGCCTCCTCGAGAGAGACGTGGGAGGGCGTAGCTCTCCCAAACCCTCCGCATTTTCTCGCCAGGGAGGAAAACTGTGAACGAACGCCAAAAACGCTGGTTACTGGTTGCCGTCGCAGCGGCGGTGCTGGTTATCGTCGAAGCACGCCCGGCTTATGCCATGCACATCATGGAGGGCTTTCTGCCGCCGCTCTGGGCCGCGTTCTGGTTCATTGTCACCCTTCCGTTCTGGGTGCTCGGGCTGCGCCAGATCAACCGCCTGATTGTCGAAAAACCTGAGACGCGCCTGTTGCTGGGTCTGGCCGGGGCCTTCACCTTTGTCCTCAGCGCACTGAAGATCCCCAGCGTTACCGGGTCGAGCAGCCATCCTACCGGCACAGGGCTGGGAACGATCCTCTTCGGGCCGATGGTGATGAGTGTACTCGGTACCATCGTTCTGCTCTTCCAGGCCTTGCTGCTGGCCCACGGCGGCCTGACCACCCTGGGGGCCAATGCCTTCAGCATGGCCGTAGCCGGGCCGCTGGTGGCCTGGGCTATCTGGAAGGGGTTGCAGGACCGCGCGCCGCTCTGGTTGACGGTGTTCCTCGCTGCGGCACTGGCGAACCTGTCTACCTATGTCGTGACGTCGGCGCAACTGGCTCTGGCCTATCCCGATGCGTCCGGCGGGTTCATGGGTTCGTTCGTCAAGTTTGGAACGATCTTCGCCGTGACCCAGGTCCCCCTTGCGATCAGCGAGGGTATTCTGACGGTGTTGATTTTCAATGCCCTGCACAGCAATGCCGAGGCCGAGTTGCGCACCCTCGGGGTGCTGAAAGGAGCGTAGCCATGCAGCCAAAACCTTTCGGGTGGGGCGTGTCGCTGCTGCTGCTCGGCATCGTGGTATTGCTTGCGATAGTCCCACTGCTGCTCATTCGCGACTCGGAGTTTGGCGGGGCCGATGTCGCAGCCGAGGAGGCTATCGGTGAGGTAGCTCCCGGCTATGAACCGTGGTTCACGCCGTTGTTCGAGCCGCCCGGCGGTGAGACCGAGAGCTTGCTCTTTGCTGTGCAGGCGGCCCTCGGCGCCGGGCTGATCGGTTACTTCTTCGGGCTGAAGCGCGGGCAACAGATGGCTCGCCCCCCGGCCTCAGGAGAGGCGGCGCCTGCCGCGCCGCCTGTTGGTGAGCGGATGAGCGGCTGATCTGATGTGGAGCGATCTCCTCCCACCCTGTTCGAAGTTCAGGGGCAGACAGAACGTATGGGCGCCGACGGGCGGTGTGGCGTTGGGATGCGCTGCTGGTCTTCACCCCCTCCCCCTCTCCAGCGAAGCTGGAGCGCCTGCGCTGAGCCTGTCGAAGCGGGGAGACCAGAGCCGGGCGCGGGAGCGTTCCAATGCGGTACAGGCCGCGTTGGCTCGGATGTTCTGTCCGCCCTTAAACTGTTCGAAGAGAGGGGCTGGGAGGGCCACAAACTTTCCCGGAAACATCCTGTTGCATTCCCGCGGTGTGCGACGCAGCCGCGTGGGCGACCGAGTGGCGATGCATATCATTGACCGCTACGCTTACACGAATGCCATCCGCGAGCTGGACCCGGCCCAGAAGGGCGGCCTGGCGCTGATCGCCATCATCCTTTGTCTGGCGCTGGACCAGCCGGCGGTGGGGGTGCTCACGCTGGGATGGATGTTCGCGCTGGCGGTCCTGTGGGCGCGGGTGCCGGCCCTGGTGTTCGGGCGCGCCTTGCTTGCCGAGGCACCCTTCCTGCTCCTCTCGCTGCTCGGCGTGGCCCTCAGCGTAAGCCTGGCGCCTCTGGCGGCGCCGGCAGTACAACTGGGACCGCTGTGGCTCGGCAGCAGCGCCGAGTCTCTGGCCATGGCGACCCGATTGTTTACCCGCGCTCTGGGTTGCGCGGCGGCGTTGAACTTTCTTATTCTCACTACGCCGCTGCTCGATCTGATCGAGTTGCTGCGACGCCTGCGCGTGCCGGAGACGCTGATCGATCTGATGAGTTTGACTTACCGGGCAATTTTCGTATTGCTCGAAAGCCTCCAGCGCATGACTACCGCGCAGGCGACCCGCCTGGGTTACAGCGGCCCCTGGCGCGCGATGCGCAGCGCCGGTCTGTTGGGGAGTCAGCTCTTTCTCGATGCCTATCGGCGCAGCCAGCGCTTGCAGATGTCGCTGGAGAGCCGCGGCCTGTCCGGGCCGCTGCGCGTGTTGCCCCTCGACTACCGGCGCGACCGGCGCGCGCGATGGATCGGGGCGGCCCTTGCCGCCAGCCTGTTGCTGGTCGGAGCGTGGCGATGACCGCGCTGCTGGAACTTGAACAACTGCACTACCGCTTTCCCGGCAGCGCCGAAGCCGCCCTGCGTGGGGCCAGTCTGTGCCTGGAGGCGGGCCAGCGGGTCGCGCTGGTGGGGCGCAATGGCGCGGGCAAGAGCACCCTGATGCTCCATGCCAACGGTCTGCTGCGCCCTTCGGCAGGTCAGGTGCGAGTGGCCGGCGAACCCCTGGTCTATACCCGACGTGGCCTGCTCGCCGTCCGGCGCCAGGTGGGGCTGGTGTTCCAGAACCCCGATGACCAGTTGTTCAGCGCCAGCGTGGTTCAGGACATCAGCTTCGGGCCGATGAATCTGGGCCTGGATATCGCCGAGGTGCGCCGGCGCGTTGTTGAGGCCGCTGCGCTGTGCGAGGTGCGCGATCTGCTCGATCGGCCGACTCACGCCCTCAGTGGTGGGCAGAAACTCCGGGTGGCCCTGGCGGGCGTGCTGGCCATGACGCCGCGCGTTATTCTGGCCGACGAAGTAACCGCGGGCCTCGACCCCTGGATGCGCCGGCAGGTCCTGGTGATTTTTGACCGCCTGGTTGCCCAGGGGGTCACGGTGCTCCTGGCCACGCATGATCTGAGCGCGGCGCGCCGGTGGGCCGATCAGGTGGCGGTGATGGAGGCGGGGCAGGTGGTTGCTGTTGCCCCGTCTGATGCGATCTTCGGCGATGCGGCATTGCGCCGCCTGATCGGCGCCGATGAGTGATAGACGGGGATAGCCGGGGTTGCTCGACCCTCTGCCCTCCGGTTCAGGAGCGGACAGGCCATGTGGGCGCATGCGAGAGATAGAGCATAGGGACGCTCTGGAGGCCCTCACCCCCGGCTCCTCTCCCGCGCGCGTTCAGGAGCGGACAGAACCTGTGGGCGCCGACGGGCGTTATGGCGTTGGGAGGCGCTGGTTGGTCCGCACCCCCGGCCCCCTTCGACAGGCTCAGGCTTCGCTCTGAGGCTCAGCCCGAAGGGGCGGGCCGCTCCAGCGAAGCTGGAGAGCCTGCGCTGAGCCTGTCGAAGCGAGGAGACCAGACCCGCGCGCGGGAGCGTTCCAATGCGGTACACGTCACATTGGCTCGGTGTTCTGTCCGCCCTTAAACCGGGTGTGGGCAGAGGCGGGCCTGGTCGGGCCTCTCGCGAAGAGGTGGCAATGAGCGCTTATTCGAAGACGACCGAGATTCTCGCTGCGCGCTGCCAGGCGCTGCTTATTGCTCTGGCTGCCGATGCGCTGCTGGGCGATCCGCCAAATGCCTGCCACCCGGTTGTGCTCCTCGGGGGCTGGATGCGTCTGGGTGAACGCCTGGCGCCCCGGGGCGCCAGGGCGCGTCTGGGGTGGGGCGCCTTCTGGGTGGCGGGCGGGGCGGTGCTCGTCGGCGGAACGGCACGGCTGTTGCCGCGCCACGTTGTGGTCCAGGGGCTGGCGGCTTCAACCCTGCTGGCCTATCGCAGCCTCGACCGGGCCGTGGGCGCGGTGCAGGCCGCGCTGGAGGCGGGGGACCTCGACGAAGCCCGGCGCCTGGCAAGCTGGCACCTGGTCAGTCGCCCTACCGCCGAACTGCGCGCCAATGAGGTAGCCGCAGCAGCGATCGAGTCACTGGCCGAAAACCTGTCGGACAGCCTGGTGGCCCCGGCGCTGGCCTATCTGGGTGGCGGCCTGCCGGCGCTGGCGGTCTATCGCCTGGTCAACACTGCCGATGCCATGTGGGGCTACCGCGACGAGCGCTATGAGTATCTGGGCAAGGCCGCGGCGCGGCTCGACGATGCGCTGAACCTGGCGCCCGCCCGTCTGACGGCGGCGCTGATCGCCCTGGCCGCGCAGATCAGCGTTGGGCGCGGCGGCGCCGCCTGGCATGTGGCGCGGCGCGACGCCGGTCGCACGGCCTCGCCCAACGCCGGGTGGCCCATGGCGGCAATGGCCGGCGCGCTGGATACAACGCTGACCAAGCGCGATCACTATCGCCTGGGCGATGGCCCGCGGGCGCCCGATGCCGCGCTGGTCGGCGAGGCGCGCCGCATCGCCCGAACGCTAACGCTGCTGGTGGTGGCCGGGTTGCTGCCTGGCGCTTCGATCCGGGTCGTGTGGAACGCTGGCGCCTCCGCCCCGGGCAAGCGGGTCGCGGGTCGGGGCGCGCAGGGGCCTGGCGTTCTCGCCCGACTCAACCGGGTTATGGGTCGGGGCGCGCGGAGGCCCGGCGTTCTTGCCCGGCTCAACCGGGTTGTGGGTCGGAGGGTGAGGAAGGTCGGGTTCCACATCTTGCTCAACCGGATCGTGGGTCGGAGAGAGAGGAATGCTTCAAAGGGTTTCACCTTTTCTGGGATGGGCCTCCTGATGCGGAAAAAGGTCTGAATGGGCCAACGAATGGGAAGCGAATAAACGAATAAACGAATGCGAACGGTGTGCCTGACTCTTCCAGGGATGCGCGCTAATCTGGCAGACGCGCGAGGGCGTTTTTCAACTGATGTGAAAATAGCCCGCCCACGGGAGGGTTTGGGCGTAGAGGCGCCGCCGCCGCGCCTCTACGCCCTCCCAGGAATAGTTATTTTCGCCCCGACATACGGAGAGGTCATCATGCACTTCCAACCGGACGCGCTCCTGCTCATCGGTCACGGCAGCCCGGACGCGGCGGGCAATGCCGAGTTCTACCGCTTCGCCGAGGACCTGGGGCAGTTCCTGGGCGTGGCAATCCAGCCCTGCTTTCTCGAACTGGCTGAGCCGTCCATCGAGGAGGGCTTTGCGCAGTGTGTTGCGGCGGGCGCGCGCCGGATCGCCGCCCTGCCGCTCTTTCTAGGGGCGGGGCGCCATCAGAAGCGTGATGTGCCCGATGTGCTGATCGAGGCGCAGGCCGCTTATCCTGGCGTGACACTGCGCTACGGCGCTCCGCTCGGATCGCAGTTGCACCTGATCGATGTCCTCGCCGCGCGGGCCGCCGCCGCCCTTGCCCAGAGCAGTCGGACCTTCTCCCCCGACGCGACAGCGTTCCTGGTGGTCGGGCGCGGCAGTAAGGACCCCCAGAGCAATGCCGAGCTGCCCCGTCTGGCACGCCTGCTCGCCGAGGTGTACGGGTATCCGCTGGTCGAGTACGCCTTCCAGGCGGTGGTTGCGCCCGATGTAGGGCAGGCGGTGACCCGCTGTGTCCGGCTGGGTGCGCAGCGGGTGGTGGTGTTGCCCTACCTGCTGTTCACCGGCTTCGTGCGTGACGACATCGCGCGGCAGGCCCGCGCCGCGCAGGAGCGTCATCCTGAGGTGGAGATCCTGGTCGGCGAGCACCTCTTTCCCCATCTGGGCCTGCTCACGGCTGCCGCGGCGCGCTACCGCGAGATCGTGGAGGGCACAGCGGCAATGACCTGTGACCTCTGCATCTACCGCCAGCGCGCCATTGACGCCGATGCCCACGCTCAGCATCTTGACGCGCATCATCACCACCGGCACACCCACCACAGCGATGAGGAGGTCCACCCGTGACGACCCATCCCCATGCCATTGCGGCCGAGTCGTTTGCGATTATTCGCCGCGGCCTGGCCGAACGCGGTCACGCCTTTCCGCCGCCCCTGGCGACGGTCATCGAGCGCATCGTCCACTCGACCGCCGACTTCGAGTTTGCCGACCTGGTTCAGACCAGCCCTGGCGCGGTTGAGGCCGGGGCGCGCGCGCTCCGAGCCGGCTGCGCGGTGGTCACCGATGTTCACATGGTGCGCGTGGGCATCAACGCTGAGCGTCTGGGGGCGCTGGGCGGATCGCTCCACTGCCTAATTGACGATCCCGAGGTGCGCTCCTTCGCTGCTGCCAGCGGTGTTACCCGCGGCGCGCAGAGTATGCGTCTGGCGGCGGAACGCGGCTTGCTCGGGGGAGCAATTGTGGCTATCGGGAACGCTCCCACCGCCCTCGACGAGGTGATTCGTCTGGTTGCGACGGGGGTGCGCCCGGCGCTCATCGTCGGCGTGCCGGTGGGCTTCGTCGGCGCCGCCGAGAGCAAGGCGGCTCTCGCTGCGGTGACGAACGTGCCCTGGTTGATTACCAGCGGCCGCAAGGGCGGCTCGACCGTGGCCGTGGCGGTGATCAACGCTTTGCTGCGGCTGGCAGTGGGCGCAGAGAATGATGCTCTGTGAGTCTGAGGTGAAAATAGGCCGTATACGGGAGGGTTTGGGAGGGCGAAGCCCTCCCAAGAACAAATATTTTCATTCCGGTGTTGTGCGGCGCAGCCGCAACATTCATTGGAACCGTAGTATGGATGTTCCTGTACCTCCGCGCAACCGACGCGGTATGCGCACCGGCTTCACCACCGGCACCAACGCCGCCGCAGCGGCCCGCGCCGCAACCATCGCCCTGTTTACCGGCGCATGGCCCGAGACGGTGACGGTCACGCTGCCCACGGGCGAAACGACCACGATGATTCCTCTGGAGCGGCGTCTCACTGCCGATGCCGCCTTCTGTTGCATGCGCAAGGACGGCGGCGATGACCCGGACGTGACCCACGGCGCGTTGATCTGCGCCACGGTGCGCCGGACGCCTGAGCCTGGTCTGCGCCTCGACGGCGGTCCCGGCGTGGGTCGAGTGACCCTGCCTGGCCTGGGCCTGCCGGTGGGCGAGGCGGCAATCAACCCGGTTCCGCGCCGGCAGATCACCGAGAACGTCCTGGCGGCCCTGGGGGAGGTAACGGCCGTGGGGCCGGCCATCCTGGAGCGCAGCGGCCTGGAGGTGATCATCAGCGTGCCTGATGGCGAGCGTCTGGCGCAGAAAACCCTCAACCCGCGCCTGGGGATTATCGGGGGCATCAGCATCCTTGGCACGAGTGGGAAAGTGTATCCCTACAGCACGGCGGCGTGGCGCCACAGCGTGGTGCAGGCGGTGCAACTGGCGGCCTACCATAGCCCTGAGCGCGTCGTGCTGGCCACCGGAGCGCGCTCCGAGCAGTATGCGATGCGCCTGTTCCCCGAACTGCCCGAACTGGCCTTCGTCGAGATCAGCGTGTTCACCGGGGCGGCGCTGCGCGCCTGCGTCATCCACGGCGTGCGCGAGGCCATTCTGGTGGCGATGATCAGCCGCATCATCAAGACTGCCCAGGGCCGTATGGTTACTCACGTCGCCGGCAATCCCGTAGATTTTGCCTTTCTCGCCGGGGTGTGCCGCGAGGTGGGCGCTTCGCCGGAGTTGATCGCCGCCACCGAGACTGCTAACACCGGTCGTCATTTTCTCGAACTCTGTCAGGCCCGTGGCGAGATGGCGCCCCTGGAACGTCTCACCGCCATGGCCCTGGAGCAGATCGAGCGCTTCGTGCAGCGCTGGAACGCCCCTTTGCGCCTGGAGGCGATCCTGGTGGACTTCGATGGCGCGGTCCTGGCACGAAAACGAGCGGAGGGCGGTCCGTAACCTCCAGAGGGAGGTGTGGGGAACCCGGTTTCTCCATCCTTTGACAAGATGAAGACAGTTTTTTCCTGGGAGGGCTTGCCACTCCGTGGGCGGGGGTATGGGGAAACCGGGTTTCCCCATTTCCCAACCGCTGTTGGGGGCGGCTGGCGCCCCACAGGCAGGGGTGCGGTTCGACAGGCTCACCGCAGTTGGGGAAACCCGGTTTCCCCGTATGTTCACCTCAGTCATCCATGCGGCTGCGCCGCACAACGCCGGAATGAAAATAATTATTCTTGGGAGGGC
>CAKZKA010000067.1 GCA_937120965.1 uncultured Chloroflexota bacterium
CGGGGAGGGTTGGGGAGGGCTGTGCCCTCCCAGGAAACAACTCACCAGCGGGGAGGGTTGGGGAGGGCTGTGCCCTCCCCGGAAACAACCCACCAGCGGGGAGGGTTGGGGAGGGCTGTGCCCTCTCAGGAAACAACCCGCCAGCGGGGAGGGTTGGGGAGGGCTGTGCCCTCTCAGGAAACAACCCACCAGCGGGGAGGGTTGGGGAGGGCTGTGCCCTCCCCGGAAACAACCCACCAGCGGGGAGGGTTGGGGAGGGCTGTGCCCTCCCAGGAAAAACCCATTTTCATCTTGTCTTTGTGCGACGAAGCCGCATGGAGGTTCTGATATGAAAAAGCGCCACAAAGGCACGAAGATCGCGAGGATTCTCACCCTCTGTCCCTGCGAAGCGTCGCACCGCGGACAGGCGCCCGGAACCGCGGAGGAATGGACAGGCCATATAACGCCAGGCTGGCAGCGGCGCAACCAGGGGCAGGCCCTTGTCGAGACGCTGCTGGCGCTGCCGATCTTGCTGTTGCTGGTGCTGGGGTTGATCGGGTTAGGGCAGATCCTGCTGGCAAACTACACGGTAACGCAGGCGGCGCGGGCGGCGGCGCATCAAGCGGCAATCGCCGGAGGTGGGGCCACAGGCGAAGCGGCAGCCCGTGCCACCGCGCAGCAGGTCATTGCCGCCGGGGTCGGGATGGAACCCGACCAGGCACAGGTTACGGTAACTTGCGCCGCGCCCTGCCGGCGCTATGCGTCGATTACGGTAACGGTACGCTACCAGGGGGAGTTCTGGGCGCCGCTGCCGCCACTGTTCACAGCCTTCGAAGTCCGGGCGGAGGCAGTGCGGGCCGCCGAACGGGATCAGTAGTGGAGCGGACCAGGGCCGTAGCCCTGTGTGCAAGGAGGAACCATGCGAGGTGTGAATCCGGGCCGGCGGGGCGCGCAGGGCCAGGCGCTCGTTCTGGTGGCGCTGATGCTGCCCGTGTTGATGGCCTTTGTGCTGCTGGTGGTGGAGGCGGCCGAACGCTGGATTCAGGTCGCAAAGCTAGAAGACGCGCTCCAACAGGCCACTCGCTCGGCCGTGCAGACCATGGACTACGCTGCCTTTGCGCGCAACGCCACGGGCCTGCGGGCGACCACTGCCTGTGTGCAGGTGCGCCAGACCGATGCAGCGGCGGCGCCATGCCGGGCCGTGATTAGTCAGGCGACGGCCTACTTTCGCACCAACCTGCGCGGGGTGCGCGGGCTTGCTGAGGATCCCGAGGCCCTGGCCGACCGGGTGATATGGACCGTCCTGCCAACGGGGGGCACGTGCAGCTACAGCACCCCGCGAGTGGCGCCGGTTACCGAAGCGACGCCGCTGTTGTGCGCGGAAGTGCGCCCGGTCATGACGGGCGTGGTCGGTTGGGGCGCCTTCACACCCCTGATCGTTGCCGGGGAGACCCTCGATCCGATTCGTTGACAAGGAGGAACCAGACCGATGGCTACACTCACACCCACCTCGGCCCCCTTGAGCCAGGCGCTTGCCCGTAAGCGCGGCAACCCCTTGCCCGCGGTGTTGCTCGCCCTGGGGCTGATCGTTGCCGTGACCTTCGCCGTCCTCGGCTACCTGGAGAGCCAGAAGACCGAGACCCTGGTCGTGCTGGCCCGTGATGTGCCCTATGGCCGGCAGATCACCGCCGAGGACATCAGTCTGATCCAACTGCCGCTCCACCGGCCAGCGCAACTTACGGGCATCAGCGATCCGGCCGCTGTGGTGGGCCGCTACGCCGCCCGCGATCTGGGGGCGAACGACCTGGTCCAGGCCCCTATGCTGCTGGCCGAACCCCCCACGCAGCCGGTGTACCCGAATGGGCAGGCCCTGTCGCCCAATATGGTTCCGGTGCCCTTCTCCACGGCGACTATCGGCCCACTCAGCTATCGCGACCGGGTCAACATCGGCTTTAACGACCGCAGCGGCGCCCCTGATCTGTGCGATCGGGCCAGGCGCATCGCCGAAGGCGCTGGTCCCTCGCTGCTTCCCGCTGCTGGCGGAAACGCGCAGCCGCGGCCCTACGCCTGTCGCCTGCTCAGTTCGGTGCGCGTGCTCTACGTTGATGAGTCGAGCGGAGTGGCCTATCTGGAACTCACACCGTATCAGGCCCACACGATCTGGGCGCTTCAGGCCGCCGGGCTTGAACTGTGGGGCGAGCGCTACGGGGCAACCTCCACACCGCTGAGCACGCTTGACCGGCTCGACATCGGTCAGGTCAGTGTCGAACAGCTTGACGCCCCGATTGCAGCCAATCCTGCCGCGACCATGACGCTCCCCGGCGCCACCAGCCCTGTTCCTGGGAGCCGTCAACCATAGGAGGCTTGCGCGCCGCGCTTCGCCCACGCGGCTGTGCGGCACAACGCCAGAATAAACATACTTGTTCCTGGGAGGGCATAGAGGCGGGGCGCCGCCGCGCCTCTACGCCCAAACCCTCCCGGCGGGGAGGGCTTGCCGCCCCCACAGGCAGGGGGACGGGGAAATCCGGTTTCCCCATATGTTCACCTCAGGAGGACCGTCATGCACGCCGACGATTTTGACGACGAGATGCCCTTCCCTTC
>CAKZKA010000068.1 GCA_937120965.1 uncultured Chloroflexota bacterium
GGGAGCGGCTGGCGCCCCCACGGGCAGGGGTGCGGTTCGACAGGCTCACCGCAGGTGGGGAAACCCGGTTTCCCCATATGTTCACGTCAGCGATGCCAGTAGGGGTTCACCTGTTCGGGCGTCTCGGCGCCGACCTCCTCGAAGCTCCGGCACCAGCACCAGAAGCGCGCCGCGAACCACCAGCGCAGGCGCAGGTGCCAGGGAGCCAGACGGTACTCGGTCAGGGCGGTGGTGGAAGGTGTGCGCAGCTTCATTGGCGTACCTCGCTCCATTCGGGTGGATATGCGCCACCGCGGCGCGATTATGATGGGGCAGGGAAACCCCTGCGGGCAACCCCACGCCATCACGCCCGTCGGCGCGCACAGGTTCTGTCCGACCCTGAATCCTCTCGCGCAGGGGCTATGTTCACGTTCGATACAGGGCGCGACTCACCGATACACCGGGCTGGCGGGCCGTCGCAGGTCAACGTAGCGAAACGGCTCGCCGGACTTCTGCAGAGCGGCCAGAATGGCCACTTTGCTATCCAGCTCATCTTCATCACCGAAGCAGATCGTCGTATGGCCATCGACCGTAAGAGTCAGGCCCTTGCGGGGATCCTGGCTGGCCTCGGTGACGTACATCCCCAGATCCTTCAGCAACCGTTTGACCACCCGGCGCGCCGCCGGATCCAGCTCAGGTTGATCGCCCACGGCGCGGCTGATCAACTCCAGTTCGAGCACCGGCACAGTCGGCGCCACCTGGCCGCCGAACAACTCCTCGGCGCAGGCGCCCTCGGGGACGATATCGGGTTCATCGGCGCCAAAGACGCTGAGGAACTCGCGGTACTCGAGGGGCCGCACGGCGGCCATCTCCACCGGCGGCGTGGTGCGGGTGACGATCTGGTGCGCCAGGCGCTCAAAGATCGCATCGAAGCGCGGCTCAGTGAGGGCCAGCTTGCAGGCGTCGGCCAGCTCGCGCACCGTGCGGTCGAGGGGGATACTCGCCAGGATGGGCAGATTGATGCGTTCAGCAAAGCGAGCGGCGACCCCGGAGCCATCGTCGCGATTCACCACCAGGCCGAGCAGGCGCGTGCGACCGCCCATAGCGGCGAAGTACCTGGCGGCGCTGGCGATATTATTGGCCGCGTAGAGACTCTGGCGGTCATTGCCGCAGAGGATAATCACCTCCTCGGCCAGCGAGCGCGAGAGGGGGGTCGCGAAGCCGCCGCAGACCACGTCGCCCAGAAAGTCCATCACCACATAGTCGAGGGCCCACTGGCTCAGGCCGAGCTTTTCGAGCAGATCGAAGCCAAAGGTAATCCCGCGGCCGCCGCAGCCGCGCCCCACCTCCGGGCCGCCGATCTCGCAGCCATAGACCGTTGCCGCGCCGTCCATGATCCGGGTCTTGAAGATCACATGCTGGGCCTGGAGTTCCTCTTCGCGACCGGCCTCCTTAAACGCGCGCCACACATCGCCCAGGGTGGGCAGACTCACGCCGCCAAACAGCGCATTGCAGCTATCGTGTTTCGGGTCGCACCCCAGTTGCAACACGCGATTCCCGAGCAGCGCGAGCTTGCTCACCAGATTGGTCGTGAAGAACGACTTCCCCATGCCCCCTTTGCCATAGACCGCCAGCATGCGCGCGGCGCCAGGCGGGGCCGACTTGAGATTCGCGGGCATCGCAACCTCGCTTCCCACGTCCTTACGCTGAGACGACGCCATTGCCGTCGTGTGGCCACTCGATCACCAGCTTCAGGCAGGTGGGATCCTCCAGCGCGAGGCGATAGGCGGCCTGAATGCGGTCGAGGGGCACCCGGTGGGTCAACAGGCCACGCACATCGAGCGCGCCCGAGGCAATCAGATCGCGCACACGGGGCAGATCGCCATCGGGGCCAAAGGACCACTCGCGGGCCACCAGCACCTGGGCCTCGCGCATAAAGACCGGGGCATAGGGGATATCAATATGATCGTAGTAGCCCAGCAGCAACACCCGGCCGTGGTTGGCCAGCAGGGGCAGGGCCCCGGCGAGAGCCGGCATCGAACCGGTGGCCTCAATCAGCACGTTGATATTCGCCTCGGGAATAGCCTCATCGAGCGACTGGCGGGTCACATCAATGATCTGATCGGCCTGCGAGGCCTGGAGGCGAACGGCCACGCGGTCGGCGACGGCCACAAACTTCGCCCCCTGGATCCGGGCAAGTCGAGCGGCGAGCTGGCCAACGATCCCCTGGCCGAGCACGAGGACGCGATCTGAGCGATGGATACCAGCGAGATTAACGCCGTGGAGGGCAGTTCCAGCCAGGGCCAGGATCACGCCGGTGGCCGGATCGATACCCTCAAGGGGCACCACGCGCTCGGCCTCGGCGCTGATGTACTCACTCTGGCCGCCCCAGGCTGGATTCACACCACGGAAGCAGCGAGCGCCACCGATGTAAACCCACTGGCCCAGCAGGGATTGGGGCGCCTTCGCCCCGACCTGCACCACCCGGCCCACCGTTTCGTACCCGGGCACCACAGGGAAGAGCAACGCCGGGTGTGGCATCCGTCCATCGAGCAACATCCGCTCCGTGCCGGCGCTGATCGAGGTGAAGGCGGTGCGGATCAACACATCGCCGGCACGTGGTTCAAGCACCTGCACGGTGCGCAATTCGACCGTGTTGCGGCGCGGGATGACCACGGCGCGAGACTTGATCGGCATACCGGTATCACTTTCTAGGTCGCGAGCGGGCGCCGGGGAGGCGCCAGGCTCGCCGAGAGGGATCTGTCGGCAGCACCGGGCGCTCCGTCGCTGCGTGAGCGCGGTGCTGCCGAGGCAGGCATCAATCCTGTCCGGGCGTTGTGCCGAGGCTCATCGCCTTCGCTGCTGCCAGCGCGCGGCGTTGCTGGGCAGAGCGGATGCCCCGCGCCAGAAACTGCCCGGCGTTGAAGAGATAGGTAACGTAGGCAAAGACCATCACCCACATCACCGTCTGGGTACTGGCGCCCATCCACTGGGCGACGAAATACAGATTATGGGTGATAATCGCAATCAGGTTGCCGAGATCCTCCCAGAAGAACTCCCTGGCCATGAAGTAGTGGTCGAACATATCGTGTTCCCAGAGCATCCCGGTGATGGTCAATGCCCAGATGAGTGCGATTTTGATCCAGATACTGATCGTAGTGATCCAGTACCCTTCGCCGGTGACGAGGTAGCGAATCACCAGGGCGAAGCTGATGATAAAGACAACAAACTGGATCGGGGCGAGGATGATCTGCACGCGCGTCCAGCGTGAGGCCTCACGGCGTCGCAACTGTTCTGGTGTATACATCATCGTCATTGACTCCGGTGGGCGAGCGTGTAGCTCGCCCATGAGAACACCTTCGCGAACAATCCCGGCCCAACCGACTACGGTGATAACACAGGCGAAGCGGGGGTCCGGCGTGGGCGCTCCAACGCCACCGCCGCAACCGGAACGACGCGCTGCTAGCCGGCCGTATCCATCGCCAGCACCGTGCCAATCTCCCGGCGCGTAAGACCCTTAAACTCCTGCACGCTGATCCTGCGCAGAATAAGGATCGCCAGGCCCATCATAGCGGCCTCAAAGGAAAAGATCAGCCCGTAGGCAAACGTAGGGGTCATCCCCCCGATCTCGATAAAGAGGGTATGGAAGGCGCCACTGAGCACATTGGCAAAGCCATTACCAAAGCCCTGCGCCATGCCCCAGATCCCCATGTACAGACCGGCCTGGCCTTCGAGGGTCATATCCATCATCAGGGAGAGCGCGCCCACATCGAACAGACCGATGCCAAGGCCCATCACAATCAGGCTAGGCACTATCAACTCGGGGCGGTGGGCAAAAGCGGAGAAGGCGATGGTCAACAGGCTGCCGACGATGCCCAGGCCGCCGATAATCGTGATCAGCTTCTTGGGAATGGAGAAAATGCTACAGATAATACCGATGGCGAGCATCCCCAGCAGCGCCCCCGCGCCCCAGGCCTGCTGGAAGCGCGCTGTCTGGGCCTGGGTCATGCCGAAGACCTCGGCGCCAAACGGTTCCAGGATCGCGTCCTGGAGGAAGATGCCCAGGATGCCGAGGAGCACGAAGAAGAAGAAACCGCGCACATGGGGATTGGCAGCCATCAACTGCTTCGCCACACGGAAGGTGCCGAGGGGCGAAGCGCTCTCAGTTGGCTGCTCGGCCAGGATCGCCGCGTGCTGCTCCCTGGTGATCCGGCGCTCCATGCCGATCACGCCGAGCAGGACCGTGCTCATCACCACAATCGGCGTCAGGTTGTAGAGTTGCTGCATCGCCTCAGGCGAGTAGACCGGCATCAGCACCCGCGACACGCCAGCGGAGACGATCCCGCTGATGATCACCGTGGCCCAGATCACCGCGACCACAAAGCCCCGCTCCTTATCGGTGGTCACCTCGGCCATCAGGGCGTTGGAGGAGCTGCCGTTCATTGCCATGGCCACGCCGAAGAGGCCGATGAAGAGAAAGGCTTCGATCGTGGCCAGCAGATCGCGCTGCCCCAGGCCGATGGCGATCGAGGGGAGGAAAAGGAAGATCAACGAGGCCACCAGCGAGCTGACCAGGATGTAGGGCGTGCGGCGATACCCAAAGATGGGGTAACGATCGGCAAGGCGCCCCCAGTAGACCTGGAAGAATGAGATGAAGTGGTGCATGCCGATCAACGAGGTCACGATCACCGCGATGGCGCCCAGGTCAGCGATGGTGATCCGGTTGAAGTTGAAGGTTAGCAGGGCGAACATCCACCCGGCGCCGATCCTCATAGTGGACAGCCGGATGGTCTTAATCAGAAGACGCAGGAGGGCCATACACACTTCCCCTTTCTGCAACAGGGCGCGGGGGCCAGAAGGTGTAGTACAGGCTATGAACTACAGCGATACGCTGATATATATTGGCAATCAGATCGAGGCCCGGGCCTCGTGGAATACTCACAAGCGCCAGCGCCCATTGCGCGACTGGAACATGGGGAAGGTGCAGGTTCAATCGTTCAGTAGCGGTAAGAACAGTACGATGGCCTGAGTATAGCATATGGTAAAAAGCGTGGCAACATTTGCAATATTTGTGCAAACCCTCGATCCATCGGCATGTTGTTTTTATGACAAGAACCAGACTCTCACTCCCGAACAGTGCTGTACCGATTTGCGATCATGCGCGGTTTCAGAAGCAATCGTTCCTTTCAAGAAACAATTAATTCGTGATGCGAGGGGTCAGAAACGCTGCTTCTCAGCCAGAATAACTTGCGTCATATGTAACAATATTGCCCCTACCGGGTCGAATCGGGCCACAGGGTTGCTTTCATATATTCAACATAATTGCCTTTTGTGCTATACTGAAAGCTACTGCGAGCACGGAGTCGGGCCATGTACGTTCGCTGGGTTGTCCGACGCCATAAAAACCTGCTGAGCGCCGATACCATTTTCTACGATGCCTATCTGGTCGAAAGCTATCGCGACGAGAAGGGCGCGCCGCGCCAGCGCACCATCTGCTACCTGGGCAATATTCGTAAAATCGGCGATCAGTTCCCAACGATCGAGCGCGAACTGTTTCTTTTGCGCGCCGAACGGATTCTCGACTCGATCGCCGAACTGAGCGATAGCGACCGTAACGAGGCTATGGAGGCGCTCCGCCAGAAGGTTCCTCCCCTGACCCGTGAGGAGGTGCTGGCAGCTTTTACCGAAAACCTGCGCTGGTATCGGCGCTGGTGGGAACAGCACGGCGGTAGCCCGTCTGATGAAGAACTGCTGGCTCTGGTGCAACTCGCCCGCGGGCGAGTCGGGCCGCTCTAGTGCGGTTCCAGGCGGTTTGTTCGCGATCCCGTGCGCCATCGGCTACGTCCAGATGCGCCGCACCCTATCTGCGGTCGCGCCGGGCGTGCCGTGCCGCTGCGTTTCCTCCATGCTCTGAAGGGTACAGCCTTCGTGGGTTAGAAACGGTAAAAAGCTGTTCCGTGCCGGTTACAGACTCTTCACCGGCAGCGCCGGCCTCACCGGTTGCCCACCTCCCGGCACGGACGGCGTCCGCGCCGTAGGGAGGGGTGTGGTCTGGAGAGGGGGTGGACCCTTTCTTTCAGGTGTTCTGGCGGATGGCCTCCTGATGGGCTGCTGGTCCTCACCCCCTGCCCCCTTCGGCTTCGCTCAGGGTAGGCCTCTCCCTGAGCGGAAGAGGGGGGTAGGTGGTTGGCGTTGCGATGGACCGGCTCCGCTGACATACCACAACGCCAGATTCTGACCCCCTCCCCTGGCAGGTTTAAGGGCGGACAGAACTCCGAGTCAACGTGGCTTGTACCGCATTGGAACGCCCCCCCCGCACGGCTCTGGTCTCCCCGCTTCGACAGGCTCAGCGCAGGCTCTCCAGCTTTGCTGGAGAGGGGGAGGGGGTGAGGACCACCCAGCGCCTCCCAACGCCATCACGCCCGTCGGCGCCCATACGTGCTGTCCGCGCCTGAACCCGGGCGCGCGGGCATCCCGCCCGCGCTGGTCTGGATCTGAATGCAGGCAAACTGCCCGCGCTCCCGGGAGAAGGGTAACACGTACAGCCAGGTTGACGCTTGCCTGCCCTTCTGCTACTCTTGCATGCTGGGACCAATGCGGCGCCGCCGCAGCGGCGCCAGTCAAGCGAGGAGTAACGGACGTGCGGATCGCCATCACCGGCGCTCACGGGCAACTGGGGCGCGCCCTGTGCGTCGCCCTTGCCCCGGGCTACGAACTGGTTCCCCTTGGCCACGATCAACTTGAACTGAGTTCGCCAATCACCGTTGAACAGATTGTCGCGACCGGCGCCGATCTGGTGATCCACGCGGCCGCGTATACCAATGTGGACGGCTGCGCCCGCGACCCCGATCTGGCCTACCGTGTGAACGGGCTGGGCACTCGCTACGTTGCCCTGGCCTGTCGCCGGCTCAATGCGCCGCTTGTCTATATCAGCACCAATGAGGTGTTTCCCGGCGACGCCGGCCGCCCGTATACCGAGTATGATGCGCCTCGCCCGATCAATGCCTACGGGCGCTCCAAGTGGGCCGGCGAGCAGGCAGTGCGCGAACTGCTGGATAGTTTTTACATTGTGCGGGTGGCCTGGCTCTTCGGCGGGGAACGCAATTTCGTGCGCACCGTGCTCCGCCTGGCCGAGCATCCCCCTGCCGCCGGTCTGCGAATGGTAGACGATGAGGTGGGCAGTCCTACCTACGCTCCCGATGTAGCCGAGGCTGTGGCCACGCTCATCGCCACAGATTTTTTCGGCACGTACCATCTGGTCAACGCCGGGGCCTGTTCACGCTACGAGCTGGCGCGCACCGTGCTGCGCCTCGCCGGCCTGACAACCCCGGTGACGCCGATCAAGCTGGCCGATTTTCCCCGCGATAGCACGCCGCCACCTTACACGCCCCTCGCGAACCATGCCGGGGCAGCCATCGGGCTGAGCTTGCGCCCCTGGGAGGAGGCGGTCGCCGCCTACCTCACCACGCTGGCCACGGTATGATTGATGTAATTGTTCCGAACTACAATGGGGTGGAGCTGTTGCCCACCTGCCTCGATGCGCTGCGGGCCCAGACGCGACGCGATGCGCTTGTGACCGTGGTGGACGATGGCAGCGCTGATGGCTCGCGCGCTTTGCTTGCCGAGCGCTACCCTGAGGTGCAGGTGGTGGCCCTGCCGCGCAACCGCGGACTGGCCGCGGCGGTGAACGCGGGCCTCGCCGCCACCCGGCGGCCCTTCGTGGCACTCCTCAACAACGACACCGAGGCCCATCCGGCCTGGCTCGAACGGTTGATCGGCGCGCTGGAACGCTACCCGGCCTATGCCTTCGCCGCCAGCAAACTGCTGCTGTTCGACCGGCGCGATTATCTGCACTCGGCCGGGGATTTTTACCGGCCCGACGGCGAGCCGGGCAGCCGGGGGGTGTGGGAGCGCGACCGCGGCCAGTACGATGCGGTGAGCGAGGTGTTCGGCCCTTGCGCCGGCGCTGCCGCCTATCGCCGCTCGGCCCTGGAGGCCCTGGCGGAAGACGGCAGGGTGTTCGACGAGGATCTGGGCATGTACTGCGAAGATGTGGACCTGAACCTGCGGGCGCGGCGACGCGGAATGCGCACGATCTTCGTCCCGACGGCGGTGGTCTACCATCGCCTCAGCGCCACTGGCGGCGGAACCCTGGCCAGTTACTACTGCGGGCGCAATTTCGCCCTGGTATGGGCCAAGAATATGCCCACGCCGCTGGCCCGACGCTACTGGCCGGCCCTGCTGACATCACAGGTTCGCTTTGCGCTCCACAGCCTGCGCCACATCCGCGAGCCTGCGGCCCGCGCCCGGCTGCGGGGCCAGGTAGCGGCGTTGCGCGCCCTACCGCTCTTCCTGCGTAAACGCCGACGCCTCCTACCCGACGAAACGCTCTCCCTGGCGCCGTAGCCGCATTCATTCACTGAAGCTCATGGCTGAACTTTCTGACCGGCCAATCTATCTTTCGATCGTTATTCCGGCCTACAATGAGGAGCGCCGGCTCCCCGCCACGCTCCAGCAGGTGCGCGCCTATCTGGCGCAACAGCCCTTCGCCAGCGAGGTGATTGTGGTTGACGATGGGAGCGACGACGCTACCGCCAGCGTGGCCGCCGCCTGCCCCGGGGTCGAGGTCCTGCGCTGCGAGCATCGTGGCAAAGGCTTTGCCGTGCGCGCGGGCGCCCTGGTCGCCAGCGGGGCCTATGTGCTGCTGTGCGATGCCGATCTCGCCGTGCCGATTGAGGAGTGGGTGAAGTTTGAGGGCTTCTTCGCCCGAGGCTACGATGTGGTGATCGGCTCGCGTGAAGGTATTGGCGCGACGCGCGAAGGCGAACCCTGGTACCGCCACGTGATGGGTCGGGTCTTCAACTGGATCATTCGCCTGGTGGCGCTGCGGGGCATCAACGATACCCAGTGCGGCTTCAAGGCGCTGCGCCGCGACGTGGCCCGCGATCTGTTCCAGCGCGTGCGGATCTACGGCGATGATGCGCCAGTGGTGCGCGGCGCCGCGGTGACCGCCTATGATGTCGAGGTGCTGTTCCTGGCGCGCAAATGCGGCTACCGCATCGCGGAGGTGCCCGTGCGCTGGCAGTACGGTACTGAGACCAAGGTGAACCCGATGCGCGATTCGCTCCGCAATCTGCGCGATGTGTTCACCGTGCGCCTGAACGATCTCCGCGGGCGCTACCGCGAGGCCCCCGCCCTGATCGCCGACCCGGATACGGTGCGCCGCCCCTGATGCTCTGCTATGGGGAAACCCGGTTTCCCCACCCCCCAACCGCCGGTGGGGGCGCCTGGCGCCCCGGCAGGCAGGGGTGCGGTTCGACAGGCTCACCGCAGGTGGGGAAACCCGGTTTCCCCATTTCCCAACCGC
>CAKZKA010000069.1 GCA_937120965.1 uncultured Chloroflexota bacterium
CGTCTTGCCGTGGTCCACGTGTCCAATCGTCCCGATGTTGACGTGCGGCTTGGTGCGCTCAAATTTCTGCTTGGCCACTCCCGTGCTCCTTAAACTCTCAATAAAATGCGCCGCTCGTGCCGGAAAAGCCGGCACGAGCATTTCAGCGCGGCACCCTCTCGGCCGCGCCACGTCTGGAGCCTACGACGGGACTCGAACCCGTGACCTCGTCTTTACCAAAGACGTGCTCTACCGGCTGAGCTACGTAGGCGCATGGCGAAGTGATCATCACAGGGGCCGGAGACGTGGACACACCGCTCCGGTTTCTACCCTGTACGCTCACTTCGTTCTGGTGGGCCGGGCAGGATTCGAACCTGCGAAGGCGTTAGCCAGCGATTTTACAGACCGCCCCGTTTGGCCACTTCGGTACCGACCCAGAGCACCTGGAGCCGACGCAGGGACTTGAACCCTGAACCGACGGTTTACAAAACCGTTGCTCTGCCAATTGAGCTACGCCGGCAGCGGGCGCGCGGGAGCGCGCTGTTGTTCAGCCTGCTTATTGTAGCACGGAGGGGCGCTTTCTGCAAATGAGCCGGACCCGCGCAACGTTCTTGCGGCGGGCAGGCGAATCCTGCTATGATGAACCTATGGCGCTGACCATCATCAGAATCTAAGCGTATGGATCTGCTGCGTCGCCTGTTCGCTGGTCGTGGCCGCACCGGCCCGGATGACCACGCGCTGCACCTCTACGTGCGCTGCAGTCGCTGCGGCGCTCCGGTGCACGTGCGCATTCATCTGCTGAATGACTTCACCGTCGAGTACGACGACAACGAGCAGGTCAGCGGGTATCGCCTGCGCAAGGAGATTATGGACGCGCGCTGTTTCCGGCTGATCTACGCCGAACTGACCTTTGATGCCCACCGTCGTGAAGTGAGCCGCTCGATCGAGGGCGGCGAGTTTATCAGCCAGGAAGACTACGCGCGCCTGAGCGCGCCTTCCGCAGGAGCATCGTAAGTATGTCACTCGCCTTTATTGTGTCGCTGTCCGTCAGCGCCATCCTTGGGGTTATCGGCGGGGCAGCCTTCCGCTGGACGTTTCCGGAACAGGCCTGGAACATTTTTATCGCTACCTTTCTATGGACGCTGATGTCCGCTGCCGGCACGGCGATCGGGCGCTGCTCGCTGGAGCGCGTGCGCCGTGGCCAGTGGCGCCGGGGGCTCTGGATCGCCAATGTTCAGACCTTTCCCCTGACCACCGCCTTTTTGATCACCTCCGCCGTGGTCTCGGCGGGGAAGATCTTCGTTCCTGAGTTGCTGCCGATCCTCTATGGTTGTACCCTGGTGGTAGCCCTTACCGCGGCGGTGCTGGGCGTGCTGGCTTCTCCGTATCGGAAGTAGCCTCCACGGTCGCATAGAGGAATCTCTCTGAGCGAGGGTTCGTTCTTCTTGCCCTCGATGGCGCGCAACCAGGTCGGGATGCCTATGGCACTGCTATCACTGGCCGAGTTAGTGGCGTTGCGCGAGACCTGGCAGGCCAGCGGGTTGCGCCTGGTGCTGACCAACGGGGTGTTCGATGTGCTCCACGCCGGGCATGTCGGCTACCTGGAGCAGGCGCGGGCGCTCGGCGACGTGCTGGTAGTGGCGCTCAACTCCGACGCCTCGACCCGGGCGATCAAAGGGCCGCTGCGCCCCATCATGCCGCAGGCCGAGCGCGCCGCAGTTCTCGGCGCCCTCCGGGTCGTGGATCACGTGACCCTCTTCGACCAGCCCACGGCTGAGGCCATCGTCAGGGCGCTGCGCCCCGACGTGTACGTCAAGGGCGGCGATTATGCCGCCTCTGACCACGCGCCCGACCTGGCGCGCCTGCCCGAAGCGCGAATCGTTGCGGCCCAGGGCGGACAGGTGGTTCTGCTGCCCTATGCCGCGGGGTTGTCAACCAGCGCGATTATTCAGCGCATTGTGGAGCGGTATGCGCACCAGGATGGCGACTTCAACCCCGAGGCGCACCCGGGGGAACCCGGGTTTCCCCACCTGCGGTGAGCCTGTCGAGCCGCGTTTCTCCCAATAGAGGGTGTGGGAGGGAACAACCCTCCCCTCTGACCTCTCGCATCGTTGTGCGGCAAAGCTGCACAGCATCTGCTAGAAAAACACCTTGGCCAGTTTCAGCACACCCTGGTTCCAGGGTACGCGGTGGGAGACGCCGGTGGCGTGCTTGAACTCGTCGAGGTGCTCGATGTACCAGCGGTAGTTGCGCACCAGAGCCTCTTTGTTTGAATACTTCGGCTTGAAGCCCAGCACCCGTTCGGCCTTCTCCACCGAGACGAACGAGTCTTCGGTGACCGTGCCATAGGCCCATTTGTAGACCGGCGAGAGTTTGAGCCGCTCCAGTATCATCAGGGCCGCGGTCATCGGCGCGGCGGGAAAGGTGATGATCTTCTTGCCGAACCCTGCCGCATCGAGAACAGCCTGGAAGTCTTCTTTAATCGTCGTAAACTCTCTGGCCCCAATGTTGAAGGTGTCGTTGACCCGCTCGCGGTCGAGGGTGGCGCAGAGGTAGATGGCCTCGCAGAGATCTTCAACGTCGAGCAACTGGTAGCGGTTCTTACCGTTGCCGGGCAGGGGAAAGTGTTTGCCGTCCCTGGCCCAATCGTAGAGCATGGCAAAGATGCCGAGCCGTTCCGGGCCGATGAATGACTTCGGGCGGATGATCGGCACGCACATACCCCGCGCGCGGTAGCTGAGGCAGAGTTCTTCGGCCCGTACTTTGGCCTCGCCGTAGGGTCCCACCCCGTCGAGCCTGTCGGTCTCAAGGAGCGGATGGTGGTCCGGAATGCCGTAGACGGCGGTAGTGGAGATATGGATGAAGCGTTCGACGCCATGCTCCAGGGCCGACTGGAGCACGTTGCGGGTGCCGTCAATGTCGGTGGAAAAGATGTCGGCAGGTTTGTAGAGCGGCAGGGCCGCCGCGGTATGCACCACCTGGTCCACCCCTTGCATAGCCCGGTCCACGGCTGCGCGGTCGCGGATGTCGCCGGTGTGCACGTCAACGCGGGCGCGTTCGGGGTAGTCGAAGGGGGCGATATCGAGGGAGCGGACACGGTGACCACGGTTGAGGAGGTAGCGCGCGAGGTTGATACCCAGGAACCCGGCGCCGCCGGTGATCAGGAAGGTTTTACTCATTGTTCGGGTCGCAGTGCTATGAATGGCGTATCTGGTTGAGCCCATAGGGGCAGGGTTCAGACGGGTGGAGGGCTTCGCTCGCCCCGCACCCTTTCCACGGCGTGGGCGGCTGAGGGCTGCCTCCTCCGGCTGCCGGGTGGGCGACGCCTGCCCCACGCCGCGCGGACGGTTGGCTGTTGACTATGGGCAGCAGATGCTGCGCTACTCACTTTGCTGGAGGAGGGCGCGCATCATTCCGCCGCGCCCAATTATACCCAACAATCGCTGCTCTGCATCCACGACGGCGAGACGGTCCACGCGGGCTTCAAGGAGACGCCGGGCGGCCTCGATCAGGCTGGTTTGGGGCGTAATCGCGGGGGGAGGGGGGGTGCACAGGTCGGCGCAGCGGCGTCCGGCGCCGGGCAGGGGCGCCACCGGCGGCGCGGGTTGGCTCAGCGCCGCGATGAGGGCGGCGCGTTCGGCGCCGGCCAGGTGCTGCAACGCGCTGGCGAGGTCGAGCGCGCCGACGATACGGCCATCGTCCACCACCAGGAGCGGTTGCTCTGGAGTGGCCAGCAGGTGAGCCAGGGCCTGGTCGAGGCTCAGGTCGGCGGGAACGCTGGGGGCGGGTTGGAGCATGAGCGCGACACTGGTGGGCGGCTCAACATCGCGCACGCCGGAGGACGCGCTGGCGGCGTGCTCAACCGCAGCGCGGAGGATCTCACTCTGGCCGATGAGGCCGACGAGCATCCCGGCGCGGTCGATCACCGGCAGGTGCTCGTGCCCCCACTCCACCAGACTGACAATCGCCTGGGGAACGGCCACGCTGATGCTGACCCCGCAGGGGTCAACGCGCATAACCTGACGGGCAGTGCGCGTGTCGAGGGGGGCGAGGGTCAGGTCACGCTCCTCGGGGGTGAGCAGGTCGAGGAGGCCGAGGGGCAGGCGCAGCCCGGCGCGGTAGCGCAGATCGGACGCGGCGATCACCCCGGCGAGGCGTCCGGCGTCGTCACGCACCGGCAGGGTCGCAATACCGGCGGCGCGCATCGTCGCCAGGACCTGGCGCAGCGGCGCGTCAGCGCCAACCGCGGGGGCAGGGCGGCGCATCACATCGCCAACCGTGCGGTCGGCGGCAAAGGGGCCGCCAGCGCGCAGCCCGCCGCGGTAGACGGTGACCTCCTCCAGAGTAACCAGGGCCTCGCCGATCAGTTCCTCGAGCAGCGGCAACAGCCGCGCGACGCGCTCGGCGCGATCCACCCACTCCACTACCACGGGTTGATGGCGATCGGGGCGCTCGGGAACGGCGGGACGGAAGCGCTGGCCCGGCCCGAAGCCCCCCAACCCCTGAAGAGCCGTAGCGCCGGTAGCGCCCAGGTGGCGCAACTCTTCGAGCAACGCCAGATAGCGCGCCTCGCCTTTCCACAGGTCATCGCGCCGCATGTAGATGCGCACGCGCTGGACGCTATCGCCGCCGGCCATCGCCTTCCTCCTGGAGGCGTTTATGCCAACTGAAACTGCCGGATACGCGCCGTGGCCGGAGCGCTCCAGAACGCCACAGCTCTCCTATGTGCCTGCACCGCCGGCGCAGGGAGAGGTGAGGCAGCCAGGCCCCTGTGCCCCTCGCCGGCAACCGGACGGCAGCGCCGATCGGCAGTCCGAAATCTACGATCCGCAATTATAGCACGGCGAGCGCCGCGCCCGTCCTGCTATCGGGGAAACCGGGTTTCCCCACCTGCGGTGAGCCTGTCGAACCGCGCCCCTGCCTGCTGGGGCGCCAGGCGCCCCCAACAGTGGTGGGGGGAGGGGGAAACCAGGTTTCCCCACGCCCCCGCCCACGGGAGTGGCAAGCCCTCCCATTTCGGGGCATCGGGGCGATCCCGACTTGACATACAGGGGTAAAGAGTGTTACAACAGACGCAACATCAATTATCCCGAGGTAAAAATGAAGGAAGGCCGGGTCCCCCAACCTCTGCCTGAGGGGAGGACCAGACCCTTCCGTGGGTACTCCACTGCATCCGGGTGGTGTGCGGCAGCGTCGCATGCCGATTTTCTAACAGCACACAGGCACGCGTATGACAAAGTCACTCTCGCTGATCGGGATCTCCGGCTCCCGCGTGGGCCAGTCCATCGTCTTCTCGGCGCGCAGCACAATCCTGGGCACCGATCCAGAGTGCGGGGTGGTGTTCCAGGATCGGCTGATCCTCCCCCGCCACGCAGAGTTCCGCGCAGCCCTGGGACGCTGGTTCGTCGTCTCTCTGGACCCGCGGGCGGCGATCTTCGTCAACGGCCAGCCGGTCACCGGGCAGCAACGGGTAGAGCACGGCAGCCTGATCACCCTGGGGGCCACGACCTTCAGGGCCGTGATCGGGGAGCTTGAGCGTGCCGTTGGTGAGACACACGTCCACACTCCGACCGAGTCACAGGGCCGCGAGGACTGGTGGCGGGATTAGAGGGTCGCTGCCAGGCCACGCTGATCTGTTAGAACGAAAACAGGCGCGGGGAGGGCAGCGCCCTCCCCACAATTTCCTGTTTCTTCGCAACGCTGCATGCCGGGCGCGCAGCGGCGTGAGGGTCGTCACCGGGCCACGCTGATCCGTTAGAACGAAAACAGGCGCGGGGAGGGCGCCGCCCTCCCCGCAACTTTCCGTTGCTTCGGAACGCTGCACGCCGGGCGCGCAGCGGCGTAAGGTTGGCCTATCCAGCCCCGACGGCCCAGGTGTAGAAATCGCGGGCGATGTTGCGGGTAAAGCCGTTGATCATATGCGTCATCTTGAACTCCATCGAACGCTCGCCGAGCGTTTGAAGGAAACTGGTCGGCATGAACCGCAGCACGCTGGGGATGGGAATACTCAGTTCGATCTCCACACTGTATTCGACCATGGTCCCGCCGGGTTCGGGGAAGAAGGCGGCCTCGGCGCAGAGCGCGCCGGGAAAGGCCAGCCCTGACAGGGAGTGTTTCGGGCCGTCGCTGGCCGGGACAATGCGGATTACCTGCCCGGGGTCAGCCTGCAAGTGCAGGTCAAAGATCGCCGCCATACTGTGCCCGTGGCCATCGGTGGCGCCGACGATCAGCCGGTACCGCTCAGGGCCGTACCCGTGGCAATCCAGAGCATCGGGCAGCAGGCGGAAGACTGCTGGCACATCGAGGAAGTACTCGTAGGCCAGGTCGAGCGGCGCCGCAAAATGGAAAGTGTGGCTCACCTGCCCGCCCAGGTCAATGTATCGCTGCTCTGTGGTGATTGCTGGATTGGCAGAGCGCAACGGCTGCATACGAGACTCCTCGCTAGCCCGGGCAGCGCAGAAACACTGGCCCTGGAAGGAACTCTTGCATATATGTCACCGGGTGACCGATTTGAGTATAGCACCCGCGGCGCTGTTTTGCAACATAAGCAATGATGCGTTGACTTTTCTCCATTCAGGACATACAATAGCAACAGTGTGGCTCTGCCACCAGGGTTTAGAGGGATGCTCAGCCACCCGGCAGGGAGGGTTTAGCGTGTTCCGCCCCCCTTCCAGCCGCCCCCCACTGGGGGATGTCCGTGACCCTTGCGAAGACGTTGTCCAAGGAGCGTACCATGAGTGACCGGCCGGTTGGCAATACTAACGGGATTTTCTCCCTGTTCTTTCGCGAGGCCGGGCTCTTCTGGGAGCAGGCCTTCCGGTGGGCCAATGAACAGGCGAAAGAGGACCGGTTGCTGACGGTGGAGGAGGATCGGCGCCGTGTGGCCGAGGCTGAGGCCCGGCGCGCTGAGGCCGAGGCCCGCCTGCTGGAACAGGCGCGTCTGGCCCGGCAGGCCGGCGTGGACGTGGATGCGCTACTGAAGGAGTTCCGCCGCCAGGAACGCTAGTGTGACTCCAGGTGGCCCGTTCACGCATCAGCGGGTAGCGCCGCGCAAAGCTACTGACTACCATCGCACCGGGCATTGCCGGGGCATCGTGGCCGCAGGACCGCTTCGGGGAGGGTTGGCCCTCTCCGAAGCGTTTATTTGTTGGGGGTGCGTGGAGTGCAGCGCACGCCGCAGAGATGAGCAGACGTGTTCCTGGATGGCCTGCCCCCGCTCGCCGGGGAGCTTTCAGAGACACCGTATCCACCAGCAGCCTGGAGCGAGGATTGGCGAGCGAGCGCTCAAACGACTCGCGGGCCCAGGCTCACGCGAAGCGGTCGCAGCCAGCCCCGGCGCCAGGCGCTCGCCAGAGTGGCGTGCTCGAACGACGATGTGTGCCGCTCTGGCTCAGGTCCGGCGCGGCCAGGCCAGAGCGTCTCTGCGTTCACCGCGCGAAGATGGCGTTCAGGGCCAGGCCAAGCAGGATCACATAGATGGCGAACCAGCTTACCACCTTAATTGTGCTCCACCGCCCGATCAGCTTATTGAGCATGGCCCACTCGGGGATGGATGAGACGGTCGTGGCCATCATCGCCGCCACCAGCGTGCCAATCGGCACGATATCGACCAGGGCCACCAGGATCGGCGCGGTCGAGGCTGCATTGATATCCAGCAGCAGGCCAATACCTGCGGCCACCAGCGGCCCCCACCAGGCCGCCCCGGCCTGCTGCAGGCTCGCCACAAGCGTCAGGTTGAAGTTGATCAGGAGACCGGCCAGCGCCCCGCTGAGCAACACCACACCGAACAGGCGCTTGAAGAGGCGCCAGGCTTCACGATGGGCGCGCACGAGCAACGATTCAGGCTGCGCCTGGCGCGCGGGCTGCAATGGGATCACGTCACCCACGAAACGTTCGGGCGTAAGCCCCAGCAGCGGGGCTGCGTAGGCAGTGATCAAGGCGGCAACGACTCCGGCCAGCAGGTAGATGCTCCCACCAGATGGGCCGGCGATTACGAACATAAAGATGATCGCGAACTCGTTCAGAGCCGGACTGGCGAAGAGAAACGCCGCCGATGAGCGCTGGCTGGCCCCCCCCGCCACGATGCCCGCATAGAGGTTGACCACCGTGCATGAGCAGACCGGGGTGAGCATGCCCAGCAGTGCGCCGCCCCCGGCGCCGATGAGGTCGTTCCGCCCAAGAGTGCGCTCGATCCATTTCGTGCCTACCCGCAGGCGCAGCAGGGTCATTCCGAACGTCGTCAGGAAGAGAATAATTGGCAGCTTGAACCACTCGTAGATAATGTAGGCCGCCGTTTTCTGCACGTCGATCGGCCCAACGGGTGTGGGGACGCTCCAGGCGGGGATCCAGGCCGTGAGCGCAGCGCCGAGCGCCTTGCCGGCGTTGGCGATGGGCGCTTCGAAGACCGGGATCATATTTTTCAGCTCTGCGCCGGAGAGCCAGGCGCTCAAGCTCTGGAACAGCGCCTGGCCGACGATCAGGGCGAGCATGACGAGCGCGGCGATCGGCACGAGCCGTTCGTAGTCGCCTGTCAGTAGCTTACGGAGCATACCATCCTCGCAATGCTGCGCGCGGGGGATTCACGCGGCCCTGGTATGACTTCATCGAGAGCAACGGCTGTCGGCTATGGGCTAAGATTCGACCCAGAGAGAGCGAGCGCGCGGGCCGCGGTCGCTGGCCTCCACCAGCAGACGTACCCGGTCGCCTTCGCGGATGCCCGCGTCGCGGAAGAGGCTGTGGTGCACGTAGACATCAAAGCCCTCGGGCTCGACCCGGGCGAAGAGGAAGCGCCCGGCGGGGTCGATGCGCAGCACCCGCGCCGACACCGGGTCACTCGGCATCGGACCGGCGTATGGCTTGCGTGGGACGCGACGGGGTACAGTGGACTCGTCGCTGTCAGCGACGGTGGGGGCTACAACGCCCGCTCCGCTCACATCGTACTGACACGGGCCGGGCGGGAGTGGGACGCCGTGCTTGCGGGCGCGGCGCTGGGCAGGGCAGCGGGTTGGCTCGTTGATGAAGCCTTTGCTCGCGTAAAACGCCTGCTCTCCCGCAGTGAACACAAAGCGACCTCCGCACTCCCGGCAGGCGATCTCTTTATCGGTGTAGTTCATTGGCGCCTCCGGCGCTCCAGGCACTGGTCAGGCTACAGCGGTCAGGGTTCAGGGTTCAGGCCGAGCGCATTAGAGCGCACTGCGTGACCCCGAACGGTCACACGGTCACTCACCGATAAGCCCGGGCTTAGTGATGGTGACCGATGTGGTCATCGTCGTCCTCGTCGTCGGGCATAAGCACCCAGTCCCCGAAGGGGTCATCAAATGCGGCCCAGCCCGCCGGCCCGAGTGCCAGCTCGGCGTCGGTGAGCAGGCAGGCGTCGAGGCGCGCCCGCAGGTCGGCCTCGTCCATATCTTGCCCGATCAGCACGATCTCCTGACGCCGATCGCCCCAGTCGGGGTGCCAGAGGCTCGCCAGCAGGGCCTCCTCCGCCGGGTCGTCGGGCACTGCATCTTCAGGCATGGCCGCCCACCAGCGCCCGCCTGGCTCAACCCGACAGGCCCTGCCAGCCTGCGACCAGACGCCGTTCAGTTCCATACGTGTGGCCAGCCAGAACAGGCCCTTCGAACGCAGCACGCCGGGCCACTCCTCGTTAATCAGCTCCCAGAAGCGCTGCGGGTGAAAGGGCCGCCGCGCCCGGTAGACGAAGCTATGAATGCCGTACTCTTCGGTCTCGGGCACATGCTCGCCGCGCAGCTCCTTCAGCCAGCCGGGTGATTGGGCCGCTCGCTCGAAGTCGAAGCGTCCGGTATTGAGGATCGCGGCGAGGGGTACCTGGCCGAAACTGGCGCGGATGATCCAGGCCTCAGGGTTAAGCTTGCGCAGCAGCGCCTCCAGGCGCTCAAGCTCCTCCGCCTCCACCAGGTCGGCCTTGTTGATCACCAGCACATCGGCGAACTCCACCTGGTCGACGAGCAGGTCAACCACCGTGCGCTCGTCCTCGTCGCCAGCGGCCAGGTCGCGATCGCGCAGCTCGTCGGGCGAGAAGAAATCCTGAGGAAAGTTATAGGCATCGACGACCGTGACCATTGTATCGAGGCGCGCAACATCGCCCAGAACCGGTCCATCGGAGGTAGCGAAGGTAAAGGTCTCGGCCACGGGCAGCGGCTCAGAGATACCGGTCGACTCGATCAGTAGGTAGTCGAAGCGGCCCTCGCGCGCCAGGCGGCTGACCTCAACGAGCAGGTCCTCTCTAAGCGTACAGCAGATGCAGCCATTGGTCATCTCGACCAGGCGCTCCTCGGTGCGGCTGAGAGCCGCCCCGCCACTGCGCACCAGATGGGCGTCGATATTGATCTCGCTCATGTCATTGACGATGACGGCCACGCGCAGGCCCTCACGGTTGGACAGCACGTGGTTGAGCAGGGTGGTCTTACCCGCTCCCAGGAAGCCTGAGAGCACCGTCACGGGGAGCCGGCGGGTTGAGGTCATGGTTTGCATCTTAGATGAGACGTGCTATCAATGCTTCAGGACAAAAAAGAAACAGATCTGGAATAACGCCACAGCGAACGATATTAATGATAGATTATATCAATAATGTTGTCAAGAGCAGTACGAGAGCGCCCTCGGGGCTGCGCCTCCGGAAACCCTGCACCTGAGAGACCCTCCCCCTTTTTCCGCGGCGACAGTGGCGGCGCGCCTGTGCGCCGCACATCCGCCACACAGGTTACTACGACCAGATGAGAGCATCTCTCAGTATTGACAATATCTCGATATGAATGATACCATCTCTCAATAAATAATCGGTACGTTGTATCAACTGGAGGCGCGCACGATGCCGCTGTACGTTTATGACTGTCCCGAGTGCGAGATTGAGCTGGAAGAGTTGCGCCCCGCCTGGCGGGCCGATGACCCGGTCGAGTGCCCGGTCTGCCACGGGCTCTGCACCCGGGCGCTCAGCATGTTCAGCACGCGCTCGCGCAGCCCTCAGTCGCCCATCTATGCCTCGCCGCAGCAGGTGGCGCGCGCCTTTCACGGCTTCGACTGTGACTGCTGCCGCGCGCGCCGAAGGTAGCACAGTGACCGGGCGCGGGGCTGGCCCACTGGCTCGACGCCTGTGTCTACCGGACGATTGGCGAGCGGCTGCGCGAAACGTTTGAGCTGCTGCACATCGCCTGAACGCCCGTTTCAGTGGAGGAGATCACCATGTCTGCTGAGGCTCCTGTGACGCCCGTCCCGCTCACTATCCTGACCGGCTTTCTTGGCGCGGGAAAGACCACGCTGCTTAACCGCATCCTGCACGCTGACCACGGTCTGAAAGTGGCAGTGATGATCAACGACTTCGGCAGCATCAACATTGACACCCAGTTGGTCGTCGGCGTCGAAGGTGAAGCCGTCTCGCTAGCCAATGGCTGTATCTGCTGCACCATCCGCGGCGATCTGCTCAATTCGGCGCTCCAGCTCCTGGCCCGGCCTGAGCCGCCTGAGTACCTGATTATAGAGACGAGCGGGGTGAGTGACCCCTGGGCAGTGGTGGACACCTTCGAGCTGCCCGAGCTGCGCCCCTACTTCCGCCTCGACGCGGTGATTACCGTCGTCGACGCCGAGTATGTGCGTCAGCAGCGGCACTACGAGGATCTGATCGTCGACCAGGTGAGCGCGGCCGACATCGTCGTGTTGAGCAAGGTTGACCTGGTGGACGAGAAGCAGCGAGCCGAGGTGGAGGAGTGGGTGCGCCGGATCGTGCCGCGAGCGCGCATCCTGCCGGCGGTTCATGGCCAGGCGCCAATCAATCTGCTGCTCGGCGTCGGGCGGTACAGGATCGAGCTTGCGCCACTATCCGTGCCGGGCCACGCTCAGCACGGGCGCGAGCATCACGACCATCACGAGCACGGGCCGGACTGCGATCACGCTCATACCCATGACCACGGTGCAGCCTTCAGCAGTTGGAGCTACACCAGCGCGCAGCCGTTCGGGCTGAAGGCCCTGCGCGAGGTGGTGCTGAACCTGCCGGTGGCGATCTTCCGCGCCAAGGGCCTGATCTATCTGGCCGACGTGCCCCATCGCCGCGCGATCCTCCAGGCCGTCGGCCCGCGGGTCAATGTTACCCTGGGCGAACCCTGGGGCGACGAGCCGCCTCAGACCCGGCTGGTCTTCCTGAGCACGCCGGGCGGCCTCAACGAGGCTGAACTCCAGGCAGCCTTCGACCGCTGTCGCACCGAGTTGTCGCTGGAGCAGACCGTTGCGGTCCGGCAAACCTGGATGCGGGGGGAAAGCGCGTGAGTGAGGACGGGAGCCTGGTCGAAGGATCAGGACATCCGGGCCTTGTACGGCGCAGCCGCACGAACACGAATGCGGACGGGGCGCCCGCCTTCGCGGTTGGTGGATGACCCGGAGAGTGAGCACCTGCCCACCACCCTTCCGGCAGGACAGGTATCGCACCGACAGTTCCACACCTCCACAGCTCTCCAGCTCCACAAAGCCCTGGATGGAGGCGTGGAGCTGGAGAGACGAACTGAACCACGCGGGCGTCTCGGTGTTCATCTGGTATTACGCGGGGTCGAGAAAGCGGGCCACAAGGGCCGGCAGTTGCTTGAGCGGGCCGGTACGCACGCGGGTATGGGGGAGCGAGGCGAGAAACTGCTGACCGTAGCGCTTGGTTAACAGGCGCCGGTCGAGGCAAACGACGACACCTCGATCATCGGCGCTGCGGATCAGGCGCCCGAACCCCTGCTTGAAGCGCAGAATGCTCTGCGGCACGGCGTACTCGCCAAACGGGTCGGAGCAACGCTCGCTCCGCGCGGCGAAGATCGGGTCGCTGGGCACGCTGAAGGGCAATTTGGCGATTACCAGCACCGAGAGCGCTTCGCCAACCACGTCCACTCCTTCCCAGAAACTGGTGGTGCCCAGAAGCACGGTGCGCGGCGAGTCTTTGAAGCGTTCCAGCAGCGTGCGCCGGCTTCCATCGGTCCCCTGGCCAAGGACGGCAATTTCGTGCTCCTCCAGCGGTTCCTGGATGGCGGTGTAGGTCTGTTTGAGGGCGCTGTTGGCGGTGAAGAGGGCCAGGGTACGACCGCCAGCGGCGAGGCTCACGTCGATCAGCGCCTGCTCGACGGCCTGCTGGTAGCCGCGCTGGTTCGGCTCGGGGATGTCGTCGGGGATGTACACCAGGGCCTGGCGCTGGTAGTCGAAGGGCGACTCAAGGATCAACTCGTCGGCTTCGCTCAGCCCGACCCGACTGCCCACGAAGTCAAAGGAGCCTTCGACCGTCAGGGTAGCCGAGGCCAGCACACTGGTCTGTTTCTGGGCAAAAAGCTGGGCCTGGAGAATCTCGGCGACGCTGAGGGGCGCGGCGGTGAGAGTTAAAGCGTCACGCAGGCGCTCGTGAGTGAGCCAGGTGATGCTCTCCTCGTCGCCGAAAATGACGTGGCCGGTGCGCACGCGGGCATCGGTGGCAAAGCGGCGCAGGTGTTCCACCCGCAGGAGCAGTTCGTCGTAGCCAGGCAGGTCGTCAGGCTCCAGTTCGCGCAGCAGGCTCTCGATCTTGCCAAGGCCATCGCCGATGACGGTGAGCGTATCGGTAAGGTTGGACCAGGCCGCTTCGATCTCCTGCCAGACCGGGCGCTGCCGTATCTGCGGCGTGATCCGCAGGCGCGGGTCGTACTGGGTGTCGTTGCCTTCGCCGGCCACAAAGGCGCTGAGGCGGTTGAAGCAGTCGTAGACGGCGGCGCGGGCGCGGTCGAGGCTGGGGCGCAGGTGAACCGCGATCTGTTCAACCTGCTGCTGGACGCGCTCATCGGCGAACCCCTCGCGCAGCCGGGCGGGCAAATCGGCGAGCAGGCCGCTGACCAGTTGCGCTCCGCCTTCCAGAAAGACATCGTCGAGAAACGTCAGCAGGGCGGCCTGATCAACACTGAAGCTGAGTTGATCGGTGGCGACATCTTCGAGGTTATGGGCTTCGTCAATAATCAGGTGATCGTAGGGTGGCAGCACATTGGTTGGCGCGGCCAGATCGGCGATCAGCAGGGCGTGGTTGACCACAACGATGTGTGCGGCCTCAGCCATGCGGCGGGCTTTGAAGAAGAAGCACTCGCGAAAATGGGCGCAGCGCGGGCCGGTACAGGTCTCAGGCGTGACGTTGATCCGGCCCCAGGCAGCGTTTTCGCGTTCCACCAGCAGCAATTCGGCCCGATCGCCGGTGCTGGTGGTGGGCAGCCAGAGTTGCACCTTGAGCAGCGCGCGCACTTCATCGGGGGTAAGGTTCTCGTGGCGGCGCAATTCGTGGTAACGTTTGAGGCACAGGTAGTTGCCCCGGCCCTTGAGCAGCGCGGCGGTAAAGGGCGGATCGCGACGAGCGCCGGCGCGGGCGTCGGTCCCGGCGGCCATGATTCGTTGGAGAGCGGGGATGTCCTTGAAGAAGAGCTGATCCTGGAGATTGATGGTATTGGTCGAGACCACCACCCGTTCACCGCGGGCGACGGCAAAGAGCGCCGCCGGCACCAGGTAGGCCAGGCTCTTACCGGTACCCGTACCGGCCTCGACCAGCAGCGGGGCGCTCTGGTTGAAGGCCCGGGCCACGCTGCGGGCCATATCAACCTGTGACGGGCGCGGCTCGTAACGCGGGAAGTGCTGGCCCAGCGGGCCATCAGGGGCGAAGAAGGCGCTGATCTGCCCAGCGTCCAGCGGGCGCGTGCTCCCCGTAGGCTTCAGGGGCGCCGGCTCATCGGCAGGCTCGCGCTGCTGGCGGGGGCTGCGCGGGGCGTCACTGAAGGCGTGCTTCGTGCGCGCCTTCAGCGCCTCCACAAACAGTTCGCGCATAGGAAAGGCGATGGGCTGGGTCAGTCGCACGATCTCGCCGAGGTCATCGAGGCCGAGGGCGCTGATGCGCTCAAGCAGATGGGTGAAGACCTGCGCGGCAACCAGCGCATCGTTGAGGGCGCGATGATCCTCGGGATGGGGGATGCCCAGGTGATCGGCCAGGGCGCCCAGGCGGTAGATCGGCGCCTGGGGCACCAGCAGGGTCGCCAGTTCAAACGTATCGTAGACCGGCTGGGCAAAGTTCATGCCCTGGGCGCGGAGCATGCCCAGGTCGAAGTTCACAGAGTGCCCAACAATCGGATGGCGACCGATGAAGCTGGCCAGCTCGGCGCCGATGGCATTGAAGTGCGGGGCGCGAGCCAGATGCTCCGGCGTGATGCCGGTCAGCCGGGTGATCTTGAGGGGAAGCGACTGGCGGGGGCGCACGAACTGGCTGTAGGTCTCCAGCACCTCAGCACCCCGAAAGCGCACAGCGGCAACCTCGATGATCTCATCCACGCCGGCGACCAGACCGGTGGTTTCGACATCGAGGGCAACGTAGATGCGATCGTTCATGTGTTTCGCGCTGCAGAGACACTGCCCGGATTGCGCCACGTCCCCGCGACGCAACTTGCCGCAGGGCATGGGGTGCATTATACCCGAATCGTGGCCGGTGAGGAGCGCGGGATGTGTTCAGAGTCGGGGTAACCACGCAAGCCCGGAGTGCAGGCGGCCTGCCCTTGTCGGCATTCGCGGGCAGCCGTAGAGCCGGACCGCCGGGCCGGCTCCCCCCGCCACCCCGGCCCGGAGGCCACACTGAACCAGGCCGGGCGGGGCGCAGCCCGTGCAGGAATATGTGTCACACCCTGCCCCCTGCCACCCTTCAGGTGTAACGTTTCTGGCGGATGGCGCCCGGATGGGCTGCTGGTCCTCACCCCTCTGTCCCCCCCTCTCCTGCTCAGGGCAGGCCTCTCCCTGAGCAGGAGAGGGGGGGGACGTGGTTGGGGTTACAATGCGCCGGCTCCGCTGACGTACCGCAATGCCAGATTCTGCCCCCCTCCCCTGCCAGTTTAAGGACGGACAGAACATCCGAGCCAACGTGGCTTGTACCGCATTGGAACACCCCCGCGCGCGGCGCTGGCCTCCCCGCTTCGACAGGCTCAGCGCAGGCTCTCCAGCGAAGCTGGAGAGGGGAGGGGGTGAGGACCAACCAGCGCATCCTAACCCCATAATACCAATTTCACTTGAACGCTCCGCAAGCAGCGTTGCGTCAAAGCCCACCTGGACGCCTTGCGCGACAATCTGCAATCCAAAATCTACAATCTGAAATGATATAGCGCCCGTCGGCGCCCATACGTTCTGTCTGCCCCTGAACCTGCCAGGGGAGGGAGTAGCAGGGGCGGGGTATGCGGGACCCGGGGGTTGCGCCCCCAAAAACGCTCTACCTGAGCCCCTTGCCACACTCTCCCGCCGGTGGGGTAGTTGCTGAGAGGGGCAACGGGCACTGGCGGTTCGTCTTAATCGCTCAGGCGACGCGCAAGCTCCAGCACTCGCGCGCGTTCGCGGCGGTAGACCACGATGAAGACCAGCAGCAAGAAGGGGATCAGCACCGACCAGTGCTCGCGCTCGTAGCGAAGCTGGCGCGCAACCGCGCGCATCTGGAACAGAAAGGGGCGCCGGGCGATCTGGGTCTCGATCACCGCCTTCAACTGGCGGAGCCAGCGGCGCTCCTGCCCGCTGTCTTCTGGCTCAGGGCGTTTGAACATGGGTATTGGGTATCCTCTGGCTGAAAGGTCGCCTTGTACCTGATGGAGCCGGCGACACCGCATTGTCCGGCGTATCCCCCAGCGCTCTACTACCACACAGGCCCTTGTGGAGCTGTAGAGCTGTGGAGGTGTGGAGTTGAGCTTATGCGATGCCATCAAGCAGGGGTGAAGGGTTGCGAATCGGGTTGGCCCTGCGCCGCAACGTGAGGCGGACTGTGCCTCTCATCACTCGTATTATACTGAGGTTTCACGTGAAACAGGCGTCACTCCCGCGGCGCGCGCGGCGTTACGCGCAGCGTGCGCTCGGCGCGGTAGGTCACCAGGCCAGGCGGGCCGCCGGGCGCTTTACGCACCAGAGCGCGCCGGCAGACATCCACCTCGACCGCCAGCTCGGCGCGGGCCGGGCTGAAGTAGGCCGCCAGGCCAGCCGCTTCGAGCAGGGTCGTCTCGGGCACAGGGCGCCCGCCGCTGCGCACAATCACATGGCTGCCGGGGATTGCGCGCACGTGCAGCCAGAGATCATCGCTCTGCGCCAGGCGAAAGGTGACATACTCATTTTCGCGGGCGCTGCGGCCTACTGCAAGCTCCAGGCCGTCAGCAGAGACAAGCTGCAAGGGCCGCAGTCGGACCGGGCGCCCCGCGCGACGGGCGGGGGTCGCGGCAGCGGGCTCGTGGAGATAGCCAAGCTCCTCGGCCTCACGAGCGAGTTGCTCGATCTGCGCAAAGCTGTCGCTGATCTGCACCAGCGCCTGGAGTTCATCGAGGCCCCGGATGCGGTTGGTTACTGCTTCGAGCCGCTCCGGAAGGCCGCTGAGGGCGCTGCGGGCCTTGTCGTAGGCGCGGAAGCGGGCCTGCGCCTGCTCCACCGGATTCTGGCGCGGGTCGAGGGCAATGCGGCGTCCCTCCACCTCAAGCGCCTCCTGGTCGGGACGCAGGGTGTGCATGAAGGCGAAGATCATCTCGCCCTCCCAGCGCAGAGTTTCTACCTCCCGGGCCTTCTCCAGCTCTCCGGCGATCTGGTCACGCTGGCGTTCGAGACGCACCCGCGCCGCTTGTAGTTGATCGCTCAGGGCCTGTCGCCGCTGCTGGTGGTCGGTCACACGCTCGCGGGCCAGGTAGAAGCGCTCTAGCGCCTCGCTCATGCTGGCGACCGCGAGGGTGCGCGGCAGATGGGTGAGGGCATAGGGCGCGTAGGCCACAGGCTGCCCGTGCTCGTCGAGGGCCAGGGTTGGCTCCGGGGGGGCGGTAAACAATTCACGCAGCCGCGCGGCCAGGGTGTAGTGCGGCAGCGGCTCATCCACCGCGGCCGTGGTGCGCCCCAGGGCGCGGAAGATCGCCTCGCGGGCCACCTGTGGCGACACTCCGCGATAGGTCGCCACCAGCGCGCGGGCCAGGTCGCGCTCGCTGCCACTGGCCAGCGCAGCAATGCCAGCGGCAGTAACGCGGGTCGGGTCGCGCTTTTCGGGCGGCGGCGGCAATTCGTAGACGTGGCGCGGCAACACCACCCGGCTGCTCATCCGCGGCGTGACGCGCTTGACGCTGTCGAGAATGCGGTTATCATCGTCAACCAGAATAATGTTACTGCGCCGGTCCTGCGGCTCGATCACCAGCTCGCAGCGCAGCGTCTCGGACGTGTCCGGGGGAGCGGCATCAGGCTCGTCGGCGTCAGGCGCGACCCCTTCTTCATCAGGATCGCTGGCGGGCAAATTGCTGTTGCGCAGGCGCACCGGTTTGACTATACTAAGCACAAGCACACGTTCGAGCACTGGCTGCTCGACGCCTACAATTCGCCCGCCCAGCACATATTTGCGTAACAACAGGAGCAGCGGTGTCTCCTGATCGACTCCCCGTGTGAGCCGCCCGTGGACCAGATGGACGCGGGCGAGTTGCGGATGGGCCGACGCGATCACCTGCACGCGCTGGCGGTGGGCGTAGACCTCCAGGCCCAGGCTGAGTGGACCGGTAAGGATCACCCGCTGCACGCGCCCACCGAGCACGGTCTCGCGCAGTTCATCGGCAACAGCGGCAAGGGTTAGAGCGTCGAAGTACATACACGGTCCAGAATTGCCGGTCCGTAACCTGAGTTTTCTGATCGCTGCCCGCCCCCTCCCCAGCCCTGCCCCGCTGGAGGTGGGGGATGGATGCCGCCCGGCGGGTGGTGGGAGGGCGCGACACTCCCGGAGAAAGGGTGTGAGAGGACCGCGCCCTTCCCGGAAGCCCCCGTTTCGCCCCGACGCCGGGCCGCAAGGCCGCCCGGGGAGTTGATGGTATCATACCGCAGGAGCAGCGAACCCACGGTCGTAGCGGGCTTCGCGCAGGCGCCGAAGCCGGCTGCGGCACACCTGCCACTGGTGACGAATGATGCGTAACGAGCCGCGCCGTCCGCATCAGACTGCGGAGCGGACCTCACTTATACCACATGGAACTGGCGACGCCGCACGGTCCAGCCCATCTCCACCGCCACACCAGCCCGTTTGCGGAGCTGGGGCGCCGCGGAGGTGCGGAGCTGCGAGCATGTGATGCCATCACGCAGAACTGGTATGACTTCGCAACGCCTCATCCGAATCTGGCAAGAAACGAGGACGCGCGCTACTGATGTCACCACTTCTCCGCAATCCACAACTCGATGGGAAACCGCCTGTGCCGCTGCTGGTCGTGATCTCGGGGCCATCGGGGGTTGGGAAGGACTCGGTCCTGATGCGTATGCGCGAACTGGCCTTCCCCTTTCACTTCGTGGTCACGGCAACGAGCCGGCCCATCCGTCCGGGCGAGATTGACGGCTACGACTACCATTTTGTCTCGGTGGAACGCTTCGAGCAAATGATCCGTGACAATGAGCTCCTGGAGTGGGCGAAGGTCTACGGGCAGTACAAAGGCATTCCGAAGTCGGAGGTGCGCCAGGCGATGGCCAGCGGGCGCGACGTGCTGCTGCGGATCAACGTTGACGGAGCGGCGACCATCAAGCGGCTGGCGCCAGAGGCGGTGTTCATCTTCCTGGCGCCCGCCAGTGCCGAGGAGTTGCGCCGGCGCCTGACGGTGCGGCGCACCGAGAGCCCTGCGGAGATCGAGCGCCGCCTGGCGATGGCAAGCCAGGAGATGGAGCAGGTGCAGTATTTCGACTACGTGGTGATCAATCGGGAAGACCGGCTGGATGAGGCGGTCGGCCAGATCCGGGCGATCATCATTGCCGAGAAGCAGCGCGTATTTCCGCGTCAGGTTACGTTGTAGAGGTAGGGCCATGACGATCGACGACCAACTGGCAGCCGATCTGAAAACAGCAATGAAAGCGGGCGACAAGGTGCGCGTCGAAGCGATCCGCAGCGCGCGCGCGGCCCTGCAAAGCGCCCGGCTCGAAGCGGCGCGGGCGCGCTACGAGGCAGCCGCGCGAGCCATCGAGCAGCAGTTTGCCCACGATGCCGCAGCCCGCGATGCGGCCCTGGCAGCGATTGAGACTGGCGGGCAGGAGGCCCTCGATCCGGCCGAGCAGGTGGCCGTGATCGCCAGAGAGGTCAAGCGTCGCCAGGAGGCCGCCGAGATGTACCGCAAGGGGGGCCGGATCGATCTCGCTACCCGAGAAGAGGCTGAGATCGCCGTCCTCGAAGCCTACCTGCCGCGCATGCTGAGCGCCGACGAACTGCGCCCCGAAGTGGCCGCGATTATTGCGGAACTGGGACTGAGCGGCCCCGCCGCCATCGGCAAACTCATGCCGGTGTTGATGGAGCGTTTCAAGGGCCGCGCCGAGGGTCGCACCCTCAACCAGGTAGCTCGCGAGTTGCTTGCGGGAGCGTAACCCTGTTGCCTGTGAACGCGGCCCACGCGCCGCCATCTGCCGGAGAGGGCCCGCGCCCGCGACCGGCGACACGGGACTATGAATATCACGCGACGACGCTGGGTTTCCAGCCTTCCACGTCTCCGGCCCCTCCAGCCGGTTGAAGCGTTCTCCCGTCGGTTGCGTCTGATTATGACCCTTGAGGGTCTGCTGTTGTTCGTTGGGATCTGGGCGGCGTTGACGCTCAGCCTCCCCGGCGAGTACGGGCGTCTTGAAGTGGGCCAGCCCAGCCCGATGAGCATCTGGGCGCCTAAAGAAGTAACCTATGTCAGTGAGGTGCGCACCGGCGAACGCCAGGCGCAGGCCGAGAACAATCCCGATAACCTGGTGTACGTCTTCGATCCGCTGATCCCGGTGCAGCAACGCCTGAATCTCAGCGCCTTGCTCGAGACGATCACCAGTGTGCGTGACGATCCCTCGCTCCTGCGCACCGATCAACTGGCCCGATTGGTGGCTCTGCCCAATGCCGCCCTGCAGATCTCGGAGAGCCAGGCCGAGCAGATCCTCGCCCTGAGCGATACCCGCTGGGAACAGTTGCGCCGGCAGACGCTGGCCCTCTACGACCGGGCGATCGAACGCTACGACTACGCCGTAGACGAACGCGCCCTGACCCAGTTGCGCGAGCGCTGGCTGGCCTACTGGCTCGCCACCACCGACCTGTCGTCGCCGGAGCGCGATCTGGCTCGCTTCTTTACCGAGGCCTTTCTGCGGGTCAACCGCACCCTTGATGAGGCGGCCACCGCCGAGCGGCGCCAGCGCGCCCGCGATAGCGTGCCGCCGCAGCAGGTGCGTGTGCTGGCCGGCGAGGCCATTGTGCGTGAGGGCGAGATCATCACCCCGGAGATGATCGAGAAACTGCAACAGACCGGCGCGATGCCCGCGCCCCTGAGTTGGGCGGGCATTGCCGGACGGGGCCTGTTCGCCGCCTTGATGAGCGTGGGCTTCATGGCCTACGTGCTGAGCTTTGAAACCCCGCTGGGCCGGCGCCCACGCGCGTTGCTGGTGATGATCAGCCTGATCATCTTCACACTGATTACCGCGCGACTGGTGCTTCCGGCGATTGGCGATTGGCCCTTCTTCTTCCCCCTGGCGGCGGTGGCGATCACCCTGACGGTCGTCTTCAACGGGCGCGTCAGCCTGAGCGCCGCCATGCTGATGAGCGCCACCATCGGGGTGATGGAACATAACGCCCTGGGGCTGACGCTCACGCTGTTTTCCAGTTGCGTGGCCGCTGTGCTGATGACCCACGATGCCGAGCGCCTGCGCTCCTTCTTGCTGGCCGGGATCAGTGTCGCCGTAGTGGTGCTGGTAGCCGAACTGGCCTTCTGGCTGATCAGCCAGCCGGCACTATCCGCCAGGGGCCTGATGACCCACCTGACGCCGGTCGCCCTCTTCTCCGGTATGAACGGCGCCCTTTCGGCGATCCTCGCCATTGGCGTCTTTAACGTGGTGAGCCGCGCTGCCGGTCAGGTGACGCCCCTGCAACTGATGGAGCTGGCCCACCCCGCCCGTCCTCTGCTGCGCAAGCTGATCCGCGAGGCTCCGGGTACGTACTACCACAGTGTCGCCGTGGGCAACCTGGCCGAAGCTGCCGCCGAGGCGGTGGGCGCCGATGCACTGCTGCTACGGGTTGCCGCGTACTACCACGATATCGGAAAAACCATCCGGCCCTATTTCTTCACCGATAACCAGATGGGCCGCGAGAACGTTCATAATGACCTTGACCCCACCACCAGCGCCCAGATCATCATTGACCACGTGCGCGAAGGCATTAAAATGGCCCGCAGCGCGGGCCTGCCCGAACAGATCGTGGAGTTCATCGCCACCCACCACGGCACCGGCCTGATTCGCCAGTTCTACCAGCAGGCCCTACAACAGCAGGACAGCGTCCGCGAGGCCGATTTCCGCTACCCCGGGCCACGCCCACAGACCCGCGAGCAGGCTATTTTGATGCTCGCCGACTCGGTGGAGGCAACGGTGCGCTCGAAGGCCCAGAATGGGAAACTGATTGCGGCCAACGGGAACGGCGGCCACAACGGCGCCCCTGCCGGCGTGCAGGTGCTCGATGACCTGGTGCAGTCGATCATCGAGGCCCGCGTGCGCGAGGGTGAACTCAACGACGCGCCCCTCACTATGCGTGAATTGACCCAGATCAAGCAGGCCTTCGTGAATAGCCTGCAATCCATCTACCATCCACGGGTGGACTACGCGCCGCAACTGGTCAGGTAGCTCCGAGACGCAGTCCGGGGATGACATCGAGATCCCAGTCGCTCTGCACCCCGGCGGCAAAGCGGTAGAACGCGGCGCCGGCGACCATCGCCGCGTTGTCGGTGCAGAGCGCCAGGGGCGGGTAACGAACCGGGACGGGCGCGCGGCGCGCCAGTTCCTCGCGCAGGCGCAGGTTAGCTGCAACGCCTCCCGCCAGCAGGATCTCGGCGGCGCCGTAACGCCGGGCCGCATCTACCGTCTTGGTGACCAGCACATCCACCACCGACTCCTGAAAGGCCCAGGCCATCTGGCGCACGAACTGCGGGTCGAGCGCGGGGGCGGGGGCGGCCCCCGGCGCGCGCGGAAGTCGAGCCTCCCGCGCTTGCCGCTCCTGCACCCGATGCAACACCGCCGTTTTCAGGCCACTGAAGGAGAAGTCGAAGCTGTCGCGCAACCAGGCGCGGGGCAGCGCGGGCGCGCCGGTCACCCCCGCAGCCGCCTGCTGGATAGCCGGCCCGCCCGGGTACCCCAGACCCAGAATGCGCGCCACCTTGTCAAAGGCCTCGCCCACGGCATCGTCGCGGGTCTGCCCGAGCAAGGTGTAATCGCCGTGGTCGCGCAGCAGGGCCAGCAACGTATGGCCGCCCGACACCACCAGGGCGACGATGGGGAACTCTGGCGGGGTCGTATCGAGCCAGTTGGCGTAGATGTGCGCCTCGAGGTGGTTCACGCCAACGAAGGGCAGGCCCCGCTGCCAGGCGATGGCCTTGGCCGCATTCAGACCGGTGAGGAGCGCCCCGCTCAGGCCCGGACCGTGGGTGGCGGCCACAGCGTGCACGCCGCCCCAGCCCCCCGGAAGCGCCTGCAGGGCGGCCTCAACCACCGGTACCAGGGTGCGAATGTGCTGGCGCGAGGCCACCTCCGGCACGACGCCGCCGTAGCGCTGGTGCATGTCCATCTGCGAGGCGACGATGTTGGCGATGACCTCGCGGCCGCCGCGCACCACCGCCGCCGCTGTCTCATCGCACGAGGTTTCCAGGGCTAGAATGGTAAAGGTAGCGGGAAGTTCATTCATTGGACACCTATGCGGCTACGCCGCACAACGCTCAGATGCACCATCAGGTGTTTTTGGGAGGGCCGCGTCGGCCCGCACCCTCCCCCATCGCGACTATCCTCCGCCAAACGGTCTGGCAGTCAGCACTGCCAGGGCCACCACCTCGGCGATCTCACACAGGGCGCCGTAGGTATCACCGGTCAACCCGCCGAGATCCCGCGTCCACCAGCCGGCAATCAGGTGCGCCGCCCCCCAGACGACCAGCAGTGCCACCAGACCGGTCGCGCCGGCCACCAGTCCCGCCAGCAGCACCGTTGTCGCCGTGGCGACCACCACATCGGCGCGTCGCACCTGATCGCGAAAAGTGCGCCCCAGGCCCCCCGCTGCTGCCGCCGGGAAGAAGAAGATCCCGTAGCAATCGGCCCAGCGCCCCAGCACCGGCGCCAGCAGCGCGGCCTGCCACCACGCTGCGCCGCTGCCCGTAAGCAGCGCCACCTTCAACGCCAGCACGGCGATCAGCGCCAGCGCGCCCATAGCGCCGATGCGGCTATCTTTCATTATCTCCAGTTTGCGCTCCGGTGAACGCCAGCTTAACACCGCGTCGAAGGTGTCACTCAGACCATCGAGGTGCAGCCCCCCCGTGATCACACCCCAGCTCACCACGATCAGCGTCGCCACTACCAGTTCGCTCCAGAACCAGCCGGCGATCCAGCCGATCAGCGCAAGCAAGGCGCCAATCAGGAGCCCCGCAGCAGGGAACCAGGGAATGGCCATAACCGCACTGCGCTCGTGCATCGGCGGCAGCCACGGCTGCGGAATGATCGTCAAAAAGCGGATGGCCTCGCCGAACCCCACTATCACTGACCAGGGGTTCCAGCGCCAGTTATGGTGCGGCTCGTGCTGCATGTCCGGTCCTTTCGCGCCGGAGATTCCAACGACATCGGCGCCCGGGGCCTCCCGCGCTCTGAGGTGAACATACGGGGAAACCGGGTTTCCCCAACCCCCTCCCTGCGGGGAGGCGCCCGGTTCCCTCCCCCAGCGGGGGAGGGCCAGGGAGGGGGCGGCCCTCCCAGAGATACCCCATGTTCATCGCGGCGTTGTGCGCCATGCGCATGACCGTCTGAGGTGAAAATAGCCCGCCAGCGGGGAGGGTTTGGGAGGGCTTCGCCCTCCCAAGAACAATAATATGTTCATTCTGGCGTTGTGCGCCATGCGCATGGCCGTCTAACGTGAGCACATAGGGAAACCGGGTTTCCCCAACCCCTGCCTGTGGGGAAGGTTTGAGGCGCGACAACCTGCACTCCGAAATCTACCATCTACAATGGTATTGTTGTGCTCTCCTGGCATTATGAACCCCTGGCGATGCGCGGCACCTCATTGACCATGCGCACAATCGGTCCAGAGGCATACACATCAATCGCCGTGATGCTACCCAGGTCAATGCGCCAGTGCCAGTGCGCCGCAGGCGAGAGGCCGAAACAGGCGCAGAGCACGAGCTGGATTGGTGTAGCGTGCGTCACCACCAGCACGCGCCCTCCCCGGTGCTCCTCCAGCAGGCGACGCCAGGCTGCCGAGACGCGCGCGTGCACCTCGGCCAGGCTCTCGCCGCCCTGGGGGCGCCCGTCCAGACCATCGGCCCAGCGCGCCCGGGCCTCGTCGGGGAAACGCGCCAGCACTTCGCGGTACGTCAGGCCCTCCCAACGGCCCTGGTGGGCCTCAGCCCACTGCGCGTCCAGGCGCGCCTCCACCCCGGCTCGACCCGCCAGGATGGCCTCTGCGGCCAGACGGGTGCGCTCGGTCGGGCTGACCAGGGCGACCCCGAACGGCACCGGGCGCAGCCGGGCCGCCAGCGCCTCGACCTGCAAGCGCCCGTAACCGGTGAGCGGGCTGTCGCCGAGGCCCTGGTATCGCTGCTCCAGATTGAAGCGGGTCTGACCGTGACGAACGAGCCAGACACTGGTTCGCATGCCGGTTTCCTCCTGAGGTGAAAATAGCCCCCCCGCCAGCGGGGAGGGTTTGGGAGGGCGCAGCCCTCCCAGCAAACAACCCGCCAGCGGGGAGGGTTTGGGAGGGCGCAGCCCTCCCGGGAAACAACCCGCCCGCGGGAGGGTTTGGGAGGGCTGCGCCCTCCCAAGAACAATAATATGTTCATTCTGGCGTTGTGCGCCATGCGCATGGCCGTCTAACGTGAGCACATGGGGAAACCGGGTTTCCCCACACCCCCGACGGAGCGCCGGGCGACGCCAACAGCGGTTGGAGTTTGGGGAAACCCGGTTTCCCCGCTGTTCACATGAGCTTCACCTCAAGCCCGAGGGCTGCCGGCAAGCCCTCACGGTACGACGGGTAGCGCAACTGCACCCCCAGCTCCTCGCGCATGCGCCGGTTCGCCATACGGTGCGATACCAGAGCCATCGCCACAAGATCCACCGGCAGAGGATTGGGGCGGCCACGGAGGCGCCCCATCAATCCGAACAGCCGAACCAGAACGTGGCCGGCCAGCGGATGCAAGGCGGGCGGAGGCGGTGCGCCGAGGAGATCCGCCAGGTAGCCATAGAACTCGCGAATGGGCGCAGGTTCATCGTCGGCCAGATTATAGATCCGGCCTGCCTGTCCCCGTTCCGGGAGGGCCAGCAAGGCCGTGGTCAGATCATCGAGGTGGATGTTGGAGGCGTACCCCTTCCCGCCGCCGATGAGCGGGAAGCGCCCCTGCCGCACCTGCGCGATCATCAGCGCCGGGCTATCCGGGCCATACACCGCGGCAATGCGGGCGATCTGCGTTGGCGTGCCATCGCGACGGTACGCCTCGAGCAGCACCAGCTCGGCCTCGGCTTTGGCCCGGGCGTAATGAAAGGCCGGCGCGGGCGGCGTCTCCTCGGTGAGCCAGCCCGAACCGCTGGGGTAGAGCGCTCCGCTACTGGCGAAGACCAGCGCCCGCAGTCGCCGGTCAGCACAGGCCGCAGACAGGGCCCGCGCCGCGCCGACGTTGGAACGCATGATCACCGCCGGGCTGCCCAGGGCCGACCCGGCGAGATGGTACACCACCTCCACCCCCGCCAGGGCTGACGCCAGCGCCGAGGCGTCGCCGGCGTCGGCAACCAGCAGCTCGATGCCAGGCCCCACCAGCGCCTCCAGCGCGGCGCCATCGCGGTCGAGCGCGCGCACCGTCTCCCCGCGGGCGCGCAAGGCCTGCACGAGGCGCCGTCCAGTGTAGCCGCCTGCTCCGGTGATCAGGATCACAAGTGTACGCTCCGTACAATCAACAGGAAGGTCGTCCCCGGGAGGGCGCAGCCCTTCCAAACTCTCCCCTCAGGGAGGGGCGTGGGGAAACCCGGTTTCCCCACCTGTTCACCTCAGCCCCGCCAGGACCTCGGTCAGCACCGCGATGGCCCGGCGGTACTCATCGAGATCCAGGTGCTCATCGGGCGTATGGTCCAGTCGCGAATCGCCGGGGCCGTAGGCGACGATGGGGCAGCCCCAGGCCGGGCCAACCACGTTCATATCGGCGGTGCCAGTTTTGTGGAGAAAGCCCGGCTGCCCCCCCTGGCCACGAATGGCGCGCACGAAGGCGCCGGCCAGTGGCGTCGTGCGCGGGCTGCGAAAGGCAGGGCACGCCCCCTCGAAGCGCAGGGTGGCCACGCCGGCCAGGGCGCCCAGCGTCTCGGCCAGGGCCGCCGGGTCCACCCCTTCGGGTAGCCGCAGGCCCACCGTGGCCTCGACCCAATCGCTGAGGCCGTCGCCACCGCTGGCCACACGTCGCAGCGAGGGGATCAACTGGTCGAAGAGCCGTTCGCGCCCGGCGTTGTAGGCGGCGCAGTGCGCCTCTACGGCCCGCCAGAAGGCTACCATAACCTCGGGCGCGGCGGGCAGCTCACCGGCGCTGTGGGCCGAAGGTTGCTCCAGCCGGTAGTGGACCAGCAGCCGTCCCTTATAGCCCAGGGTAACCCGATCCCAGCCGCTCGGCTCGCCAATCACGCAAAACGCGGGGGCATAGCGCTCACGGGCGTAGTGCGCGCCCCGGGAACTGGCCGCCTCCTCCTCGGTGGCGCCGATGACGGCAACGCGGCAGCCCAGACGTCCGGACAGTTCGGCGCGGCGCGTCGCGGCGATGAACGCAGCCAGCGGCCCCTTGGCGTCCACCGCGCCGCGCCCGTAGAGCCTGCCCGCCTCGATCCGCACCGGGATGGCGCCAGGCACCGTGTCAATGTGCCCTAACAGCGCCACCAGCGGCCCCGTCGCGCCGGCCAGCCCCACCGCGTTGCCCGCCGCATCAACGAACGCCTCCCAGCCGTAGGAGCGCATCTGCTCCACCAGAAAGCGGGCCGCCGCCTCCTCCTGCCCCGAGGGCGAAGGGATGCGCAGCAGTGTCTCCAGTAAACCGATCTCGTCCAAATAGTGATGATTGTCGCGCATTTCGTTAACAAACCTCGCTTTGACGCTCTATGCACGAAATGCTATGATACGCAAGAATTCCACGGCCCGAAGCTCTAGAAAGGTGCAGCGGCACCATGCAGCAAGAGCAAGTCATTGCGCTCCGCGAGATCTACTGGAACATCCCCCAGCCGTTCGGCTCGCTCTTCCTCTACAGCATCATCATCATCACCACAGTTGTGATGTCCTGGGGCATTATCCGCGACATTGGCCGCTGGCGCAAAGGGCGCCCCGATCCCCGGCTCGATCAGATGCCATCCCGGGCAGCGGAGTTTCTGGTGCAACTGTTTGGCCAGAAGAAGGTTCTGCGCGACCGCCGGCCCGGCTCGATGCACGCGCTGATTTTCTTCGGCTTCCTCACGCTCTTCATCGGTACCGACATTATTGCCGTGGAAGAGGATTTTACCGTGCCGCTGATGGGCGAGGAAGCCGGCAAGATCCTGGTTGGGGGATTCTACCAGGCCTACGAGATCATTCTCGATACGCTGGGCCTGGTCTTTGTGTTGGGGTTGCTCTGGGCGGCCCTGCGACGCTACCAGCGCAAGGAGCCGCGCCTCGACAGCCGCCGCACCGACGTCTGGGTGCTCGGCGTATTGCTGTTCCTCGGTATCGGCGGGTTCCTGATCGAAGGGCTGCGGATCGCCAACCAGTGCTGGCCCAGCCACGAGCAGTGCCTGACGTACACCTACGAGCAGAGCTGGGCGCCTCTGGCCTTTGTCGGCTTCGCGCTGGCGGCGCTGTTCCGTGGCATTGGCCTGGGTGACGGCAGTCCCGTGGCCCTGGGGTTGCACCAGTTGCTCTGGTTCACCCACGCCGGCGCCACCGCCGCCTTTATCGCCACCCTGCCGTTCAGCAAGTTCAAACACATCTTCTACACGCCGCTCAACACCTTCTTCCGTGACACGACCCCCCAGGGTGCCCTCGATCCCATCCCCGATCTGGAGGCGGAGATCGAGAAAGACGAGCCGCGCCTGGGTATCGCTACCCTGGCCGACCTGAGCTGGAAGCACCGCCTCGACCTGGATGCCTGTATGCGCTGCGGGCGCTGCCAGGCCAACTGCCCGGCCCACGCTTCCGGCGCCGACCTCTCGCCGAAGTATATTATCACCAAGCTGCACGACCTGATGCGCCAGGAGCCGATCCGCTTCAAAGATGGCACGGTGAAGCTGGTCAAGGATCTCGAGGCGGGCGAGGAGCACGGGAAGGGCAACGGGAACGGCAATGGCCACGCTGCGATTGATGTCGAGACCGTGCCGCTCTACGGCAACCTGTTCACCGAGAACGAACTCTGGAGCTGCACCACCTGCTACGCCTGCGTCTACGAGTGCCCGGCGATGATCGAGCACGTGGACGACATTGTGGGCGCCCGACGCCACCTGACGATGATCGCCAGCGAAGTGCCCGCCGGGGTCAAACGGGTACTCGAAGGCATCGAGCGGGCCGGCAACCCCTGGCGCCTGCCGCAACGGGAACGCACCGCCTGGGCCGATGGCCTCGATGTGCCGGTGATGGCCGAAAAGGAAGAGGCTGAAGTGCTCTACTGGGTCGGCTGCGCCCCGAGCTACGATGAGCGCAGTAAGCGCGTCGCCCGCGCCTTCGTCCAGCTTATGCAACTCGCCGGGGTAGACTTCGCTATCCTCGGGGATGAGGAGACCTGTAACGGCGACCCGGCCCGACGCATGGGCGAGGAGCTGCTGTATCAGTCCCAGGTGCAGCAGAATATCGAGACGATGAAGCAGTACCGCTTCAAGCGCGTGGTGACGACCTGCCCGCACTGCTTCAACACGATCAAGAACGAGTACCCCCAGTTCGGCGGCGGGGCCGGCGCCGAGTACGAGGTCGTTCACCACACTGAGCTGCTCGATGAATTGGTGAAGAGCGGCAAGCTCAAGCCGGTTCGACCGATCAATCAGACCGTGGTGTACCACGACCCCTGCTACATCGGGCGCTACAATGATGTGTTCGAACCACCACGCCAGGTGTTGCAGAGCATCCCCGGCATCAACCTGGTCGAGGCGCCGGAGCGCAACCGCGAGCGGGCTATGTGCTGTGGCGGCGGCGGCGGCAATGTCTGGCTCGAGGGGTGGGGCAAGGAACAGGTTAACTACATCCGCCTGGAGCAACTCACCCGGAACCAGCCCCAAACCCTGGCCATGAGCTGCCCCTTCTGCATGGTGATGTTCGAGGACGCCGCCAAGAATACCGGCCGCGACGAGACCCTGCAACGCCGCGATATCGCCGAGTTGCTACTGGAGGCGGTGAAAGAAGCCTGAGCGCGCTCGGCGCTTCTCAGTGAAATCGGGGAAACCGGGTTTCCGCACCTGCGGTGAGCCTGTCGAACCGCACCCCTGCCTGTGGAGGCGCCAGCCGCTCCCAACCGCGGTTGGGAAATGGGGAAACCCAGTTTCCCCACACCCCTCCCAGCGGGGAGGGTTTGGGAGGGCGCAGCAGAGGCGCGGCGGTGCCGCGCCTCTGCGCGTTGCATCGTTTACCCTTTTCCTTCGCTCAACATGCCCTGCACCGTATCAAGGGTATCGGCCTCGTGCGGCGACTTGTCGCGGCGCCAGCGCAGGATGCGCGGAAAGCGCACCGCGATGCCCGCTTTGTGGCGGGTTGAGGGCTGCAAACCTTCAAAGGCCAGCTCAAACACCAGCTCCGGGCGCACCGTCCGCACCGGCCCGAACTGCTCGACAGTGTTGCGACGCACGAAGGCGTCCACCTCGCGGATCTCGGCGTCGGTCAAGCCGGAGTAGGCCCTGGCGAAAGGCACGAGCAAAGCGCCGTCCCACACCCCGAAGGTGTAATCGGTGTAGAGACTGGCGCGCTTGCCACTGCCGCGCTGGGCGTAGATCAGCACCGCGTCCACCGTGTAGGGCGCAACCTTCCACTTCCACCAGTCACCACGGACCCGCCCGACCCGGTAGGGCGAGGCGCAGCGCTTGAGCATCAGCCCTTCAGCGTTCACCTCGCGGCTGCGCTCGCGCGCCGTGGCCAGCTCTTCCCAGGTGGCGCCCGCCACCAGGGGCGACAGGCGAATCGCGCCGCCGCCATCGCCGAGTATCGCTTCGAGCCGGGCGCGGCGCTCGCGCAAGGGCGCGGCGCGCAGATCAACGCCGTCCGCCTCTAGCAGGTCGTAGGCAAACAGCGCTACCGGAACCTCAGCGAGGATCTTGCGAGTGAGCTGCTTGCGCCCGATGCGGCGCTGCAACTGGCTGAAGGACAACACCGCCCCGTCGCGGAAGGGCAGCACCTCGCCATCGAGCACCGTGCCGTCGGCGAGGTGAACGGCTGCCGCAGCCAGCTCGGGGAAGCGTTCGGTGACCAGCTCCTCGCCGCGCGACCAGAGGAAGCACTGCCCCCCACGGCGAATGAGCTGGGCGCGGATGCCGTCCCACTTCCATTCGGCCTGCCACTCCTCGGGCGCGCCCAGACTGGCGGGGTCATCCTCCAGGGGATGGGCCAGGAAAAAGGGGTAAGGCCGGCTCACATTGGTATCGGCGCGTTCGTCGGCGAGCAAGGCGCGGTACCACTCGGCGCCTGGCTCCCAGTCGCCCATCAGGCGATGGGCAATCACCGTATCTTCCACACCGCTCACCTGGGCCAGCGCCCGGGTGACCAGTCGCTGCGACACCCCCACCCGAAAGCCACCGGTAATGAGCTTGTTCCACAGAAAGCGCTGGGGCTGGTCGAGCTCCGACCAGGCTTGCAGTACTGCGGCTCGCTGAGTAGCCTCATCGGCATTGCGCAGGGGCAGCAGGCGCTCCTCGATCCAGAAGGCCAGACTGTCGGGCAGGGCTGCGGCAGCCGCTGGCGGTGTATCGGCCAGCAGCAGGGCCACGGTTTCGGCGAAGTCGCCCACCGCGTCGTAACACTCGCTAAAAAGCCAGGCGGGTACCCCGGCAGCCTCGATCGCCCACTCGCTCAAGCGGCGCGTGCTAATCACCTGGCGCGGCTTGCGCCCGCTGAGGAAGTACAGCGCCCAGGCTGCATCCGCCGGCGGCGCAGCGGCAAAGTAGCGCGCCAGGGCCGCGATCTTCTCATTGGTCCGCGTCGTCTCGTCGAGCGCGGCGTATAACTCGGCAAAGGCCCGCATCGAACGACCTCCCGCTCCCCCTCGTCGGCTTGATGGCATCGCACTGGTCGCCTCCGCGCCTCCACACCTCCACAGAGGGCTTTGCGGAGCTGAAGAGTTGTGGAGCCGTGGAGCTGTTTACCGAAGGGCCGTCAGCTCCCGGCCATAGACACCTCATCCTCACCCGCAGCCGCACCCTGCTCGCCCTCAAAGCACGTCGCGACGGCGGAGGCTTCCAGACCCTGCTCCGCCAGCCAGCGCGCCAGCACCGCACTGTAGCCATGGGTCACCCAGACCCGTTCGGCGCCGGTGGCCGCAATGGCAGCGAGCAGACCCGGCCAGTCGGCGTGATCGGAGAGCGCGAAGCCGCGGTCCACGGCCCGGCGCCGGCGCGTTCCCCGGATGCACATCCAACCCGAGGCGAAGGCCGTTGAGACCTCGCCGAAGCGGCGCGTCCAGGCGCTGGCTTGCGCCGAAGGCGGCGCGAGGATCAACGCGCGCGACCAGTCTACATCGCCTGTGGCCGCGCCAGTGTAGGTAGTGGGCGGCATGCGCGCCCCGGCGGCACGATAGACGGCGTTGAAGCGCTCAACCGCCCCGTGGCAGAAGATCGGGCCGATTGCGGGATCAAGACCCGTCAGCAGACGCTGAGCCTTGCCGAGCGCATAGCAGAACAGCAGACTGGCGCGCCCGGCATCCTGATTGACCCGCCACCAGGCATGGATGGCAGCGAACAGCTCGGCCTGGGGTCGCCAGCGATAGATCGGCAGGCCAAAGGTCGCCTCGGTGACGAAGGTGTGGCAACGCACCGGCTCGAAGGGCGTGCAGGTGGGGTCGGCCTCAGTCTTGTAGTCGCCCGAGACGCACCACACCTCGCCCCGGTAGGCGATGCGCACCTGGGCCGCGCCGAGGATGTGCCCGGCGGGGTGCAGCGAGAGTTCCACGCCATTCAGGCGCAGCGGTTCAGCGTAGGCCAGCGACTGGATGGCGGCAGCGGAGCCGAGGCGGGCGCGCAGCACTGCTTCGCCCTCGCGCGCGGTCAGGTAGGCCTGCATCCCGGGGCGGGCGTGATCACTGTGGGCATGGGTAATGACGGCACGGTGCACCGGCTGCCAGGGATCGACGAAAAAATCGCCCGGCGGGCAGTAGAGGCCCTGGGGGGTGAGTTGGAGCAGTGCTTCAGCCATATGATATGAACGTGGGGCAACCGGGTTTCCCCACCTGCAGTGGGCCTGTCGAACCACGCGCCTCTCCGGAGGAGGCGCCATTCGCGGAGCGCACAACACCGAATGAACATACTTGTTCCTGGGAGGGCTTGCCGCTCCCACCGGCAGGGGCGTGGGGAACCCCGGGTTCCCCATGTCTCAACCGCGGTTGGGCGCGGCTGGCGCCCCACAGGCAGGGGTGCGGTTCGACAGGCTCACCACAGGTGCGGAAACCCGGTTTCCCCGTCACCTCAGGCCCCATGCGCGGAGCGCACAACGCCGCGATGAACATGGGGTATCTTTGGGAGGGCTGCCCCCTCCCTGGCCCTCCCCCGCTGGGGGAGGGAACCGGGCTCCTCCCCGCAGGG
>CAKZKA010000070.1 GCA_937120965.1 uncultured Chloroflexota bacterium
ACCGCACCCCTGCCTGTGGGCGCGCCAGCCGCCCCCAACGGCGGTTGGGATATGGGGAAACCGGGTTTCCCCACCTGTGGTGAGCTTGCCGAACCACCCCCCTCCCTGCGGGAAGGCGCCCGGTTCCCTCCCCCAGCGGGGGAGGGCCAGGGAAGGGGCGGCCCTCCCAGAGATGCCCAGCGGACGCTCCTACAACCCGAAGCGCCCCACATTCAGGCAGTGATCGCTCCCCCGGAAGGTGCAATCGGTGTGAAAGGCCAGCGGGCGCACCGCATCGTTCGTAAACATATAGTCAATACGGATCAGCGCGAAGGGCAGGGTAATGGCGCGTGGACGCCAGCTAAAGCCGAAGCCCACACCTGCCGCCCGATGCGCGTCGCGCAAGCCGGTGGCGAGGTCCACATAGGCCCGTTCGCGCTCGGTTACGTTCATATCCCCGGCAACGATCAGCGGATCGCCGGTACGCGCCTGCAGGTCGTCAACGAAGGCGCGGATGGCGCTGATCTGCTGATCACGGATGCCCGTATTGTAGCAAAAGGCCAGGCGACAGCCATCAACCTGGATCAGCGGCGGCACCGGATGGGCGTTGACCACGGTGAGCGGCTGGCCGTTCATATCAAGCCTGGCCCAGACCATCCGCAGCGCCAGTTCGTCGGCCCGTTCGCCGTCGTAGAGGCCCGATTCGCGGATCGGGTAGCGGCTCAGAATGGCCGTGCCCAGCGAGTCGCGCTCCGGACGGACGACCTGGTAGGGGTAGCGTGCCGCCAGTTCGGTATTCGCGCTCAAGGCTCGGGCGTTGACCTCCTGGAAGGCCACCACGTCGGGCCGGCGCGCATCCAGCACTGCCAGAACCTCTTCATCGGGAACGCGGTTGAAGTAGAGGTTCCAGGCGAGCACCGTTATCTCCCGGTCGCTTGTGGGGGGCGGAGTGAAGTTTAGCGCCGGCGGGTAGACCAGTAGAAAGGCGAAACTTGCCGCCCCCAGGGCCAGGCGCAACGTGACCGTGTTGCGCAGCAGTGCCAGGGGCGCCAGGAACAGGGCGGCGGCAAACAGATAGTGGGCGAAAACCTGGGCCAGCGCCACGATACCTACCCGCTGCGGGGCAATCAGCGTCGCCAGCACAAACAGCACCAGCGCCAGGGGGTAGAGCGCCAGCGTCACATCACGGATCAGGTGCCAGAGGGGCGGGCGAGTATCTGAGACGCGCATGGAGCGACTCCGTGACGGGCTTCGGGGCCGGAGAGGGCCGTGTTGTCGCGGAACCCCTCGTCCCCGCTCACCAGGGTATGCGAAATTGCCGGGCGCGCCGTCTGATTACAGCGCCGGGCAGCCAGCAATACTATAGCAAACCGCTGTGAACATCTGGTAACTGGCTTCCCGCCTCCCAAAACCTCCCGCCAGGCAGGGGCGTGGGGAAACCGGGTTTCCCCATATATTCCCTCAGGCGCCATTCGCGGGGCGCACAACGCCGCGATGAGCGTGGGGTATCGTTGGGAGGGCTGCGCCCTCCCAAACCCTCCCCTCAGGACTCTGTTGGTTAAAGAGTTTCTTAACCACCGTGCCAGGCTGCTGCAGCGGTCTTCGTACCTGTTAGCCGGGGCCTTCATGCCCCCCGGCGGCTGAAGCCACGGGCTGTCACCTGCGAAGCCCGCCTACGCGGGCTCCACAGCGGTAAAAGAATGGTTTAACCAACAGAGTCCTCAGGGAAGGGGTTGGGGAAACCCGGTTTCCCTATTTCCCAGCCGCGGTTGGGAGCGGCTGGCGCCCCCAACGGCAGGGGTATGGGGAAACGCGGCTTCCCCATATGTTCACGTTAGACGGTCATGCGCATGGCGCACAGCGCCGCGATGACCATGGGGCGTCTTCGGGAGGGCCGCCCCCTCCCTGGCCCTCCCCCGCTGGGGGAGGGAACCGGGCGCCTCCCCACAGGGAGGGGGTTGGGGAAACCCGGTTTCCCCATATGTTCACCTCAGACGGTCATGCGCATGGCGCACAACGCCAGAATGAAAATACTTGTTCTTGGGAGGGCGGAGCCCTCCCAAACCCTCCCGCGGGCGGGCTCGTTTCTGGGGGGGGCACAGCCCTCCCAAACTCTCCCGCGCGCGGGCTATGTTCACCTCAGAGTCAGGCACACCTTGCGCATTCGTTTATTCGTTTCCCATTCGTTGGCCCATTTCCCCCCCCCGCGTCCCAGGAAGCCCATTCCAGAACAGGTGAAACCCTTTGAAGGGTTTCACCCTCCCAGACCCTCCCGCGCGGGCTATGTTCACCTCAGACGCCCATCAGGAACGCCGTTAACCAGGCTGCGAGGGTCGTGCTCTCGCCCGGTAGGAGCGGCAGCGCAGCGACACCGCTCGGGTAGCACTCGAGCGTGCCAGTCCCCGGGTAGAGCAAGGCTACTCCCAGCGCCACACGAGCGCCGTCGGATGTGCCCAGGCTGCCCAGGTAGCTGTAGGCCTCGGCCAGGGCCTCGGCGGGGAGGCCACCGGCGGCATCGAGGCGGTATTTGGCGTCAAGCGCCAGCAGCCGCGGCGCCGCGCCCGGGCGCCAGATCTCTACCCCCAGGTCTGGAACACGGGCGTGCCGGTCGAGCGAGCCGATGGTCAGCAATGGCGGCTCCTGCCGCTCATTGATCAGCGCGGGAGTCGGGTGACCCATCGCGGCAAAGGGCCGGTAGCGGGGATGGTAGCGCAGGCGCACTTCGCTTCCCTCTGGCGAGGCCAGCGCCACCAGCGGTTCCGTCTCGGACAGACCGAGACGCGCCTCACCATCGGCTGTAGTCAGAAGGGCCTGGCTGATCAGCGTATAGCCCGGCAGTTCCAGCAGCGTCAGTGCGACACGGGCCGCGCACCAGCGCTCGTACAGCCGCGGCAGATCGGCAACCGGAGCGCGCAGGGACGTTTCTTCCCAGCGCACCTCGCCCTGCCGACGCGCCAGCCGCCAGAGCCGGTACACGACCCGGTACTCCGGATCGCGCAGCAAGCGCGGAGTCGGGCCGCGATAGGCGTCCAGCGGCGGCACACCGGCAAGAAAGGGCCGTTCGCGCAGGGCGCGCAGCCGGGCGCGCGCGCTAGCGGCGCGCTCCGCTAACGTGGCGGGCAGGGTGACGGTGGCTATCAGGGCCTCCAGGCGTCGCGTCAGATCATCGAGGAGCCGGCGCAGCAGGCGCGTCTCATAGCTATCGTAGCCGGGCGTTGAAGCGGCGACCAGCGCCGTATCGCGCTCCGGGTGCAGCGCGCGCAGGCTCGAGGCGGAGCGCAGTTGCCCCAGGCGCACCTGGCGCAGCGCGGGGCGCAGCCGGTCAGGCGGTCGAGCGGCCAGGCGCTCGACCGCGGCGGCGAAGCGCTCAAACTCGGCGCCAAACAGGCGATGGAACTCCTCAACCGGATCGGCGGGCCACGGCGGCGCCACAGATCGCATCGCGAGCGGCTCGACCCCGCCGTTCAGCGCAACCACCAGAGCGCGCCCGAGGCGTTGCAGATCGGCGCACAGGGCTTCATAACGCTCCTGGTCAATCTTGCGCGGCAGCACGCGCAGGCTGTAGTGGCGCTCCTCCACCCGCCCATCGGGCCAGGCGAGCCGCAGGCAAGCCGGGTACGCGCCCGTGGCCTGAGGCGCCACCCACCGCCAGCGCCAGGTTAGCTCCCCGGGGCGCAGGAACGGCTCCAGCAACTCGGCATCGAGCCACAGCGCCAGCGTCGCGCCAGGCGGCGGCGTGGCGCTCAACTCGACCGCCTGGCCCTCAGGGAGTTCCGGCGCCGCAGCGCACGGCTCCCCATTCACAAACAGATCCAATTCCTGATATGAAAATGAAGGAATCGGGTTTCCCCAACTCCCTGCGGAGGAGGAGGGCGAAGCTCGCGCGGGAGAATCTGGTTTCATCGTGTCGTTGCGCAGCCTTACCACCAGTTCCGGCTGCGGAAAAAGAGCGCAAGCCCGATCCCAACGCCCAGCATCATCCCCAGAGCCATGGGATAGCCCCAGCGCCAGGCCAGTTCAGGCATATTCTCGAAGTTCATCCCGTAGATACCGGCGATCAACGAGGCGCTCATCAAGATGATCGACGCCAGCGTCAGCGCCTTGACCAGTTGATTGAGCTGATTGGACTGTATTGAAAGGTAGCTGTCATAAGCGCTGGTGAGTAACTCCCGGTACAGATCGATACTATCGGTGACCCGCACCAGATGATCGTACACATCCTGGAGATAGACCAGCTCGCCGGGTTGCACGAAGGGCACCTCCTGGCGTAGCAGCACGTTCAGCACATCGCGCTCAGGCGCCACCACCCGGCGAAACAGCAACAGATCTTTCTTCAAGCCGAAGATCTCCTGGATGGCATCCTTACGCTCACGGCTAAAGATCAGATCCTCCAGATCCTCGACCCATTCGGCGACCTGATCCATCAGGGTGAAATAATCATCAACAATCGCATCCAGCAGGCCATAGAGGATACCGCTAACGGTGCTGCCCAGCGGCATCGTCGGCATCTGCCAGCGCGCCATCGTCTCGGCTACCTGGGGGATCGGCTGGCGCCGGATGGTCACAATGAAGTTCTTGCCAACGAAGACACTCAATTGTCGCAGATCAATCTGCGGCTCGCGCGAAGCGCCATCAGCGCCTTTCGCGCCAGCGGATTCGCCCGGACCGCCATTGGCGCCATTGTACGACGCCGTGTAGAAGATCAGCAGATAGTACGCGCCATGGCGCTCGATCTTGGGGCGCTCGTGGTCACGCACCGCATCTTCAATCGCCAGGGGGTGAAAACCAAACTCGCGCTGCAACAGCGCAACCTCCGCCTCGCCAGGCGACTCCAGATCCAGCCAGACGACCGTTTCCGGCGTTTCGAGATGCTGGCTTATGGCGTCAACGTCAGGAACAGCGCAGAAATCGCCGGCCTGGCAAACATGGAGTTGATGCATAATCTCATGTGAAAATACGGGGAAACCGGGTTTCCCCATCCCACTGCCTGTGGGGGTTCCAGCCGCCCCCACCAGCGGTTGAGAAATGGGGAAACCGGGTTTCCCCATTCCCCCTCTCTGAGGGGAGGGTGTGGGAGGGCTGCGCCCTCCCACACCCTCTCGCGCAGGGGTGTGGGGAAACCGGGTTTCCCCACCGAAAGACTATCACGCCTCCCAGACCAGCAGCGTCGCGTCTTCGACCAGATCGCCGCCCCCCAGGTACCCATACAGGATACCGCGCACCTGAAACCCATTCCGTAACTGGGTCGTCAACGTGGGATCAACCAGCCGTCCGGCCACCACCTCGGCGACATACTCTTCAACCCGCATGCGCTCGGCGTAGTGGTGGTAGCCGGGCAACGCCCCGCCCGCGACCATACCGCGCAGCCCCAGGCGGCGGATCAACGCCTTGCGCGCATCGTAGAGCATCGAGGAGATACGCCGGCCCCGGTAGTCGGGATGCACGCTCATATCCGCGCCATAGAGCCATTCGCCCGCCGGGTCGTGAGTGGTGAGGTAATTTGCGCCGGTGATGTCGCGATAGGTATGGGGCGCGAAGGCGCGTTCGGCGCTGAGGCGCAGAGTCGTGCTCTGGCCAACCACCCGTTCCCCATCGAGGGCTACGTGTTGCCCTTCGGGAAAGATACGCAGGTGGGCCGCGAAATGCTCTGCGTTTATCCAATCTTCAGCAGGAATGGTCGGAAAGCAAATCTGCTGGTGCGTAACCAGTTGCGCGAAGTGCTCGGGTCGGGTATTAACAATGACAATCTGCATACGCTGGATTCGCCGTACAACTCCAGGGTGGAAGGGGTTTTGCCAGACGAAACTGGCCCTCCCAAACCCTGCCATCGCGTCGAGGGGGAGAGAAACCACGTTCACCGCACCCCTTGCCGGGCGCGGACCCCGGGTTCTCAGATCGTTCCTGTGATCATACGCCGTTCCTCCCTCAGCGTCAAACGGCATAAGGTGAGACGCGGCGGCGCGTCATAGAGAGACGCGGCGGCGCCGCGTCTCTACGCCCAAACCCTTCACCGGCAGGGGCATGGGGAAACCCGGTTTCCTCGATGTTCATATCCGCGCCCCTCCCAGGAAACAGCCTGCTGGCGGGGAGGGTTTGGGAGGGCGAAGCCCTCCCAAGAACAATAATCTTTTCATTCTGGCGTTGTGCGGCGCAGCCGCATAGACGCCTGAGGTGAAATCGCCGTCCCCACACTCCTCACCAGCCCAGCACCAGCGCAAAGATCAACGGCGCGACGATGGTCGCATCCGACTCGATCACGAACTTCGGCGTCTCTACCGCCAGCTTGCCCCAGGTGATCTTCTCGTTTGGCACCGCGCCCGAGTACGAGCCGTAGCTGGTGGTCGAGTCGCTGATCTGGCAGAAGTAGCCCCAGACCGGCGTATCCGTCCGGCGCAGATCCTGGTGCAGCATCGGCACCACGCAGATCGGGAAGTCGCCGGCAATGCCGCCGCCGATCTGAAAGAAGCCGATCGAGCGCCGGGCCGAGGTTCGGGTGTACCAGTCGGCCAGATCGATCATGTATTCGATCCCGCCGCGCACGGTATGCACATTGCGGATCTCCCCGGTAATACAGTGCGCCGCGTACATGTTCCCCGTGGTCGAGTCTTCCCAACCCGGCACGTACATCGGCAGGTCGCGCTCCATAGCCGCGTAGACCCATGAATCGCGCGGGTCAATCTGGTAGTACTGCTCCAGGGCGCCCGAACGCAGAACCCGGTAGATGAACTGGTGCGGGAAGCAGGCCTCGCCAGCCTGGTCGGCGCGGAGCCACTCCTGGAGCAGGGCGCCTTCCAGACGACGCAAGGCCTCTTCTTCGGGAATGCAGGTGTCGGTGACCCGGTTCATATGGCGCTCGAGCAGCTCCTGCTCCTGCGCCGGGCTGAGATCGCGGTAATGCGGCACCCGCTCATAGAAATCGTGGGCGATCAGGTTGAAGATATCTTCCTCGAGATTAGCGCCGGTGCATGAAATGGCATGCACCTTCTCCTGGCGGATCATCTCGGCCAGCGACAGCCCCAGCTCGGCGGTGCTCATTGCGCCGGCCAGGGTGACCAGCATCGCCCCGCCCTGATCAAGGTGGACTCGATACGCCTCGGCGGCGTCAATCAGCGCGGCCGCGTTGAAATGGCGAAAGTGATGGCGCAGAAACCGGCTGATTGCTCCATTGGTTGTGCCACTGCTCATAACGTGTTTCCCTGGTTTAAATTATTCCTGGGAGGGCGCAGCCCTCCCAAACCCTCCCCGCCGCCGGGCTGTTTCCCGGGAGGGGGTACCTTACCCTGAGGATAGTCGCACATCGCCGGCAGGTCAAGTGAAGAATCGGCGCGTCAGCGCCAGCGCGCCCCGGAACAGCGGCGCAGCCATCTGCAATCTAAACTAGCGATGAGCGATTCCCCCTCCCACTGCCGGGCGACGTGTGGTATAATTCCGCAATCCCGCACCCGTACAATGAACCGTCGCGGTGACCCGATAGCCCGGATGCCAGGGCGTAAAGGTGGAAGCTGGTGCAAGTCCAGCGCTGTGCCGCAACTGTAACCGGTCGCTCGACAAGCGCCGGGAGCCAGGACGCCTGCCGCGATGTGCTTGTTCTGCCCTTCTCGAGCCAGGGAGGAAGAACATGATCCGTGCCCCGTGACCGTCTCCCGCATGATGGTCCGTCTGGACTGTAGTGTGCCCCGTTTCGCCTGCGACCGGGATCTGCGTAGACCATCGGCGGGAAGTATGCAACATCTTATCAACTTTTCAACTCACGCGTTCCATTTCGATCAGTTCGAGCGCGATTGGGAACATGTTCGTGCCTTTACGAACCGGTTAGGGCTCGATGGGATCGAATTGCTTATTGGCGATGATCCGCCATCTGCTCTGCCGCCCGGTCTGGTTCAGGGTGTCCATCTCCCATACTGGATCCGCTGGCTGGAGATCTGGCAGGCCGGCCCGGATGCGGCAATTTCGCCCGAAGAGCGCCAGTTCCTCGCCGGGGGCGCCCGCGATGCCGCGCATATGGTCGCCCTCCAGCAACGCCTCTGGCGTCAGGCAGCGAGGTTGCATTCCCACTACGCCGTCTTTCACGTCAGCCATGTGAGTCTCGAGGAGAGTTTCACCCGTTGCTATGCGTCCAGCGCGGAGCTGGTGGTGCGTGCGACAATTGATCTGCTCAACGCGACGGCCGCGACGTTTCCCGACGGCGAACCGCCGGTGCGCCTGTGGCTTGAGAACCTGTGGTGGCCTGGCCTCACCTTTACCAGTCCGGCGCTGGCCGAGGAGTTTGTGCAGCGCCTGCGCTTCAAGAACTGGGGCTTTGTGCTCGATACGGGCCATCTGATCAACACCTGTCCCGGCGTGGATGATGAAGATGCCGCTGTTGATCTGGTGCTAGAGCAGGTGGCGCGCCTCTCGCCCCGGGTGCGCGAGCGGATCGAGGGGCTGCACCTGAGCCTCAGCCTCTCCGGCGCTTACCAGCGCTCAGTCCACGGTCTGCCCCCCGGCTTCACCAGGCTCCCATTCGCGGAGCGCTACACCCTGGCCCGTGACCACGTGGCGCAGATCGATCAGCATCGCCCCTTTACCACGCCGCGCTGCCGCGAAATTGTCAGCGCTGTGCGCCCCAGCGTTATCACCCACGAACTGCTGGTGCATCGTCGCGATGAACTGGAGCGCAACTTCAGCGTCCAGTACTGCGCTCTCACCGGCGCGCTCCCTGTGGGGGGTTCCTATGCTACGATGTGATGTGAGTGATATATGCGCCAGGTTGACCAGAGTGCAATCGCGCCTGCAACGCAACCAGCAGGAGTTTGCGGCCTGGATTCACCGGGCGCCTGCATGCGCGCTGCACCTGCTGGAGCCGATTGTCGCCGATCGCGCCCGGAAACTGGCCCTTTCCCTCTTGGCAAATGGCCTCAGTTTGGATTATGATCGGTGGGCACAGGCCTCGATGAGTGAGCGGATGTGCGCGATCGGGTTCCGCCGTATCTCGCAGGTCACGATCTCTATCTGCGCCAGACCCGTGACGGTCTGGAGCTTTCCGACCTGTTTGCGACGATGCACGTCGATCCGGACGATCTGGAGAGGTTGCTCTTCAGCTTGCGCCGTATGTGATGGCCCACCCCTGCCGTCCGAAAACGAGCTCCGGGCCATCCCTTCGTTCCCGGTTGGTTTGCCGGCCACGCGCTTCCCCGATGAAGGAGTGGATCTATGACCCAGGAAACCCACGTGCCGAACCCCGACGTCCCGGAGCGCCTCTTCGACGAGTTTCCGCCCACCAGCCCTGAAGAGTGGCGCGCCGCCGCCGAGAAGACGCTCAAGGGCGCGCCGTTCGAGAAACGCCTGCTCACCCGGACCTACGAAGGGATCACCCTGCAGCCGATCTACGCCATCGCCGACACAGCCAGCCTGCCCCACACCGCTTCGTTGCCCGGTCTGCCGTCCTACGTGCGCGGCACGCGCGCCCTCGGTTACCGGATCCGCCCCTGGGAGGTGGCCCAGGAATTGCCCTACCCCACTGCCGCCGAGGTTAACCAGGCTGCCCGCGAGGATCTGCCCCGGGGACTGACCACGCTCCACGTGCGCCTCGATCGGGCCACCCTGCTCGGTCAGGACCCTGACCAGGCCCCGCCCGAGCTTGTTGGCCAGGGTGGCGCGTCGCTCGCCTCGCGCGAGGACCTGGCCGCGCTCTTTGCCGACATACCTCTGGCCCAGACCCCGCTGCTATTCGCCGCGGGGGCCAATGCTCTGCCCCTGGCCGCGCTGATCCTGGCCGCCGCCGAGGCCCAGGGCCTGAAGCTCAGCAAGGCGCAGGGGTGCATCGGGGCCGATCCCCTCGGGGCCCTGGCCAGCGCCGGCGCCCTGCCCTGCGCGCTCGAGCGCTGCTACGACGCCATGGCCTGGCTGACGGCCTGGGCTGCAACCCACGCCCCCGAGCTGCGGACCATTCAGGTCGAGGTGCACCCCTACCACAACGGCGGCGCCAACGCGGTGCAGGATCTGGCCTTCGCTCTGGCAACCGGCGCGGAGTATCTGCGCGCCATGCAGGCCCGTGGCCTGGACGTTGATAGCGTGGCCCCCCGCATGCAGGTCGCCTTCTCCCTCGGCTCGCCCTTCTTCATCGAGATCGCCCGGCTCCGCGCCGCGCGCATGCTCTGGGCGCGCATGGTCGCCGCGTTCGGCGGCAATGCCCAGGCCCAGAAGCTCCGCCTGCACGGTCGCACCTCAGCCTGGACCAAGACGCGCGCCGATGCCTACAACAACTTGCTGCGCGCCACTGCCGAGGCCTTCGCCGGGGTGATGGGCGGCTGCGACAGCCTCCACGTCAGCCCCTTCGATGAGGCCATCGGCCTGCCCGATGAGTTCTCGCGGCGCATCGCCCGCAATGTGCAGATCATTCTGCAACAGGAGTGCAACTTCTACCGTCTGGTTGACCCTGCCGGCGGGTCGGCGGCGGTGGAGACGCTGACCGATGAGATCGCTCGCGAGGCCTGGACGCTCTTCCAGCGCATCGAGGAGCAGGGCGGTATGGCCGCCGCGCTCGCCGCGGGCTTCCCCCAGGCGCAGGTGGCTTCTGTCCGCGCCGAGCGTATGAACCAGATCGCCCTGCGTCGCGAGGTGATCGTCGGCGCCAATATGTACGTCAACCCCAGGGAGCGGTCCTTCACCCCCCGCACGGTGGACCACGCCGCGCTGCACGCGGCGCGCGCCGCGGAGCTTCAACGCTTCCGCGCCGCGGTAGATGTTCAGGCAGCGCTCGAGGCCCTGGCCCGGGCGGTGGCAACTGCGCCTGACCAGGTATTGCCGGCGGCGATTGCGGCGGCCCGCGCTGGCGCAACCCTGGGGGCGCTCAGCGCAGCCATTGGCGCCGGCAGCGCTGCGGGCATCACGGTCGAACCCATTCCCGCCCACCGCGGCGCCGAGCAGTTCGAGGCCTTGCAAGCCGCCGCCGCTCAATTTGCCGCTCGCACCGGCTCGCGCCCGAAGGTATTTCTTGCTACAATGGGTCCAGTCTCACAGCACAAGGCCCGCGCCGATTTTTCGACCGGCTTCTTTGAAGCCGGCGGTTTCGAGGTCGTCGCCGGGCCGGGCTTCCAGAGCGTCGAAGAGGCTGCCCAGGCCGCTCACGCTTCGGGGGCCTCGATTGTGGTCATCTGTTCGACCGATGAGACCTACCCGGAACTGGTGCCGCCGCTCGTCCGGCTGCTCAAGGACGGACACCCCGATATGACCGTGGTGCTGGCCGGCTACCCGGCTGACCAGGTCGAAGCCCACCGAGCGGCAGGGGTTGATGAGTTTATCCATCTTCGCGCCGATTGCTACGCGACACTGGCCCGGCTTCAGCAGTTGAAAGGAGTGGCCCTGTGACCACCCCCGATTTTACCAGGATCCCGTACCGCGACGATGCTCCTGCGCCCGATCTGGCGCAGTGGCGCGCCCTGGCCGAGCAGGAGGCCGGGCAGCCCCTCGAGAATCTGGTCTGGCGAACCATGGAGCACATTGATGTCAAGCCGCTCTACACCGCCGCAGATCTGGAGGGCCTGGAGCACCTGGGCTTCACCGCTGGCCTTCCGCCGTACCTGCGGGGGCCGTACCCGACCATGTACGTCACCCAGCCCTGGACAGTGCGCCAGTATGCCGGGTTTTCGACTGCCGAAGAGAGCAATGCCTTCTACCGGCGCAACCTGGCCGCCGGCCAGAAGGGTCTCTCGGTAGCCTTTGACCTGGCAACCCACCGCGGCTACGACTCGGACCATCCGCGGGTCGTCGGCGATGTGGGCAAGGCCGGCGTGGCGATCGACTCGATCCTCGATATGAAGATCCTCTTCGACGGCATCCCCCTCGATCAGATGTCGGTCTCGATGACCATGAACGGCGCGGTCATCCCGGTGATGGCCTTCTATATCGTGGCCGCCGAGGAGCAGGGCGTGCGCCAGGATCAGCTTACCGGCACCATCCAGAACGACATTCTGAAAGAGTACATGGTGCGCAACACCTACATCTACCCGCCCGAGCCTTCGATGCGCATCATCGCCGATATTTTCGCCTATACCGCGAAGCACATGCCCAGGTTCAACAGTATCAGCATCTCCGGCTACCATATGCAAGAGGCCGGGGCCACTGCCGATCTGGAACTGGGCTACACCCTGGCCGACGGGCTGGAGTATGTGCGCGCTGGCATCAAGGCGGGTATGGGGATTGATCAGTTCGCCCCGCGCCTCTCCTTTTTCTGGGCCATTGGCATGAACTACTTCATGGAAGTGGCCAAGATGCGCGCCGGTCGCCTCCTCTGGGCCAAGATCATCAAGCAGTTCAACCCCCAGGACCCGAAGTCCCTGGCCCTCCGCACCCACTGCCAGACCTCCGGCTGGAGCTTGACCGAGCAGGATCCCTTCAACAACGTGGCCCGCACCTGCATCGAGGCCATGGCTGCGGCCCTGGGCCATACCCAGTCGCTGCACACCAACTCGCTCGACGAGGCCATCGCCCTGCCGACCGACTTCTCGGCGCGCATTGCCCGCAACACCCAGCTCTTCCTGCAAGAAGAGACGGGGATCTGCAAGATTGTGGACCCGTGGGGCGGCTCCTACTACCTGGAGAGCCTGACCGACGCTCTGGCGCGACGCGCCTGGGCCCACATTCAGGAGGTCGAGTCTCTCGGCGGCATGGCGAAAGCGATCGAGGCCGGCCTGCCCAAGCTGCGCATCGAAGAGGCTGCCGCCCGGCGCCAGGCCCACATCGACTCGGGGCAGGAGACGATCGTCGGCGTCAACAAGTACCGCCTGGCCGCCGAGCCGCCGCTGGAGATCCTGGAGGTGGACAATACCGCCGTGCGTCAGGCCCAGATCGAGCGCCTGAAGAAGCTGCGCGCCGAGCGCGACGAGGCGCGGACGCAGGCGGCGCTCAATGCGCTGACCCGGGTGGCGGAGACCGGCGAGGGCAATCTGCTGGAAGCGGCCATTGAGGCGGCGCGGGCGCGAGCCTCGCTGGGTGAGATTTCAATGGCGATGGAGCGCGTGTTTGGTCGCTACAAGGCCACGATCCGCGCCGTTTCGGGCATTTACAGCAGCGAGTACAGCGACGCAGACCAGATCAACCGCGTACGCGCCCTGGCCGATGCCTTCGCCCACGAAGAGGGCCGGCGCCCCCGCATCCTGGTGGCTAAAATCGGCCAGGACGGTCACGACCGCGGGGCCAAGGTGGTCGCCACCGCCTTCGCCGATATGGGCTTCGACGTGGACATCGGCTCGCTCTTCCAGACCCCGGAGGAGGTGGCCCGCCAGGCGGTGGAAAATGACGTCCATGTGGTCGGGATCAGTTCGCTGGCCGCCGGCCACAAAACCCTGTTGCCGCAACTGGTTGAGGAGTTGCGCAAGCTGGGCCGCGAGGATATCGTGGTGATCATCGGCGGGGTGATCCCGGCGCAGGATTACGCCTTCCTCCGCGAGCATGGCGCGGCGCTGATCTTCGGGCCTGGCACAATCATCCCGGTTGCCGCCGAGAAGCTGCTCAGCGAACTGCGTCGCCGGCTCCACGCCAGCGAGGCGACGACCAGCGATCCGGCGCTCTCAGCAAGCACAGAGGCAAGGAACGACCCATGACCAGCGGCAGGCATCCTCCCGAGTGGCAGCCGGCCCAACCGGCGCAGGACGCGGTCTTCGCCTCGTCGGTGATGGACGGGGTGACCGGCGGCCACGATGGGCTTCCCGGTCAGAGTAGCGGCACGGGTGCAAAACCGGTGGCGCGGCGGCGCCACCTGACGGTGCCCGACTATGTCGAAGGGGTGCGCAGCGGTGACCGCACCATTCTGGCCCGCGCCATTACGCTGATCGAGAGCAATGCGCCAGCGCATCTCGCTCAGGCCCAGGAGGTGTTGCAGGCCCTCCTGCCCTACACCGGCGGAGCGTTGCGCGTCGGCATCACCGGCGTGCCCGGGGTGGGCAAGAGCACCTTCATCGAGGCCCTGGGGGTGATGCTCTGCGAGCGCGGTCATCGCGTGGCGGTTCTGGCGGTGGATCCCTCCAGCAGCGTCACCCGCGGCAGCATCCTTGGCGACAAGACGCGTATGGAGGCCCTGGCGCGGCACCCCAACGCCTACATCCGCCCCTCGCCCACCGGCGGCAGCCTCGGTGGCGTCACGCGCAAGAGCCGTGAGACCATGCTCGTGTGCGAGGCGGCCGGCTTCGACGTGATCCTGGTGGAGACCGTTGGCGTCGGCCAGAGCGAGACCGCGGTGCGCGGGATGGTGGACTTCTTCCTGCTGCTCATGCTGGCGGGGGCCGGCGACGAACTCCAGGGCATCAAGAAGGGGATCATGGAACTGGCCGATGCCCTGGTGATCACCAAGGCCGATGGCGAGAACCGCATCCGCGCCATGGCCGCCCAGGCCGACTATAACAAGGCCCTGCACTACCTGGCCCCCGCCACGCCGGGCTGGAAGACCCGCGCCCGGATCTGCTCGGCGGTGACCGGGGAGGGGATCGCCGAGATCTGGGCGGAGATCGAGCGCTTCCGTGAGACAACTACCGCATCCGGCGTCTTTGAGGAGCGACGCCGCCAGCAGACCCGCGACTGGCTCCACGCGCTCATCGAAGACTACTTGCGGTCGCGCTTCTTTAATCACCCCGCGGTCAAGGCGCGCCTGCCAGCGATTGAGGCCGCCGTCGTTGCCGGCACGCTCCCCGTAACCGCTGGAGCGCAGGCCCTGGCCCAGGCGTTCGAGGAGGCAAGCAGCGCCTGAAGCTAGCCGCGCCGAGACGCGCATAGCTGAGGTGAACATACGGGGAAACCAGGTTTCCCCACCTGCGGTGAGCCTGTCGAACCGCACCCCTCCCTGCGGGGAGGCGCCCGGTTCCCTCCCCCGGCGGGGGAGGGCCAGGGAGGGGGCGGCCCTCCCAGAGATACCCCATAGTCATCGCGGCGTTGTGCGGCGCAGCCGCATGACCGTCTGAGGTGAACATATGGGGAAAGCGGGTTTCCCCACCTGCGGTGAGCCTGTCGAACCGAACCCCTCCCTGCGGGGAGGCGCCCGGTTCCCTCCCCCGGCGGGTTTCAGGCGTTGTGCTGCCCAGCGTGGCAATCCATAATCCAAAATCTAAAATGGTATAAGCTCTATGACCGGTGCAGGCGAAGCGCCTCGTTCAAGCCGTCGGCCAGCAGGTTCAGGCCAAGCACCGTCAGCGTCAGCGCCAGCCCGGGGAAGACCGACATCCACCATGCCCGGCGCACGAACTGCTGCGCGTCGTTGAGCAGCAACCCCCAGCTCATCACACTTCGATCCCCCAGCCCGAGGAAACTCAACCCGGCCTCAACCAGGATCGCCCCGCCGACGTGCAGCGCCGCCAGGGTGATCACCGGCGGCAACGCTGCCGGCAGCAGGTGACGCCACAGGATCTGTCCGGGTGGTACGCCAAGCGCGCGGGCCGCCGTTACATAGTCGCGCGTTCGCAGGCTCAGGATCTGCGCGCGCACCAGGCGCGCCGTGCCCGGCCAGGCGGTAAGCGCGAGCAGGAGCACGATCAGCCAGAGGCTGCTGCCCAGCATAGCAACGATCACCAGGGCCAGGAAAAAGCGCGGGATGATCTGAACGAACTCGCTAAGACGCATCAGCAGGTCATCTATGCGCCCACCCGCGTAGCCCGCCAGGCTCCCCACCAGGATGCCGATGAGCGTGGCTGCGCTCGACACGGTTAGACCAACCAGCAGCGACGTGCGCGCTCCGTGGACCACGCCGCTGAACAGGTCGCGCCCCAGATCGTCTGTGCCAAAGGGGTGGCGTGCTGATGGTGGCTGCAGCACCGCGTCCGCAATTGCAAAGGGGTCGCCGGGCGCAATCAGGTCGGCGCCAAGCGCAACCAGCACTACCAGCAGCGTCAGGGCCAGACCCGCCAGCGCTGGCGGCTCGCGCCGCAGCCGTGCCCAGAAGCCCCATACCCCTTCGGGCGGGCTGGTCGCCGAGGTAGGGCCGTACCGCCTGCGCCCCGCCACCATCTGTGCGCGTTGAGCCATCAGTCGTATCGCACCCGGGGGTCGAGTAGCGTGTAGATCACGTCGGTGAGCAGATTGGCGACCACCACGCTGATAGCAGCGGTGATGAACAGCGCCATCAGCAGGGGGTAGTCGCGGCTCAGCGCAGCGTCGAGCAACAGCCGCCCGAGTCCTGGCCAGGCAAAGATGGTCTCGGTCAGCGCCGCGCCAGTGATCAGCACTCCCACCTGGCCGCCGATGACCGTGATGATCGGCAGCAGCGCATTGCGCAGAGCGTGGCTAAGGATTATGACCCGCTCTTGCAACCCTTTCGCTCGCGCAGTGCGAACATAGTCCTCGTCCAGTTGCTCGCGCAGACTGGTGCGCGTCAATCGGGTCAGCAGGGCTAGCTGCGGCAGCCCCAGGGTCAGGGCCGGCAGCGCGAGGTGGTGGAGCGCATCGAGCGCGGCCCGCACTCCCGTGTGGCGCGCCCGCAAGGAGATCATTCCCTGAACCGGGAACAGCCCCAGGCGCCCGGCGAAGATGATGATCAGCACCTGGCCAACCCAGAAGACCGGCATAGCCGCGGCAACCAGGGTGAACACGCTGATCCCGTAGTCCAGCGCTGTGCGAGGGCGCAGCGCGCTGAGCACCCCGAGACTCACGCCAACGACCACCGCGAAGAGCAGCGCGCTGCCCATCAGCAGCAGGGTGGCCGGCGCGCGGCTAAGGATCACCTGGAAGACCGGTTGGCGATAGCTGAACGAATAGCCAGAGTCGCCACTCGCGACCGCCAGCACGTAGCGCAGCAGCCGCTCTGGCAGCGGACGATCAAGGCCATAGCGCGCGCGCATCTCGGCGTAGTAGGCCGCGTTGCCTCCATCGCCGGCCAGCACGATGATCGGGTCGCCCGGCGCGAGATGGATCAGCGCAAAGCTGAAGACCAGCACCCCCAGCACCAGGAGCGCGCCCTGGAGCGCGCGCCGGGCAAGATAGCGCCCGGAGTTGAGCGGCATGCCACTCACGAGTCACCCGTGATCAGGTGAGCCTCCTCGAGGAACGGCCCGGCCGAGACCCGGAAGCCGTCGAAGGTTGCGCGGTAGGCCCGGTAACCCGCGGAGTCGACCAGCCAGAAGTAGGGCAGATCGTCCACAATCTGCCGTTGCAGCACGGCGTAGATCGCGGCGCGCTCAGCACGGTCGGTCAGGGCAGCGGCCTCGTCGAACAGCTTGTCCACCTCCGGGTTGACGTAGCCGGCGCCATTGGAGAAGGGGATCGGGCCAATGTTCGACGACACATAGACCCGTCGGACGCCGATCTCCGGGTCGCTGCCGTTGCAGTACGAAGCGACACCGAGCTCGAAGTCTTTCTGCACGAAGACCTTATCAACCGCCGCAGGCATATCCATCGCCTCCAGCTCCAGGGTGACGCCGACCGTCTTGAGCTGCTCGCGCAGCACCTCGCCGAGCCGGGCAAAGCTCGAAGGGTGGGTGAAGACGACCGTCAGGCGATTGCCGGCGGCGTCGCGTGGGTAGCCAGCCGCGTCGAGCAGCTTCTCGGCGCGGGCCGGGTCGTGGGGGTAGGGGAGCACCGCAGGGCTGTAGGCCCACTCCACCTGGCTGCTGATCGGCCCGGTCGAGACCGCGCCCTGTCCAAAGTAGACCCGGTCGAGGATGAGCTGGCGGTCCAGGGCATGGTAGAAAGCCTGGCGCACTTCGGGCGTGTCGAACGGCGGTCTGGTCATATTAGGGATGAGCGTGATCTGGCAGAACGAGCCGCCTGAGCCGCCATAGCCGGGCACGACCACCAGCTCGGGCATGGCCTTCAGACGTTCCACCTCCGCGCCGGGCACACTGCCCAGGTAGTCCACCTCGCCTCGCTCGAGGGCGAGCAGGGCCGTGCCCGGATCGGGAATGATCTGGAAGATCACCTGGTCGAGATAGGGGCGGCCTGCGCGGAAGTAGGCGGGGTTCCGCTCGAGCACGATCCGCTCGCCCTTGACATACTCAACGAACTTGAAAGGGCCGGTGCCGATCGGGTTGAGGTTGGCCGGATTGTTCTGCAGGTCCTTCCCGGCAAAGATGTGCTGCGGAATGATCGATGCCTCGACCACATCGAGTCGCTGAAGCAGCGGACCATAGGGCCGGGCCAGCCTGAAGACGACGGTCAGCTCGTCCGGGGTGTCGATAGCAGTCAGCACGTTCTCGAGGCCAGCCCTGGTGCGCGCGTGAAATTTGAGCAAGGCTTCCTCGAAGCTGAACTTAACGTCGGCGGAGGTGAAGGGCGCTCCGTCGTGCCAGGTCACGCCGGGTCGCAACTTGAAGGTATACACCGTGCCGTCTGCGCTGATCTCCCAGCTCTCAGCCAGCTCGGGCACCGGATTAAGCTGGTCGTCAAGGCCCACCAGCCCGTTGAAGATCTGGTCGGTAATCGTGTGGACGGGGCCGGCAGTGGTGATCGCCGGGTTGAGGCTGCCCGGGTCGCTCGATTGCACAACGACGACGGCGCCGCCCCGACGCGGGCCAGTCGCCGCAGGCTCCGCCGTGGGCACGACAGTCGGCTCCTCAGCGGCGGCGACTGTGGGTCTAGAGGTTGGAGCATCTGTGGGCGCGGCGGGGACAGTGGCGGGGGCAGCCGTGGGCGCAGCGGCCTGGCCGCCACAGGCGGCGAGCAACGCCACCAGCGCGAAGGCCAGGAGGATGCGCAATGAACGCGCCATGCGAGGTTCTCCTTTCCATGGGTGCGCCAGGAGAGGTGGGGAAACCCGGTTTCCCCTGTGCTCACCTCAGCGGCGGCCGTGGCCCTTCCTGTGGAAAGATCGTTTTTGCAACCAGTGGTATATGCAAACTATAGCATGAACCCTCGCAGTCTGCAACGCATAGTAGTAATGGTCGCAGCTTCGCCTTCGACAGAATTGCTCTGCAACGAGATCAGCAGTTCACCGTCGAGCAGGGTGATCTGCTTCGTTGCTCAGGAATGCACGCCCATTTACTATCCTATGTGCAGCCCGAGTGCGATACTTATCACTGTCAGCAGACTCCACCCAACCTCCTGCGCACCCACCAACAGCGTCGGCACGCGCAGGCTGCGCGGCAGCAGCCCGATCCAGCAGCGCAGCATCAGGAGGGCAAAGATCGTCAACACCGGCCAACCAATCAGCCCTGGCCAGGTCAGCGTGCTAAAGAGGGTAACGAGGATCAGGGCGCCAAGGTGCGCCAGCAGCGCCGGGGTGCGCTGCGCTGGCGTTCCTCGTGCCAGGCGCAAGCGCACCCCCACATAGACAATCGCTGTGGTCGCCTGGAGTGCTAGCAGCAGCCAGAGCAGCAAGGCGGGCAAAAGCGTCCACCCAGCGGCCTGCGCAATCGCAGCCGCCACAGCGCTGATCGCCGTTGCACCGCATAGCTCGGCGATCAAGGCGCGGCTCTGCTTGAGCATATCGAAGCGGAACTGCACGACGGCGCATGGCGTGGCGAGCAGCAGCGGCAGCCAGAAGGGGTGCATGGCGCTGAGCCACGCTGTCGCAAACGCACCCAGCGCGATCAGCCCATAGAGCAGCGCAAAGCGTTCAGCCCAGATCGTACGCGGGAAGCGCTTACCGCGCCGCCAGTCGCCCAGGGCCAACTTAAGCGGCTGACGAGTGAGGAACGCACCCAGGGCGGCCAGGCTGAGCCATACGCCTGCCGCTGATGGCGCAACCCACAGTCCGAGGATGATCGGCGCACCCACAAGCCCCCACCCGCCATGCTCGGTCGGCAAGGCGATCGGGCGCAGGCGTACCCGTGGTGAAGAAGGCGTGGTTGCCATACGTATAGAGAGAGGATGCGCGAGAACCAGGTTCCCGCGCATCCTCCCTGAACCACTCCTGTGCGCTCTGCTTCAGCAACAAGAACGTGGCTGGTCACGACGGTCGCGCCGGGACTAACGACCCTAATTGGGCGATGTAACACCCGTAAGTGGCGCGGTAAATACCCGATACTCATCACTCCAGCGCTGGGAACGACAGCGCTGCGATGTCGCCAGGTGCTCCAGTTGCCCGACCGCGTGCCAGACCATCTGGCGTAGCAGGTCAAGTTCATTGTCATCAAGCAGCAGGCCGACACAGGCGCACCAGAGCTGGATATGCCCGCTGGCCATACGCCGCTTCTGGCAGCGTACCCGAGCGGAGCGACCATAGCATCTCCTAACCAGCAGATGCGCCACTCAGCGCGCAAAGGCGCTGACTCTCCCGTGGACGGCAACTGCAACACGTAATCCCGCTACAATGGGTTCATGCGTTCCGAGCCGAGCACGCAGCGATGGCAAACCGTCAGCGCTTACGGTCACGATCTGGTCATGACCGAAGTAGCGAACCTGTGTCACGGTCCAGGGCGCTGCTTCATCGGGATGCAGGATGAGCTGCTCAGGACGCACGAGCACGTCAACGGAACCGGATACCGGTGCGGTCAGGCATAACGTACCGAGGCAGGAACTAGCCGTCATCCCGCTGGCTTCACCGGGGATCCAGTTCGTCTCACCGAGCAAGTTCGCCACGGCCCGACTCGATGGATGCGTGTAGAGCTGCTGCGGTGTTCCGCACTGAACAATTCTTCCATCCACCATAAGCGCTACTTGATCAGCCATGCTGAGCGCCTCTTGCTGGTCGTGGGTGACGAGCACCGCGGTCGTTCCTGCAGAGCGCAGAATGCGTGCAACCTCTTCGCGTAGTTCAACCCGTAGGGCCGCATCCAGGTTTGCAAAGGGCTCATCAAGCAGGACAACGGCAGGTCGGCTGGCAAGGGCGCGAGCGAGCGCGACACGTTGCTGCTGGCCACCTGAAAGCTGGTGCGGGTAACGCGCCGCAAGTCCGTTGAGGCCCACAAGATCCAGCAGTTCAGCGATCCGCTGCGTGCGGCCTGCCCGCGTCGTGCGTGTGAGCGCGAAGCTGATATTTTCAGCTACGGTCAGATGCGGAAAGAGTGCGCCGTCCTGAAAGACGAGCCCGACCTGCCGTTGCTCAGGGGGCACCCAGGTAGTCGTATCGGCAACCGTATGTCCACAGATGGTGATTACACCACTATCAGGGCGCTCAAGCCCGGCAACCAGCCGCAGGGTGGTGGTTTTACCGCAACCACTTGGCCCCAACAAGGCTACGAGCGCCCCCTCGGTTGCAGTAAGATCCACACCATCTACGGCAGCCACACCACCATCGTACGTCTTCCGCACGCCACTCAGGGTAATAGCCAGGCTCATCGCAGCACCAACCGATCACCGGCCCGTACCAGGAGGATGACAGGCACTACCCCAGCGCCCACGATGAAGAGTGCGGGAATGGCTGCCGCCTGCCAGAATGACTCTGCGGCAAGCATATAGGTCCAGATTGCCAGGGTATCCATGCCAAACGGTCGTAGCATCAGCGTTACCGGCAATTCCTTCATCACATCTACGAAGACCAGAATGACCCCGGCGAGCAATCCGGCCCGCACCAGGGGCGTATGGATGCGCCGAATGATCCGCGCCTGGCCTGCGCCCATACAGCGCGCTGCCTCGACAAGCTGTGGCGTCACTTTGTCCAGGCTAGCTTCGGTGCTACTGTAGGCGATGGCCAGAAAGCGCACCAGGTAGGCGTAGAGCAACCCGGTGAGTGAACCCGTAAAGATCATCGTGCCAACGACGCCTCCTGCGAGGAGCGTATGGTCAAGTGCGGCCAGCAGGCTTAGCGTCCCAACAGCGATTACCGCGCCCGGCAGCGCATAGCCGAGCGTGGCCACGCGAACCAGACCCCGCCAGAGTCGTCCATCCTCAAAACGACTGCATACTGCAAGGATCAGGGCGACCAGCGCGGTCAGCAGCGCTGCGCTGGCCGCCAGGCCGAGCGTGACAACGATATAGCGTCCGGCCACCCCCTCAGCAGTCGGAATAGTCGTATTCCGCAGCTTAGCCAGAGTCCAGCCGATCAACTGAAGACTCGGGAGCACGAAAGCTACGCCCAGAACAAGCAGGCAGGCTCCTGTAGCCGCGAGCGCTCGCCATCCCTGGAGCGGGACAGGCGTCAGCCGTTGAACAGAACCCCTGAGCTGGGTGAAACGGGCCTGACCACGCAGTCCACGCTCAATCAAGATCAGACCAAGGCCAATGAAGAGCAGCAGTGAAGCCAATTCAAGGGCCGCAGCGCGATCCATCATGCCTTCCCAGATCCGGAATACGCCCTCGCTCAGGGTCATCACGTTAAAGAAGCGCACCGTCGCAAAGTCGGTGAGCGTCTCAAGCATCACTAGTGTCACGCCAGCCGCGAGGGAAGGACGAGCAAGGGGCAGCACCAGGCGCACAAACGCCATCGAACGACGTAATCCCATTGCCCGAGCTGCGTCGAACGTGACGGCGGATTGTTCAGCGAAGGCAGCCCGAGCGAGGAGGTAGACATAGGGGTACCAGACAAGTGTAAGTACAATAGCAGCCCCGCCAGGCGAACGGATCTCGGGAAACCAGGCGTCGAAACCAAACCAATTACGCCAGGCAGATTGCACCGGCCCGGCAATGTCGAAGGTTGCCATAAAGACAAAGCCTAGCACGTAGCTCGGCATTGCCAGGGGCAGAACGAGCATCCATGTCAGCCAGTCGCGGCCAGGAAAGCGGTAGGCGCTGACCAGCCAGGCCAGACTGGTACCGAGAAGGAGTGTTCCCAGGCCTACTGTGCCAGCGAGCGTGAGCGTCTGGATGAGCATCTCGAGGAGGCGCGTCTCCCAGAGATGCTGCCAGATCGCTGTGCTAGGGCGTAGCAGCGGCGCCGCGACAAAGAGCAGCGGCGCTGCTACAAGTACGGTCAAGCTTGCGAGCAATGCGTGACGGATACGGATCATGACTCAATCCTGGCGATGATTCGAGCAAGGTTATGCTGGGAGGGGCCAGCTCTCTCACGGGCGCACTGATTTGAAAAGCAAGGCTTCGCTTTACCGCTTTGCACCTTACCGTACCGTTTGCCAGGAGGTGGGAGGCCATGGCCCTCCGCATCCACCCCATCGATATGGGAGTGTTGCGGGGGCCATGCCCCTGCATCGCCGCTGCATTGGCGGCAACCACTGTAACGTGGTCACAAGCCATCCCACAGCGATCACGCGCCTACCGGTAGCCCGCCCGCTCCATCAGGCGGACCGCGGCGGGCTGAAAACGACCGTACTCAAACTTACCGATGGGATCAACCTTGAAGCTACCGAAGCCGGCAATAATCGGATTGACCGGCGCTGTGGGGTTAGCCGGATACTCGAAATTACCACCCGGTAGCGTGTCAGGAGTAGCGCCCTGTCCTTCAGTTGCCAGCCACTCGATCAGGCGGATCGCATTCTCGCGATTACGCGCAGCAGACGTCACGCCCATACCTGAGATGTTAACGTGGACGCCAGCCTCGTTCTGGTTAGGCCAGAAGATACGCACCGGGAAGTCCGGATTGCGCGCCAACTGCTGCGCCACATAGTAATGGTTGGTAATACCCACGTCACAGCCACCTGCGGCAATCGTCTCCAGGATCCTGGTATCGCTGTCAATGTAGCGCGGGTTGTTGCGCACCCAGGGGCGTATGATTCGCTCCTCGGTGACTCGCTCGCCGTGCAGAGCAATGAAACTTGCCACGAGGGCCTGGGTATAGATGTGTGAGCTTGGCCGCAGGCAGAGCCGCCCGCTCCACTTTGGATCACCAAGAGCGGCATAGGTCGAAAGCTCTGACGGGCGTACGCGATTCGGGTTGTAGACGATCACGCGGGCACGCTGGGTAAGCCCGAACCAGCGATCCTGCGGATCGCGCAGCGAGTTGGGAATGCTGTTCCGCAGCAGAGCTGAGTCAACTGGCTGGAGCAGCCCTTCCTCGGCAGCGATCCAGAGCATTCCTGCGTCAATTGACATGAAGACATCAGCCGGTGTCTGCCGACCCTCGGCACGCAGGCGCTCGACGAGCGCCTGGGCCGAACCTTGTGAGAGCCGCACTTCGATCCCGGTCGCCTGCGTAAAGCGTTGCAAGACTTGTTCCATTGGTCCGTAGTGACGCGCCGAATAGACGTTCACTACCTGTAAGCCAGGTTGAGCCTGTGCCGGGCTGGCCCCTACAACGAGCGCAAGAACTCCGAGAGCCAGCAACAGCAGCATTGATCCCAGGGCACGACGAAGCGACCTGCTCATGGAGGTTCCTTTCCGTATCAAACCGAGATCGATTGACTGACTATCCGGGGGATATTGAAATATGCTTATTGTGGTAATTAGTATACACTAACTAAAAATATATGTCAATAGTTCATTGTAGGGCGAGTATATGCAACGCCAGGTTTCCCGCCACCCCTCCGGGAGAGAGACCGGGACGGACTGCGCTCTCCCGCATTCTCTCCACCGAGTGGGACGTGAGGAATCCTGGACTCCCCGCACCTCCTTCGTGGGGTTCATAGAAGGTAGACGGGGGTCCGCAAAATATTCAGAACTTGAGTGGGCGCGGGCCGCTTACGCTGTGGTCTGCTGACAGGGGGATTGCGTCCTGCAGGTGGCGCAGAGGCCGGGGATCATGAGGTGGTTGACCTTCACCGTGAAGCCGTAGCGCGCGCATAGCGTCTCGCGCAGCGTATCGAGGCTCTCATCAGGGATCTGCATGTCGCTGCCGCAGCGCAGGCAGACCAGATGATGGTGCAGGTCGTCGGGGTCGCGATACTTGTAGCGCTGGCGACCCTGCTCCGGCGTGAGCTGAGCGACAAGCCCGTGCTCATACAGGAAATGGAGCACCCTGTAGATCGTTGTAGGGTCAATGGGCAGCGGATGCAGGGCCGCGGCGAGCTCATCGGCCGTGAGGGGCCGTTCGGCGGCGCGCAGCGCGTGCAGAATTTGCAGGCGCTGCGCCGTGATCCGCTGACCGATCTGGCGCAGGAGCGCGCGTTCCACCTCGTAATCCGGCGGGGGTGTCTGGTGCAGAGGCATCGTAACCTCAAATGACTGGCAGCTTCAGGCTGATGCAGCGGACGTCGGATAGGCGATGGTCATCACCGCTGTGACAGACTTCGCTGACATGAGCATACCCGCACCGTGCCTGTATTGCAAACTCTGCAGCCTGTGGTATAATCGGGGCTGCCGTACATTCTCAGCTCAATACTGTCGCGGTGACCCGTTAGCCCGGATGCTAGGGCGTAAAGGTGGAAGCTGGTGCAAGTCCAGCGCTGTGCCGCAACTGTAACCGGCCGTTCAACAGGAATGCCGGAAGCCAGGATGCCTGCCGCGACATGTCAGTTCAACCCTTCTCGAGCTAAGGAGGCGAACATGCTCTGTTTCCCCTGAGCGCCCCGCCGCTGTGTTGCCCCGGTCTTGAGTAAGGCCGGGGTGTTGTGTTTCATGACACAGCGGTCCGCGCGCGCTATTCCTATCGCCTGATATACACCGGCGCTCTGACGCCGGGATATGCACGCCGTTGCTGCAATTAGCAGGCTCGCGCTCGCACAGCGACGCAGGGCCCTGGTTTACTGTGCCCTTTTTTTGGAAGGCTGCCGATGACACTACCTCTGGACGACCTGCTGCTGCGTGAGCTGGAGCATAGCCGCGAGCGCATCCTGCACGCCGAGCGCGAGCTCGAGCTCCTCGCCTGGCTGCCCACGTCGGCGACAAGCGCCAC
>CAKZKA010000071.1 GCA_937120965.1 uncultured Chloroflexota bacterium
CCGCAGTACGCGATCCTGTTTCACGCCAGTGTTGAGGGTGTGCCATTGAGCCAGATCTGCCACGAGATGCTGGCCGATAACAGTAACCTGACGCGCCTGGTGGACCGGCTGGAGGCGCGCGGGCTGGTGCGCCGCGCGGCTGATCCCCACGACCGCCGGGTTACCCTGGTGCAACTGACACCGCAGGGCAAGGCCTTGATTGACGAATTGCGCCCACGCCATCGGGCGTATGTTGAGCAGCGGATGAGCCACCTGAAGCCGGAGCAACTGGCAGCGATGTACGAGGCAATGAAAACCCTCTACGATGCGCTGGCTGATGAGGAATGATGCCAGGTTATGCCATTTCGGTCGTCCATGCGGCTGGGCCGCACAACGTCAGAACGAAAATAGTTTGTTTTCAGGAGGGCTACGCCCTTCCACCCTCTCCCCATCAGCGGGTTGTTTCCCGGGAGGGTTGCGCCCTCTCAAACTGTACCCTCAGGGACGGGCATGGTTCGTCAGGCTCACCGCAGGTGGGGAAACCCGGTTGCCCTCCTTCGCCGCTCATACCATTTTAGATTTTAGATTTTGGATTTTGGATTGCCACGCTGGGCAGCACAACGCCTAAAACCGCTTCAAGCAATGCGGCATCATCAACGGTAATTGGTATCATACCAGTTGAAGCGGCTCTGATAGAACTCCACCGCTATGGCGACACGCACCGGCGCCTCCGCGCAAGAGGCCCCCGCGGCAACCAATCGTTTCCCCCCGATCTTTCGGGCCTTGCGTCACCGCAACTACCGGCTGTTCTTCACTGGCCAGTTAATCTCCCTTACCGGAACCTGGATGCAGAGCGTCGCGCAGGGCTGGCTGGTGCTGCGCCTGAGCAACTCGCCGGCAATGCTGGGCCTGGTGGCCGCGGCAGCCTCGCTGCCGGTGCTGCTGTTATCGCTGCCGGCAGGGGCGCTGGCCGACCGGGTGTCGAAACGCCGATTGCTGCTCGTCTGTCAGATGGTAGCGATGGTTCTGGCGACGGTGCTGGCGGGGTTGACGCTCAGCGATCGCATCGAGGTCTGGCACGTGGTGGCGCTGGCAACCCTGCTGGGGACGGTCAACGCCTTTGAGGGGCCGGCGCGCCAGGCGTTCACGGTGGAGATGGTCGGGCGAGAGGATCTGCTGAATGCGATTGCCCTGAATTCGTCAATCTTCAATGCGGCGCGCACAGTCGGGCCGGCAGTCGCGGGGGTGGTGGTGGCGCTGATCGGCGAGGGGCCGGCCTTCGCCTTGAACGCGGCGAGCTTTGTCTTTGTGATCGCGAGCCTGGTGTTGATGCGGCTGCCACCCTTTCGCCCGCCGCCTGGCGGGCGGCAGCGCGGGCAATTGCGCGAGGGGTTACACTACATCCAGCATGAGCCGCGGGTGCGGGCCTTGCTTATGCAGGCAGCGGCGATCAGTTTCTTTTGTTTTGCCTACATCCCCTTGTTGCCGGTCTTCGCCCGTGATATTCTGCACGTTGGGGCAGGTGGTTTGGGAATGCTCTCGGCAGCCAGTGGCCTCGGGGCGCTGACGGCAGCCCTGATCCTGGCCCAGTTCGGCGATGCAATACCGCGTGGGCGGCTGGTGCGCCTGGCTGCGCTGGTGCAGCCGGGCCTGTTGATCGCGTTCAGCGCTTCGCGCTGGCTGCCGCTGTCGCTGCTGCTGATCGCCCTGGCCGGGTGGGCCGGTGTGACCACGATGGCGCTGACCAACACCCTCATCCAGTCGATCGTTCCCGACCGGTTGCGCGGCCGGGTGATGAGTGTGTTCACCCTCCTGCTGATGGGTCTGAGTCCTATGAGCGGGATGCTGGCCGGCGGCGTCGCCCAGGTGGTTGGCAGCGTGCCGCTGGTGGTGGCCGGGAGCGCCCTGGCCGGCTGGCTGATCGTGGTAACGATTGCGGCACGGGCGTCCTTCCTCCGCACGTTGTAGCAACCGATAGGCGATGCCGGTGCAGACAAGGCTTCCCATTTTTGACGGCCACAACGACACCCTGCTGCGCCTCTACCGGCCCCGAGCAGGTATGGAACGGTCGTTCTTTGAAGCCTCGCCCCACGGCCATCTGGATGCGCCCCGGGCCGCCGCGGGCGGCTTCGCCGGGGGCCTGTTCGCCGTCTTCGTGCCCCCTGCCGCAGAAGCGGTCACGCCCGATCCTGCCCCGCTTCCCGGCGCGAGGTACAGCCTGCCGCTGCCACCCCCGCTCGACCCGACCTACGCCTGGCAAACGGCGGTAGGTATGACCGCGCTGTTGTTTCGCCTGGAGGCCGAGTCGGCAGGCAGCATGCGCGTCTGCCGGACGGTGGAGGAGATCGAGCGCTGCTTTGAGACAGGCGTGCTGGCGGCGGTGTTGCACTTCGAGGGCGCCGAGATGATTGACCCGGCGCTGGACGCGCTGGAGGTTTTCTACCAGGCCGGATTGCGCTCGCTCGGCCCGGTCTGGAGCCGGCCCAACGCCTTCGGGCATGGCGTGCCCTTCGCCTATCCGCAGGCGCCCGATACGGGGCCAGGACTGACCGAGGCGGGTAGAAACCTGGTGCGGGCGTGTAACCGGCTACGGATTATGCTCGACGTTTCGCATCTCAATGAGGCAGGGTTCTGGGACGTGGCGCGGTTGAGCCAGGCGCCGCTGGTGGCGACCCACTCGAATGCGCATGCCCTGTGCGCCAGTTCGCGTAACCTCAGCGACCGGCAGCTCGATGCCATCCGTGACTCCGATGGGATGGTGGGAGTGAATTTCGCGGTCAGCTTTCTGCGGGAGGATGGCAGCCGTGACCCCGACACGCCGCTGAGCACGCTGATCCGGCATATTGACTATCTGGTGGAGCGGGTGGGTCTGGAGCGGGTTGGTTTCGGCTCCGACTTCGATGGCGCGACGATCCCGGCTGCCATTGGTGACGTAACAGGACTGCCCAGGCTCATCGCGGCACTGCGCGCCCACGGCTACGATAACGCGACGCTGGAGCGCCTGGCCTACCGGAACTGGCTGCGGGTGCTGCGCCTGACCTGGGGTTGAGAGTAGGGTACGATTATGCAAGACGACACACGGCTGCTGGTCTACACCTTCGACAGCGCGCGACAGGCGCGGGAAGCCAGAGGAGCCATTCTCGACCTGACCCGGCGGCTCGGCGGCCCGCAGAGCCACGTAGCGGTAGTGCAGAAGCGTCCCGACGGGCGGATCACCCTGCGCGAGCCGGGAGATCTGCGCGAGGAGCTGAGCGAGATTGCGGCCACCGTAGTGGGCGGGGCGGCGTGGTTCGTGTACACGTTTGCGAGCATGCTCGGCCCGCAATCGGCAACCCTGGCCGGAGAGATGGCCAATCAGGCGGTACACCGTCTGGTGCGCGACACCGGCTTTCCCGACCAGGCGCTCTACGAGATTGGCCAGGAACTCGAGGCGGGCAGCGCGGCGCTGGTGGCGCTGGTGCCGGTCGAGGAGCGGGACGCTACCGTGCAGGAGCTTGAACGCCTGGGTGGGCGGCTCTGGGAGCATCCCTTGCCGCCGAACGTTGTGGCCGAGTTGCGGCAGGCGGACGAGCAGGGGTGATCCATCTATACCCTCCCACGCGCGGGCTATTTTCACATCAGGCCCCATGCGCGGAGCGCACAACGCCGAACCCTCCCCACAGGGAGGGGGTTGGGGAAACCCGGTTTCCCCTTTTCCCAACCGCCGTTGGGGGCGCCTGGCACCCCCACAGGCAGGGGTATGGGGAAACCCGGTTTCCCCGTATGTTCACCTCAGCCGTCCGCGCGGGTGCGCCGCACAACGAGGCGATGCAAAGAGGCTTTTCTCGGGAGGGCTGCGCCCTCCCACACCCTCTCGCCAGGGAGGGGCGTGGTTCGGCAAGCTCACCACAGGTGGGGAAACCCGGGTTCCCCACCCGGGTTCCCTACCCTCCAACCGCTGCCGGGGTCGCTTGCCGCCCCTGGCAGGCAGGGGCACGGGGAAACCCGGTGTTCCCGGGTTCATAATCAGGCAGCTCCATGCGACTTCATCACCACGAACGGGTCGCCAGCGCTGGCCGGTACCGCCCCCTGGCGGCCCACGGGGCGGCGCTGGCGCTCTACCTGGGCCTGGCCCTGTTGCTGACCTGGCCCCTGGCGCGCCAATTCACCACTGCCGTGCCG
>CAKZKA010000072.1 GCA_937120965.1 uncultured Chloroflexota bacterium
GGCGGCTACGACTATGTCGGCGACATCTGGCCAGAGCCCGATCCACGCTGCGGCGCCGACCAGGTCTGCATCTTCTTCGACGCCAATCCGATTGACCTGGCCGGTCACGGCACCATGGTCGCCGATATCGCCGCCGGGTCGCCCACCAGCCCCGGTGGCGCCGACAGCGGCATTGCGCCCGGCGCCAATCTGTGGGCCTTCAAGGCCTGCAATGGCGACGCCGGGTTGTGCAACGGCGTTGCGCTGCTCCGCGCCCTCGACGCGGCCCTTGACCTCGACGGCTCCGACCGGGGCCTCTGTACGCCGGGCGTAACGCCGGGGTGCCTGGCCTACGACCCTGCCGATATTATCAACCTCTCGGTCAGCTTCAGCTATGGTCAGCCCGAAGATGCCCTCGGTCTGTTCGTTGATCTTGCCGGCTACTACGGGTCGCTGGTAGTGGCCTCGGCAGGCAACGATGGTAACCGGCCCTTCATCATCGGGTCGCCTGCCACCGCCGACGCGGCCCTGGCCGTCGCCGAGAGCCTTCGACCGGCCAGCGGCAGCGAGCGCATCGCTGCGAGCGCCAGCCGCGGGCCGCGCATTGCCGACAATCGCGCCAAGCCCGATCTGGCTGCCCCGGGAGCGGTGCTCGCGGCTCAGGCCGGCAGCGGCTGCGACCTGGCGCCCTTTGGCGGATCGTCGGGCGCAGCGCCGGTAGCTGCCGGAACCGCCGCGCTGATGATCCAGCAACTCGAACGCCTCGGCATACTCAACCCCGATCCCGGGTTGGCCGATGCGCTCGACTTCCCGCTCTCACTGGCGCCCTACGTCAAAATCCTGCTGATGAACCACGGCCAGAGCCTGCTGGCCGCCGAAGGCCCCGAACTGGCGCCGATTACGCTCCAGGGCAGCGGACGCCTCGACGCCCGGGCCGCGTTCTTCTCGCGTACCCTGGCCTGGGACGCAACGGAGATAGCCGCGCGCCTGGCGGAAGATCCCGCCCTCCGGGGATGCACTTTCAGCCCGCTGCTCGACCTGCTCAACTACCTGCTCTTCCGCGTCTTGCCCCCCTGCGCGAGTGGCTATCCCTTCGGCGATCCCCTCTTCCGGGCCTGGAACGCCCAGACTGGAAGCGTTTCCTTCGGCTACCAGCCGGTAACGACACCACAGACGCTGCAACGCCAGGTGGTAGTGATGAACTACTCGGTCGCTCCCCGCAGCTATACGCTCAGTACAAGCGTGCGCCCGGGCGGGCGCGGCGTGCGCTTGAGCGTCAGTCCGGAGCATCTAGAGCTGGCTGCGCGAAGTTTCGCCGTGGTTACGGTGACGGCAACGATCGATCCGGCGCGACTGCGCGCCTGGAACCCTGATGTGACATCAGGGGAACCCAGTGCTCCTCACCCCCCCTGTCAGTCTGAAGAGTGTGAGAGGCTTTCGACCTCTTACGAGCAATCCGTTTTCATTCCCCTGTTGCGCGGCGAAGTCTCAGGAACGACCGGTGAAAGCGAAGAGAGGGGTACGACCTGTGCCGCAGCGACTTCTGCCGGGGAGTGTGCAGGTTCGGCGCCGCTGGAAGTGGAAGGTCTCCTGGTGGTTGACGGCGGCATGAACAACCGGGTCAAGCTGCCCATCCATCTGGTGCCGCGTCGCGTGGCTCAGGTGAGTGTGGCTCGCCAGGACAGCGATCGGCTCGTACTGACCAATCCGGCACCCTTCGCCGCCGGTACGGTCGAGAGCTTTGCCCTGGTGGAGGACAGCCCGAATCAGTGTGACTCGCTCGACCCGACGACCAACCCCTGCGTCACACCTGACTACATCATCGGCTCGCGCCCCGGCAGCGGCGCCAGCCCGGTGGATCTCGCCGGGGTAGGGCTGCGGAGCTACAGTGTACCCGGGCTGAACGCCACTCTGGAGTTACCGCCCGCACCCGCCGGGGCCACGCCCGACGAAGTGATCGAATTCGCGCTCACGGTCCATGACCGGCCCTTCCGCGCTTCGCCCGACGTGCCGGCGCGCTTCGAGGTGCACATTGACGCCGACCGCAACGGCGCCACCGACTACGTGGTCTACAATGCTGCTGTCAACGGGCGCAACGGGCGCAATGCCGTCTTTGTGCGCGCCGCCGGCAGTTCGACCCCGCCGCGGAGCTATTTCTTCCTGGTGGCCGATTTTAACACCCGGAACTACGTTTTGCCCGTGCCGGCAGCGGCGGTCGGCTTGCGGAGCGACCGCCCCTTCAACTACTTTGTCCTGGCCTACGACGCCTACTTCCTGAATCGGGGCGCGCCACAACTCTGGGACTGCTCGCCCGCCCCTGCTCCGACCTGCGGCGCCACTGCTCACACGGTGCAAACCGGACGATTGCGCTTCCGTCCGGCTGTTCAGGAGCTGACGGTGCCCCCCGGGGGCATCGCAACCCTGCGCTTCAGCGCCGACCCTGACGGCGCTACGGCCTCACCGTCGCAACGCGGGCTTCTGCTGCTCTTCCGCGATGCGCTGCCTGGGCAGGAATCGGCAGCGGTGACGCTACGGTAGCTTTCCACATGCCGGGTACGCAACGGGTCTGGGAGGGCGCAAGCCCTCCCTCTCCGCACTGGAACGCCCCTGCGCGCGGTTCTGGTCTCCCCGCTTCGACAGGCTCAGCGCAGGCTCTCCAGCTTGGCTGGAGAGGCCCGCCCCTTCGGGCTGAGCCTCAGGGCGAAGCCTGAGCCTGTCGAAGGGGGCCGGGGGTGAGGACCAACCAGCGCATCCCAACGCCATAACCCCGTCGGCGTTCATACGTTCTGGCCGCTCCTGAACACTTCGCGCCCGGTCTTCGTGACGCGCACTCAGGCCAGGCCCGCCAGGGCCCGCTGCGCGCTCTCAGCGGGCTTGACCTTCAGCTCCGCCTGCACGACCCGTCCCTCCTCGTCGATCACGAAGTGCGAGCGCTCGACCCCCATGTACTTCTTGCCGTACATGCTCTTCTCCACCCACACTCCATAGGCCTCGGCAACACTGTGCTGATCGTCCACCAGCAGGGTGAAGGGCAGGTTGTGCTTGGTCTTGAACTTCTGGTGCGACTTGACACTGTCGGGACTGACACCAAGCACAACGGCGTTCTTCGCCTCGATAGCCGGGTAGTTATCGCGGAAGCCGCAGGCCTGGGTGGTGCAGCCTGAAGTGTCGTCCTTGGGGTAGAAGTAGAGGATTACCTTCTTGCCGCGGAACTGCGATAGCCGCACCGGCTCGCCGGTGTCACTCAAAACCTCGAAGTCGGGCGCCATATCGCCGACCTTGACCTTCTGTTCGGACATCGTGCGCTCCTTATCAAGCTACTGGCCTGTCAACCTGATTGCGATGGATAGGGTTTTGCGGGGAGGGTGAAGCCTCCCACGCCCCCTTCCGTTGTATCCCTCACCATTATCGCGACAGACCGCTATGGTCACCGCTCTTGATTCTACCTGAATCTGCCGGGGGCGGATGCGCCGGGGCAGGCAATTCGTGAAAACCGTGATCCGATCCTCTCTGCGCCAGCGCCGCGCGCCCCGGGGCGGCA
>CAKZKA010000073.1 GCA_937120965.1 uncultured Chloroflexota bacterium
TCTCTGGGAGGGCCGCCCCCTCCCTGGCCCTCCCCCGCTGGGGGAGGGAACCGGGCGCCTCCCCGCAGGGAGGGGGTGGGGAAACCCGGTTTCCCCATTCCCCAACCGCTGGCGGGAGCGGCTGACGCCCCTACAGGCAGGGGCCTGGGGAAACCCGGTTTCCCCGTATGTTCACCTCAGTGGCGAACTGCACCACAAAACACCGCAATGCGCTCATCGTACCTGAACGCCCTGGGAGCATGGTTGGGAGCACTGGAGGGCCTGGCCGCCACAGCCGGGCTGCGCGGGCTAAGCTGGGGCGGCGGCCCCGGGGCGGCCCTCCTGGCCGGCGCAGGGCTGGCAATGCGCCCCGCGCCGCGGGCGCTCGCACTCACCCTCGCGCCGGCGCTGCTACTCCAGGTGGGCCTGGCGACGCTACGCCAGCGGCATCTCGACCCGAAGCGCGCCCTGCTACCCGGCGCACACACCGGCTACACCGTCGCGCGCATTGATGTGCCGGCAGCTCACGGGCCAGTGCCCGCACTGCACATCGTACCAGCGCAAGGCGCCACCGGGGCGGTATGCGTGGCCCACGGCTCCGGCTGCGACAAGACCTTCTACGCCTGGCGGCTGGTGGAGGATTTCACCGCGCGGGGCCTGGCGCTACTCCTGATAGACCTGGACGGACACGGCGAAAGCCCACGTCCGCAATCCTTCCCCGAGATCATCGAAAGCGTAGCAGGACCGGCGCGCTGGTTGCGCGAGCGTTACGCGCGCGTGGGCCTGCTGGGGATGAGCCTGGGCGGCGCGGTGACAACGCGCGCCGTGGCCGACGGCGCCCCCTGCGACGCCCTGGCGCTATGGGCGGCGCCGCCGCGCCTGCGGATGAGCATGGCCGGGTACCGGCGCGCGCAGCTCACCGAAGCGCTACGACTGGCACGACCACAGTTGCTGCACCTCTTCCGCGACGGCTCGGCGTACCACATCGCGCGCGCCTGGCAGACCAGCGGCATCAGGGCGCGCATCGGCACATGGGACCTGTTCGACGCCCTCGACGTGCCGGGCAGTCTGGGCCGGATCGCGGCGCAGGCAGCGCGCCCGCCGCTACTGCTGATCTACGCCGGACGCGACGGGGTGCTACCCGCGGGCGCCGCCGAGGAGATCCAGGCAGCAACGGCCGGATGGGGCGAGTTCCACCTGGTCCGCGGAGCCAGCCACGTATCGGTAGCCATCGAGCTGGAAACCATTCGGCGCACCGGGGCGTGGTTCGCCGAGCGACTAAGATAGGCTGTGCGCGGGAGAGTGTGGCAGGGCGCAGCGCCCTCAGCAACAACCCGCTAGCGGAGGAGGGCGCAGTCCTCTCAGCAACAACCCGCCAGCGGGGAGGGTATGGCAGGGCGCGGCCCTCCCGGCAACAACCCGCCAGCGGAGGAGGGTGTGGAAGGGCACAGCCCTCCCGAGGGTATCGCTTTTCATTCTTGCACGAGGACCGAGAGCCATGACACCAACACCCAACCAGGCCAGGCAGGAACGCATGTTCGGCGGCATCGTCGGCGGATACGGCATACTCTGGGTTATCGGCGGCCTCTTCACCCTGTACTTCGGCCTGATCAACCGGTCGGCCATCGGGTTGGGGGGACTGGCCGCACTCTTCGCGCTGGTCATCATCGGACCGCTGATCCTGCTCGTTGCGACCCTGCTGCTGATCAGCGCCATCGGGCTCTGGCAAGGCAGACGCTGGGCGCGCCCTCTGGTGGCCGGTCTGGCAATCCTGCACCTGATCGGCGGCCTCTTCTTCACCTTCAACCAGATCTGGCTGGTCGGCCTGTGCGGCCTGGCCCTCTCGGCAGCAACATTCTGGTACCTGCTCTCGACCCGTTCGCGCCGCCCGGCCTGATACCAACCCGTCCGAGGCGCCTGCGGCTGAGGTGAAAATACGGGGCAACCGGGTTTCCCCATGCCCCTGCCCAGAAGCAGCCGGCGCCACGGCTACTTTGACGCGGCGCTTTCTCTGAGCTATAATGCCTGTGGGCCGGTAGCTCAGGGGTAGAGCACCTGACTTTTAATCAGAGGGTCGTGGGTTCGATTCCCACCCGGCTCACCACTCCCGAAGCTCTGATGTGAAAATATGGGGAAACCAGGTTTCCCCACCTGCGGTGAGCCTGTCGAACCGCACCCCTGCCTGTAGGGGCGACAAGCCCTCCCCACCGGGAGGGTTTGGGAGGGCTTCGCCCTCCCAAGAACAATAATATTTTCATTCTGGCGTTGTGCGCCCCGCGCATGGGGCCTGATGTGAACATATGGGGAAACCGGGTTTCCCCACCTGCGGTGAGCCTGTCGAACCGCACCCCTCCCTGTGGGGGGTGCCAGCCGCTCCCAACAGCGGTTGGGAAACGGGGAAACCTGGTTTCCCCATGCCCCTCCCTGAGGGGAGGATTTGGCGATGCTACAACGACATCAGTTGCCACCGCAACTCCGCGCCCGGATCACCAACCCACAACACCCACCCAGCAAGATTAACGACAACCACCCCCCATCGCCACCAACACACCCACCTTCCTACTTTCTAACTTCCTACTTTCTAACTTCTTACTTCTAACTTCCCACCTACGGCCACCACCGTCCCATCTCCACAACCGCCCGCGCCAGCTCCGCCAGCGTCTCGGGCTGCCGGTAGCGTTCAGCGAGCGCCACGAGCCACGGCGCCAGCGCAGCGAGATCGGCAAGCAGCGCCGGGCGGCCGCGACGGGTAAGGGTACGCAAAGCAGGAAACAGTTCATCACCGCTCACTGGTGTCGCGGCGAGACAGGGGGCGCGGGCGGTCAGCGCCGCGGCGCGGGCATCAGCATCTTCAATCGCCGCCGCCGCGAGGACCTGAGGGAGCAAATCCGGCGGCAGGTAGGGGGTGAGCGCACTAGAGGCTGGCGCGCTCGCCGGGAGACGATGCCGTACCCGCCGGCAACCGGAATCATCATGCTCTGGCTGACCACCGACACGATACGAGCGGCTGAACACGATCCGGGAAGCCTGGATCGGCCACGCGTTCCTCCCCGCCTTCAGCACCACCCGGCGCGACCTGGACACCGGCACCCCCCGGTGGCGCCCATGGGAGCCGCTGCGCTTCGACGAGGATCGCTCCCGCTGGCTCTGGCGCGACCTCTACGGTTGTCCGCAGTCGTTCAAGCTCTGGGAGATGAACGAGCCGTGGTGGCACAACGGAGCGATGCAACCCGTCACGCTGCCGGGCCAGGCGGCAAGCATCGCGGAGTGGGATCGGGCATGCCCGGTGCCAGGGATTTGAGTAACCGGAGCTATGCAGTGGGGTTGAAAACGATGCGCAGGACGCTCAGCATTATGGAACCCGCAGGATGTGGTATCATGCAGCCTGATGTTCTATTACAGTTCATGACACCGCCGCCTGTCACGATAGCCGCAATCCGTGCGCATGTATGGCGAGAGCCGCCGGAAACACCGATCGTCGGGTACGATGCAGCCGTATGCACAACGACGATGGCTTCAGAAGCAGTGTTGCAACGGCATTGGAATTGCTCTGCTCGGAACAGAATAGCCTGTTCTGACATATGGCGCTACGAGAGGCTCACAACTGCGGAAAGGAACGTCCATGCAAACTGCATTACGGCTCATCACTGAGGTTCAGCCGGTACGTGTTCACATGTACCGAACACGTACGCACCGCATGGAACGCACGCCGTCGGAGATCGTGTGTCCGCCCGGT
>CAKZKA010000074.1 GCA_937120965.1 uncultured Chloroflexota bacterium
ACCGCAGGCGGTTCGACCGGCGCACCGCAGGCGGTTCGACCGGCGCACCGCAGGCGGTTCGACCGGCGCACCGCAGGTGGGGAAACCCGGTTTCCCCAGTTCCCAACCACTGGTGGGAGCGGCTTGCCGCCCCCACAGGCAGGGGTGCGGTTCGACAAGCTCACCGCAGGTGGGGAAACCCGGTTTCCCCGTATTTTCGCATCAGGATGGGGTGGCGAAGCCACAGAGGCGCCGGCAGCGCACCCTAAAGAATACGTTTTCCCAGCGCCGAAAGGACCAATTCTACCGCCAGTTCCGCCGTAGTGTTGCGTTCGTCCAGAATGGGGTTAACTTCCACCACATCGAGGCTGCGCACCCCTCCGCTCTGGGCCACCACCTCCATTGCCAGGTGCGCCTCGCGCCGTGAAATGCCGCCAAAGACCGGCGTGCCGACGCCGGGAGCCTCGCGGGGGTCAACCACATCCAGGTCAAGACTCACGTGAAACCCGGCGGTGCCGTTCGAGACGCGCTGCACTGCTTCCTCGATCACTGCGGCCATTCCTCGTCGATCTATATCGTGCATTGTAAACACATGCACATCCGAGGCGCGCAACGCGGCCCGCTCGGGCGGGTCGAGGTCGCGCACCCCGACGAGGGCCACATGCTCGGGGCGCACCGCGGGGACGCGCAGGGCCAGGCCGGTGAGCAGGGGATGTCCGTGACCGACCAGGGCCGCCAGGCCCATGCCGTGGATGTTGCCGCTCGGCGTGGTCTCAGCCGTATTAAAGTCGGCATGGGCGTCAATCCAGAGCAACCCCAGCCTGCGGCCGCGGGCGCTGCCGCTGACCGAGCCAATCGCCAGACTATGGTCGCCGCCGAGAATAAGTGGAAGGCGCCCCTGCGCAACCATGCCGGCGACGGTTTCGGCCAGGGCCGCGCAAACCGTCGCGATCGGCTCCAGGTAGCGCAGCTTCGCCCCGGGGAGTGGAGTCGCGCTGGTCTCGACCATGGGCACGGGCAGGTTGCCCTGGTCGCGCACCTGGTAGCCCAGCGTCTCGAGCCGGGCGCGCAGGCCGGCGTAGCGCAGCGCGCTGGGACCCATATCCACACCCCGGCGTCCGGCGCCGAGGTCGATCGGCACGCCGATGATGGCAACAGTGGCCTCCAGGGTCGAGAGCAGCATAACCCGTCTGTATCGCAAGCTGTACTGCCCGGGCGCCGGCTGGGGCTGGGGCTTCAAAAGGCTCAGCCATGGGAGGGGCCGGGGGTATCGCCCTCCCGGAAACCCTCCTCGCCAGGAAGTGTTCACCCTTCTCCTGGGAGCGCGGGTATCTTGCCCGCGCGAATGCTGGGGGCTGCCTCTCCTGCCGAGGAAACGTGGAGCAGGGGTCGAGCAGCTCGAAGAGCCCTTCGTTGGCAGACACCTCAAGAGCCGTTGTCGCTTCCATTGGGCGAGTCCAGGGGCAGGGTGTCGGGCGCACCGAAGCGCACCTCCAGCACGCCATTGCGAAAGACGGCGCGTTTTGCCGGGCGCTCGGCCAGGGTCAGCGGAAGGATCATATCGCGACGAAAGTTGCCGATCTCGATAAACAGCTCATCGCCGCGCTTGGTCATCGAGACCTTGCCGATCTCCACGTGGGGCAACGGCAGGCGCATCACATACTCATCGCCATCGCGCACGATCTCCTGCGTCTTGCCGCGGAACTGCACCTGTACCGGGTCGGTCTCTCCGAAGATATCGCGGCCCACGCGGGCCAGATCCTCGAGACCGGCCAGATCGCGGGCGTAGTAGGGGCACTCCCAGATCGGCAGCGGCTGGAAGAGATCGTAGACCAGTTGGCGGTAGCGCTGCTGAATGCGGGCCAGTTCCTGCATAAACGAACCTTCGGCGGCGTCCAGCGGCAACACCCGGTTCAGCACCACGCCATCAATGGGATAGCCAAAGAGTGAAAGATAGGTAGCCGCGCGCTGGGCCTCCTTGATCACGATCCGTTCGGGGTTGACCACCAGGCGGTACGAACTCACCTCCGGGTCGGTCAACGTCTCGCGGAGGGCCTCGACGCCCTTGGTGAGCCGCTCAAGGGTCGCAAACATATCTGCGGCGGGCATGAGTTGTTTGACCAGCGGGCGGGCGGCCCGCAGCGTCGTAGGCTCCCAGTCCATCACCCGGGCGGCGTACCACTGGAAGGTCTCGGGCATGGTCAGCAGCCGCACTGTCTCGCCGGTGGGCGCCGCATCAACCACGACCACGTCGAAATCGCCTGTCTTGGCCTGGCGGCGGATGTGCAACAGGCTCACGACCTCTTCCATGCCCGGAATGATCGCCAGTTCCTCAGCAGCGACATCGTCCACGCCACGGCGGCGGAGCAGCGTAGACAGGTAGCCACGCAACTCGCCCCAGTGCTCGCGCACCTCATCGAGCACGTTGATCTCCTGGCCCCACAGCCGGTCGGTAAGCGGTGTAGGTAGCGATCCCAGGGGCGCGTCGAGGGCATCGGCGAGACTGTGGGCCACATCGGTGCTAACCACCAGGGTCCGATAGCCCAGTTCTGCCGCGCGCACAGCAGTAGCCGCCGAGGTCGTGGTCTTTCCGACGCCGCCTTTGCCGAGGTAGAGGATCAGCCGCATCGTCCGATTCCTTTGCTAGAGTCGCACCGCCGGCCGCGCCGGCTTGAGTAGATCGTGCCATTCCTGGTGCGTGGCGCCCTGGCGCGCTGGCGCCCGCAATGACCAGGGCAAGGCGCCGCACATGGGACGCACTAGCATTGTAATTGTTGCGCTACGGCGCGTCAAACCGTTGACAGCTCCACGGGCCGTATGGTACCCTGCCGGCGCAATTGGGCATGCGTGAGGAGCGTTGCGTGCTCACCGATCTGTTTTTGATCCGCCACGGTCAGCCGGTTCACGATCCGACTATTCCCTACCACACGCCTCCTGGCCCGGCGCTTTCGGAGCGTGGGCGCGATGAGGCTGCGCGGGCGGCGGCGTTCCTGCTCAGCAAGGAGCTTGAGCATCTTTTCGTCTCGCCGTTCGCCCGCACCAGCCAGACGGCGGAGGTGCTGGCCGACCGGTTGGGCCTGCCAGTTACGTTCACGACCCTGGTGCAAGAGCATGCGCCGGGCGAACCCTTCGAGCAGGTGCGCCGTCGCGTCCGCGAGTTGCTCACTGCCGTCGAGGATTCGCCCTGCACGCGTATCGGGATCGTCAGCCACGGCTCGCCGATCCGCGCTGCGCTGCTCGAGCTGAGCAACGAGAAGATCGATCTCAGCCGACATGTGTACAGCGGGGGCAACCCCGCGCCCACCTGCGGCATCTGGCATGTGCAGTTCCTCGATGCCTACACCCGACGGTTTGAACTGGTGTTTAGACCAGAATAACCCTGCTTTCTCAGGCGGTCTTTGAGGTGAACACAGCCCGCGCGCGGCAGGGTTTGGGCCTAGAGGCGCGGCGCCGCCGCGCCTCTACGCCCTCCCAGGAACCAACCCACCCGTGGGGAGGGTCTGGGAGGGCGCAGCCCTCCCAGGAACAAACATTTTCATTCTGGCACAGAAAGAACCCCGGGTTCGCCATACTCATCGCACACCCTCCAGGAGCGTGTCGGATAGATTCGCCACGGGAGTAGAACGATGACGACCCCTGATGCTCTTCCGCCAGAACTGGTTGTGGCGCTGCGCCGGTCACAGTATGTTGTGGTGCTCACCGGGGCGGGGGTGAGCGCTGAAAGCGGCATCCCAACCTTTCGCGACGCGCAGACCGGGTTGTGGGCGCGCTATAACCCTGAGGAACTGGCCACCCCTGCGGCCTTTCGCCGCAACCCGCGCCTGGTCTGGGATTGGTACGCCTGGCGGCGGCAACTGGTGAGCCAGGCCGAGCCTAACCCCGGGCACCTGGCCCTGGCGCGCCTGGAGCGTCTGGCGCCGCGCTTCACCCTGATCACCCAGAATGTTGACGGGCTGCACCAGCGCGCGGGCAGTACGTCGGTCATCGAACTGCACGGCAACCTGCTGCGAGTGCGCTGTTCAGCCGAGGGCACAGTCTACACGACCTGGCCCGACGTAGCCGATCCACCCCCGCCGTGCCCGGCCTGCGGCGCGCCCCTGCGTCCCGACGTGGTCTGGTTCGGTGAACTCTTGCCGCCCGAGGCCCTGGAGCGCGCCTGGCGCGCCGCCCGGGACTGCGACCTGTTTCTCTCGATCGGCACCTCGGGACTGGTGGAGCCGGCAGCCTCGTTGCCGCGCGTGGCCTACGCCGCCGGGGCCACCGTGGCGGTAATCAACCTCGATGTGACCAACGGGGTCGAGGAGCGCCTCTTTTACCTGCACGCCCGTTCAGGCGAACTTCTGCCTGCGCTGGTCAGCGCGGCCTTCCCCGACGCGGCAACCTGAGCAGGGAGGGACTGGAAGCGCGCCGCTCGTCCATTCCACAGCTCTACGCCTCCACAGAGGGCTTTGCGGAGCTGGAGAGTTGTGGAGCTGATCCAATGCGATACCATCAAGCAGAACTGGTATAAGGGCGGACAGAACATCCGCGCCAACGTAGCGTGTACCGCATTGGAAGGCCCCTGCGCACGGCTCTAGTCTCCCCGCTTCGACAGGCTCAGCGCAGGCTCTCCAGCGAAGCTGGAGAGGGGCCGGGGGTGAGGACCAACCAGCGCATCCGAACGCCCGTCGGCGTCCATATGTTCTGTCCGCTCCTGAAGTGGCCGGGGGCGAAGCCCCTGCCGTTCGGCGCTACCGTTTGCGAAACACAAACACATACTCGTGGCGAAAGACGTAGAAACCGCCAACGAGGGCGCGGTAGCGCCACAACTCCTGCTGCGCGCGCTTGCCCGCGGTGCCGTGGATATCCTTAACCACGATACTCTTGAGCGCAAAACCGCGCCCCTGCACGACCTGCATCGCCAGGAAACCAAGCGGCACCCACTCGCTGCGGGCGTACTTATCGCCGATCACCAGCGCCAGGTAGCGCCCCCGGTCGAGCGCAGCGGCGACGCCATCCACCACCCGTCCCAACAGAGCCAGGAACATATCGAGCGAGGCCGCGTTAGACAGATCGCGAGGGTCATCACTGAAGCGAATAATATCGTGGTAGGGCGGATGCAGAATGGCGAGCTGGGCGGAGGCTGCTCCGTGCCCGGCCAGCAGAGCGCAAAAATCCACTGCTGTACTGTCACCCTGAACGACCGGCAGCGCCACCCCGAAGGGGTTTGGCTCGGCGCTCACCAACCTGCGCGCGCGTTCAACCAGGTCAGGCTGCAACTCGACCCCCAGCACGTGCCGCCCGAGGCGCTGCCCCTCGATGAGGGTCGTGCCGGCGCCGGCGAAGGGGTCGAGCACCCACTCGCCGCGGCGCGTGTAGCGGCGCATCAACTGGTTGGGGATCTGGGGCACGAAATTGCCCCAGTAATCCGCCCGGTGCACACCACTGCTATCGCGGCGCTCAATTAACCAGAGACTATCGGTAACAATGTCCTCGTAGGCTTTCCAGCGGTTCAGGTCAATCTCGTTGATGGCCGCTGTGCGCGCGCCGCGAGCTGCCCTGCCCAGGCGTTCGGCGTAATACCGGGCGCGTTCCAGAGTCAGGGCCGCGCCAATTTGCGCCAGCTCGGAGCGCAGCCAACCTTCCGGAAAGACAACCGCCTCCTCGTCCTCGCCGGCGCGCAACTCTCCTCCTGGCCCCGCCGCTGCAGACAGTGCGACCAGGGCGGCACGCAGGGCGGGCAGGTCAGGGCTGGCCCGCAGTCCATCAAGCGCCTCCAGCAACGCCGCACGTCGCAACCGCACCGAAGGCTCGGCCCCGGCATTCGCGCCGTCGGGGGCGGCAGGTGCGGGCGGCTCCACGCTGGCCATGAGGGTTCCTCACAGGGTGGTCAGAATGCTGACGGTATTGTAACACATTTTCTCGATTCATGCTTCATTGATGGCATGAAATGGCTGAGATTGTAAATGCATGTGTCATGTTCTGAGGTGAACATACGGGGAAACCGGGTTTCCCCACCTGCGGTGAGCCTGTCGAACCGCACCCCTGCCTGTGGGGGCGGCAAGCCCTCCCCACCGGGAGGGTTTGGGAGGGCTACTGAGGGAACATACGGGGAAACCGGGTTTCCCCACCTGCGGTGAGCTTGTCGAACCGCACCCCTGCCGGGGTGGCAGGCGCTGCCAGCCGCGGTTGGGGGATGGGGAAACCCGGTTTCCCCATCCCCCTGCCTGTGGGGGCGGCAAGCCCTCCCCACCGGGAGGGTTTGGGAGGGCGCAGACCTCCCAGAAAAAGGGCAGCGAGGCGTAGCCGAAGGAGCGCCTACCGGGTCGCGGTCATAGCGCTCTCGGCGGCGGCGCGGAAGGCCGCCGTAGCGGCGTCGATCACCGCCGTCGGATTGGCGCCGGCCGAACGCACGATCTGCTCCAGGCTCTCGCCATCGCGCAGGCGCGTGAGGATGTCGCTGGCGCTCAGCCCGGTGGCATCACTGGCCGCCTGCACCAGCGCCGCAGTAACGGCCCGATCCTGGCGATTCGTCGCGCGGGTGTCGATTTTCTGACCAAGCGTCGTATCATTGACCAGCTCAGTGGCCCGCGTGGTCACCGTGGCCAGGCGCTCGTCTGCCTGAGCCTGAGTCAGGCGCCCGGCGGCCACCAGGCGGTCCAGGCGCTCTTTGATCCGCGCCACCACTGCCTGCACCACAGCATCGCCGCTGCTCCCGTTGGCCGCGGCGATCTGGGCCAGGCTCTTACCCGCACGCAACTCATCGAGCACCTGCTGGCCGGTAAGACCGGTCAGCTCACTGGTGGACCGGATCAGCGCGGCGGCCAGCCCGCCGCCGCCGCGGAACGCCTCCTGCTGCGCCGCAACCGGCGCGTTGGCCGGCGCGGGCGCGGCCTGCGCAACAATCGGAACGGCTGCGATGAGGGCGAGGACCAGGGCCGTGGTGAGACCGAGGCCTGTCAGCGCCAGGCGTACAAAACTTCGCATACGCTCAACCTCCTGTGCATATCATCCTGGCTCGTGCGTGAAACTTCACGCGCCGGTCGTCCCTTGTGGAGAACGACGGCCCGAGTCTAGCCGGCGCCTGTGAACCAGTTGTGAAGACAGCGTGGGACTCTTGTGAATGATGTGGCGCGAGCCGCGCAACAATCATGCGCGCCGGTCGTCGTATGGGCGGGAAACAATCGGCGCCACCTGGCGTGGCCCGCAAACAAAAAGGAGAACCCCGTGGAGACTCGACTGGCGCGGAGCAAGAGCGATCGGATCATCGGTGGCGTGTGTGGCGGCCTGGCCCGCTACTTCGGAATCGACGCCACAATTGTCCGGCTGGTGTTTGTCCTGGCAGTACTGAGCGGCCTGAGCCCGTTGATCTACATCATCCTCTGGATCATCATGCCTCTGGAAGGCGCGCCAGCGCCGCAGGCCAACGCAAACCTGCTCACACCCCCTCAGGCCGACGTTGACCCCACCGGCGAGTGGCGGTTTGACCCGTATACCGGCCAGCCGCTCAAGAAGTAAGAACAACCCCTTTGTTCGGGCAGGTTTAAGGGCGGACAGAACATCCGGGCCAACGTGGCCTGGACCGCATAGGAACTTCCCCGCGCATAGCTCTGGTCTCCCCGCTTCGACAGGCTCAGCGCAGGCGCTCCAGCGAAGCTGGAGAAGGGTCGGGGGTGAGGACCAACCAGTGCATCCCAGTGCTATCACGCCCGTCGGCGCCCATACGTTCTGTCCGCCCCTGAAGTTCGGGCAGGAAGGGGGTGGGAGGGGCTGACTCTCCGGCGTTCGCCCTCAAGTGGGAGGCTGCTGCGATTGCAAATTGCAGAGCAGACGCCCGCGCGGCTGCGCCGCACCACGGGGCGGTGCACGCAGGCGCCGCTGGGAGGGCGCAGCCCT
>CAKZKA010000075.1 GCA_937120965.1 uncultured Chloroflexota bacterium
TTCACCTGCTCTGGAAAGGGCTTCCTGGGACGCAGAGGGGAAATGGGCCAACGAATGGGAAACGAATAAACGAATGCCCAAGGTGTGCCTGACTCTGAGGTGAACCTGGCCTGCGCGCGGGAGGGTTGGGAAGGGCGCAGCCCTCCCGGGAAACCACCTGTTGACTGATAGGAACCCGGGGAAACCGGGTTTCCCCATGCCCCTGCCTGCGGGACTCGCCCGCTACAACCCCTCCAGCCAGGCCCGTAGGGCCGTCGCAGTGGCCGCGGGCGCCTCAAGCATCGGCATATGCCCCACACCGGGCAGCAGCGCCAGCTCGCCGTCGAGCAGAGCCTGCAACTCCCGGGCCAGCTTCGGCGGCGTCATACGATCCGCCTCGCCGCAGATCACCAGCGCGGGGCAGCGCAGCGACCCCAGACGCGCGCGCGCGTCCCAGCCATCGCAGGCGGCAAAATCGCCCCGCAGCACCGCCGGGTCACACTGTCGGAACTCGGCAGCAGCGGCGGCACGCAGGTGCGCGGCTGGTTCGGGGTAAATCCACTGCACCAGGCGTTCAATCGCCGCGTCGGGGTCAGCAGCCAGCGCCTGGAGCAACTCCGGCGCCACGCGCAGCCGGGCGCTGGCGCCGATCAGCGCCAGCCCGCGCACCCGTTCCGGCGCGGCCAGGGCCGCTTCCAGGGCCGCCGCCGCGCCCATTGAGTGGCCGGCGAGCACGGCGCGCTCCAGCTCCAGGGCATCGAGCAGGTGCAGGGCGACTGCGGCATAGTCAGCGATGGTCGCGCGTCCGGGCGGCACCGAGCGCCCGTGCCCGGGCAGATCCGGGGCGATCAGCCGCGCTGTGGCGCTCAGCGGCGCGAACAGCTCCCCCCAGTGGCGATGCGTGCCCCCGGCGCCGTGCAGACAGATCAACGGCGTACCCTGCCCGCGTTGGGCGTAAAAGATCCCGTCAATTGTGGCCATCGTGTGCAATGACACCGGGCGCCCCGGCAGACGAGGGAACGGAACCCGCGGGTTGCCGTTCCCCCGCAACCGGAGCGCCAGCGGCAATGTTCGCTACCCCATCGCCTCATCTGCGGCAGCGGCCAGGTCGAAATCCTTTGCCGTCAGCCCGCCGGCGTCGTGGGTCGTCAGCGCCAGCGTCACTTTGTTGTAACGGATATCAATGTCGGGATGATGACCGGCGGCCTCGGCCAGAAAGCCAACCTGAACGACGAACGCGATCGCTGCCGGGAAGGTCGACAGTTTATACGTCTTGACGATCTCCTCACCGCGGCGTGTCCAGCCACTAAGCGTCTCCAGCCGCGCCGTAATCTCCGCCTCACTGAGCCGGGCCATGCCTTCGCTCCTTCCCACACGCTCGATGCTTACAAGCTACCCTTGCGGCGCCACGACGGGCGTCGCTGCGGTGGGTGGAGGGTTCTGCGGGGAGGGCTTGCCCTCCCTGTGACCCTCCCTGCGGCAGCTTCGTTCGGGAAGCATCCAGCCACGCATACGGCTGGGCCGCGCACCGCCTTCGTGACCTGCGCGCCTTCGTGGTATGCGTTGATTGCAGCCACTTCGGCACGCAGAGAGTATACACGACTCGGCGGATGACGGTGCAGCCCGTGGGTATGGCGAGAAATGCGATGTCAGGCAGGGTTCAGGCCCGCTTGCGGCCGGCAGCTCCACAGCTCCACGCCTCTGCACAACCGGCTTGTGGAGCTGTGGAGTTGTGGAGCTGCCCTGGAAGCGCGACGCCCGTCCAGGACCAGCCTGATGCCGTGCTCGTACGTGTTCACACTGCTCCCGGGTGCGCGGGCAGCTTGCCCACATCCAGGCCCTTGCGGGCGGAACGCCCGCGCACCCGGGGTGACGCCTTACACCACATGTGAACACGTACCCATGCTCGTGCTGTGCAGCGCGGTTGCGCGGACAGCTACCGGTACAGCCTCGGCAGGAAGACCCGGAACGACGGCGGCGGCGATGGCGATGGCGATGGCGACGGCGACGGCGATGGCGACGGCGACGGCGACGGCGATGGCGATGGCGACGGCGATGGCGACGGCGTTACATTATTCGCAGGTGGTTCGCCCAGCCAGAGGCGCCCATAGCCGAAGATCGTATCACGGCCAGGAGGCCCCATGTCAATCGCCCGACCGGTCAGGAAGCTGGTGATCTCGGCGGGACCATAGCCGGCAAAGGCCCCCCGCACCAGGGCGGCGGCGCCGGCGACGTGCGGCGTGGCCGCCGATGTGCCGTTGAACTGCTGGCCTGCGGCGGTGCCATAGGCGACCGTGTCAACATTGGCGAAGGCGGCCAGGTCGGGCTTGATGCTGCCGCCATTGAGCGTGCCGCCCGGGCCATTGGTTGGCCCTTCCGAGCTGTAGGGCTCCTGGGGGAAGGAGCTCTGCCGCGCATCGAGCGCAGCCACAGTGATTGCCCCCGGCGTATCGGCGAGGTCTCTGAAGCTTCGCGGAGGCACGTTCAGCTGCAGCCGCCCCCCTTCGACGAACAGGTTGAAGTTCACATCGGCGCGGCTGGCGCTGTAGCGCACGATGGCGATGCCGTAGGCGGTTGCGGCGCCAGAAGTCTGGGCGACCGCCGTCTCAGTTGGCCGCTGGTTGGCGCCGCCGTTTTGCAAACTGTCCCCACCAGTGCTGACGGGCTGCCACGCGCTGCCGTTCCAGCGCACGATGAACAGGTCGTAATCCTGGTTCACCGGCGCGGTCCAGTTGTCCCAGCGCAGAAAGGCCCTGAAGGTAGATCCGGCAGGGATCAGCAGGCAGTCGCCCCCCGGCGAGGCGGCAATGCAGTTAATCTCGACGCCGGGCGCGAACTCGTGGAACCTATCGCCGTCCTGATCATTGAAGATCCCACCCCAGTGCCGCTCCCGCAGGTTACCGGCAGAGGTCGCCCAGATGATCCCAGCGTTGCGCGCGCGCGCGACCTCGTCAGCCAGGAGGCCCGTGCCGTCGCCTGGCGCTACGTTATAGAAGCCGAGCGAGGTGGAGATCACCTGGATGCCATTCTGAATGGCATAGGTCACCGCGTTTTGCAGATCGAGGGGGGTGTTAATGCGCAGCAGATAGAGGCTCGCCTGCGGCGCCATATCGTAGACGATCTCGGCGCAGGCGGTGCCGTGCTGGGTGCCACCGCCGATATCGCCGGTTGAGGCGAAGTTCTGCACCACCACGCTCGCCGGCAGGTCGGCGCCGAGCAGGGCGGTGTAGCCTTGAAAACCGCTGTCAATCACGGCGATGCGCACTCCAGCGCCGCGATAGCCGGCATTGTGCCAGGCCATGGCGTTCGAGAAGCTGACACCCGCGGTGGTCAGTTGCCCGACCTGCAGTTCGCCGGTTGGCGTCAGGTAATCGGGGCGCCGCAGATAGACGATCGCCGCATCATCGGCGAGGGCGCGCAGGGCCGCCACGGGCGCCAGGGCCTGGATCTGGGTGTTGTCCAGGCTGGTATAGACCACCCGTCCACCGGCGGCTTCAAGCGCTTGCTGGGCGGCGGAGACGTGTTGCGCGTCTACTTCAGCAATCACTTCAACCAGGTCACCCTCAACCTTCAGCCCGGTCGCCCGGGCCACGCTGGCCAGCGCTGCGCCCGAGGCGCGCTGGTCGGCCGGCGTGGCCAGCGCCGGGTCGAGGTTCGCGTCGCGCGTCGCTTCTGGCTTCAGCTCCTCGGCGAGGTCAAAACTGAAATGTTCGGGCTGGATCGTCCCCAGCGTCGCTGCATCGAGAGGTGCGGCCGGCCCGCTCCCCTGAGCCAGGAGCTGGCCTGCCAGCCCCAGAACCAGCGCAAAGAGAACCAGCAACCCGCTGACCCGGCGTGTCGTTCCAGCCAACCGACCCATAACCGTTCCTCCCTTTCTGTACGGGGCAGCGGGAGCGGCGCGCGGAACCTCAGTTTCCCTCCAGGCGTGATGCTCCGGGCCGTGCTCTGCCTGGACTCCGATACACCAGGCCCTCTGGCGACCGGGGAGCATAAGGAAACCGGGTTTCTCGATGGTCGCGAGCCATTGCTGCCACGCGCCGCAAACACTGATCTCTAAAGCGGGCGTTCTGATGTGAAAATACGGGGAAACCGGGTTTCCCCATCCCCCTGCCTGTGGGGGCGGCAAGCCCTCCCCACCGGGAGGGTTTGGGAGGGCGCAGCCCTCCCAAGAACAATAATATTTTCATTCTGGCGTTGTGCGCCATACGCATGACCGTCTAACGTTACAGTCGCTCCATAACCCCACACCTTCACACTACCGGCTCGTAGAACCGTCGAGATGTGGAGGTGAAGGCCAGATGGTCAAGCGGGTCTGAACTATACTCCGAGTATTGCAAGCACAGATAAGGTGACGGGCAGCCTATGGACGGGCTGGCGCGGCCATGTCGGGGGGCCGCACAGCAGTCACATTAGCATCATTTGCCAGACGGCAAAGCTCGTTCGGGGGTACGAGCGCCTGCGCCAGTTGATCGGTTTGTGCGGTAACACGTGCTCTATATTGATCAAAATCAACCGGGGCCGTAAAGGTAACAAAGACGAGCACGCGGCCCTGATCGTATGGGATGTTGGAGGCCGCTGCAAACGCCGCGGGATCGCTCGCTGTCGACAGGGCGTAGAGGATCGGGTCGAGCCGCGGGCATGCTGCCGGTCCACCTTTGCCCACATCGCCGGAGGGACCGCTGGTAATGGAGTCGCCGCTCAGGGGCGGCGTTGATGCGACCGGCGCTGATGTCGGCGCAACTGGCGCTGGCGCACCGCTTTGCCCAGCGCCGCTACAGCCGGCGTTGGCGCATAGAACTACCCAGAGCGACGTGATGAGCAAGAGGAAACGCATAGCTTTATCTTACCCTTTTTTATTAAAAAAATGTAAATTATTTACAGAATAAAATGCGATCAATTTTAAAATTTCTTAATGATAAAATAAGATTCTTTTTGTCAGTAAGCTTTGCAAACATGATCTTTTTTGGAAAATTTTCTTAATTATAAATCAGGACATTTTTTGTCAATAGGCCTTGCAAGCATACGTATTCACTCTTAAGGTAATACCAATTAACGTTGATGATGCCGCATTGCTTGAAGCAGTTTCAGGGGTTGTGCTGCCCAGCGTGGCAATCCACAATCTAAAATGGTATAAGGCGTCAACTCCGGGTGCGCGGGCAGCTTGCCCGCATCCAGGCCCTTGCGGGCGGGACGCCCGCGTACCCGGGAGAAGGGTGAACACGTACCGCGGGCGCAGGTATAATACTGCTAGCGGAGGAACAACGCATGACGTACCCGGCCTATCTCGAACTCTACGAGCAGGGTGTGTTGCGCGAGCGGGCGGTGGCGGCGCGCGAGCGGCTGGCAGCTTGCGTGCTGTGCCCGCAGGTATGCCGCACCGACCGGCTTCACGGCGAGGCGGGTGTGTGCCGGGTGGGGCGCGAGGCGCTGGTGGCGGCCTATGGGCCGCATATGGGCGAGGAGAACGTGCTGCGCGGCTGGCGCGGCTCGGGTACGGTTTTCTTCAGCGGCTGCAATCTGCGCTGCGTCTACTGCCAGAACTACGACATCAGCCAGATCGCCCGCGGGCGCGCCGCCGACGCCGCGGAACTGGCGGCGATCTTTCTGGAGGTGCAAGGCGAGGGTTGCCATAATCTGAACCTGGTCACCCCTTCCCACGTCATTGCCCAGATCCTGGAGGCCCTGGTACTGGCCGTGCCACGCGGCCTGCGCTTGCCAATCGTCTATAACACCTCGGGCTACGATTCGGTGGCGGCGTTGCGGCTCCTCGATGGCGTGGTGGATATCTACATGCCCGACATCAAGTACAGCGACTCGGCGCTCGCCCAGCGCTACTCCGGCATTCCGCGCTACTGGGATGTGGCGCGCCCGGCGCTGCGCGAGATGCAGCGGCAGGTCGGCGATCTGCGCGTCGAGCGCGGGCTGGCGACCCGGGGCCTGCTGATCCGGCATCTGGTGCTGCCGGGGGATCTGGCCGGCTCGCGGGAGGTGTTGCGCTTTGTTGCGGAGGAGCTGTCGCGCGAGGCCTGGGTCAACATCATGGACCAGTACTACCCGGCCTATCGGGCCTTCGACTACCCCGAGTTGAGCCGGCGGGTTACACCACAGGAATACGCCACCGTCGTCGGCTGGGCGCGCGCGCTGGGGCTGCACCGGGGTATCCCCCTCGGCGGCGACCGGTAGCCCCGATCGATGTGGGGCGCCCGGCGCCCCGATGGGCGGGGGCATGGGGAAACCTGGTTTCCTATTATCAGGAAGGGGCGTGGGGAACCCGGTTTCCCCAAACGCTTCCATCGAGGAACTGCGTATGACCAGCGACAGCTACGACATCCTGCGCCGGGCGGTGGTCGAGGCGCTGGGGCTACGCCCCACGCCGGAGCGGCGCCGGCAGATCGCCGCCGACCTGCGCGCCCTCGCCGAGCAGCAGACGCGCATGGCCGAGCGGGTGGAGGCGCGTGGCCCCAATGGCGAGCCGGCGCCGCAATGTCGCCGCCCTGCGGGAATGTACGTCCGCATTCGCCACGAACCCGATCCGCGCACCGGCGCGCGACGCATCCGCCTGTTGCTCGGCAAGCAGGCCTGGTTCGAGCTGGGCAGCCCGGAGCGCATTCTGGTACAGCCCACGGGACCCGAAATCTGGATCGTGGCGACGCGGGCCGCCAGCGGCTTGCCCATCGAAACCGGCGTCGGGTTGCCGGGCTGCCTGGCGCCCCCGGGCACGCCGCTCGACCGGTTGCCACCGGGGCGCTACGCCGTCACGCTGCGCGCCGGCGCGCTGGTGATCGGCTCGCGCGAGGAGCAGGCGGAGCGCGAACGGCAGCACTAACGTTATGGGGAAACCGGGTTTCCCCATCCCCCTGCCTTTAGGGGCGGCAAGCCCTTTCCGCCGGAAGGGCTTGGGAGGGCGAAGCCCTCCCAAGAACACATATTTTCATTCTGGCATTGTGCGCCGCAGCCGCATGGATGACTGATATAAGAATGTGCTGGATACGCCACAAAGGATACCTTCCGTGATCCCCATCGGCATCTGCCTGCCCACGTTCGGCACAACGTACACCGAGGTGCGGCGCGCTGCGATGGCCCTTGAGGCTTATGGCTACGATTCGCTCTGGCTCTGGGATCACTACGTCTCGTGGAACGACCCTCGCGAGCCGGTGCTGGAGTGCTGGACGACCCTCGCCGGCCTGGCCGAGGCCACCTCGACCATTCGCCTCGGCCCGTTGGTGGCGAATGTGACCAATCGCCACCCCGGACGCCTGGCGAAGGTTGCGGCCACACTCTACGAGATTGCCGAAGGGCGCCTGGAAGTAGGTCTCGGCGCTGGTGGCTACGGCGCTGAGCAGGAGTCGTTTGGCATCGATCAGGGTGATCGCGCCACGCGCACCCGGCGGTTGGAGGAGGCGTTGCAGGTGTTGCCGCTTCTATGGAGCGGCGACCCGGTTACATTTGAGGGAGAGCATGTGCGTCTGCGGGGCGCCATTGTATCACCGGGGCTGCGTCCTCCCCCCAGGCTGATCGTGGGCGGGCGCAGCGAAGCCCTGGCGCACCTGGCCGGGCGCTACGCCGATGGGCTCAACCTCCAGTGGCGCTTCCGCGAGCGTTTCCCGTCGTTGCTGGCTGCCCTCGACGCCGCGCTTGCCGCGCGGGGCCGCGACCGTACCGGCTTCGACCTCTCGCTGCACGTGGATTGGACGGACCTGGTCGCCGATCCCGAGGGCGCCCTCACTGCCTGGGCCGCTCTCGGCTTCACCCGGGTGATCGCTATGGCGCCAGCTCCCATCCCCCTCGATGATCTGGGCCGCCTGGCCAGGCTAAGGTGAACATAGGGGGAAACCCGGTTTCCCCAACCCCCTCCCTGAGGGGAGGGTTTGGGAGGGCGAAGCCCTCCCAGGAAAAAACTGTCTTCAGCTTGGATGGGGAACCCGAGCTTCCTCACGCCCCTCCCTGCGGAGAGCCATCAGCAGATCCGCGGTAATTGCTCCCCCACCTGCATATCCACCACCCGCGTCCCGCCGATGCCCGTCCGGGCCACTACGACCCCCGGGTGGTCGGCCGTGACCTCGCCGATGATCGCCGCCTGCGCGCCGAGGGGATGCGCGCGTAGCGTCGCCAGGGCCCGCTCGGCGTCTTCACGGGCCACCAGCGCCACCAGCTTGCCCTCGTTGGCGATGTAGAGCGGGTCCATGCCCAGGATCTCGCAGGCGGCCCGTACCGCGCCGGGGACCGGCAGCGCCCGCTCGTCCAGACGAATGCCGACCCCCGAGGCCGCCGCGATCTCGTTGAGCGCCGAGGCCACCCCGCCACGGGTGGGGTCGCGCAGTGTGTGGACGGCGCAGCCCTGGTTCAGCAGAGCGGCGACCATGTCGTGAAGCGGTGCGGTATCCGACGCGATGGTCGCGCCGAACTCCAATCCCTCGCGCACACTGAGGATCGCCACGCCATGGACGCCGATCTCGCCGCTGATGAGCACCACGTCGCCGGGTTGGGCCAGCTCCGGCCCGACCCGCACTCCTGCGGGGATCAGCCCTAACCCGGTTGTGCTGATGAACACCCCATCACCGTGGCCGCGGTCCACCACCTTGGTATCGCCGGTCACCAGGGTGACGCCGGCGCGGCGCGCTGCTGCGCCCATGGTTTCGGCGATGATCCCGAGTTGATCAAGCGGCATCCCCTCCTCGACGATGAAGCTGGCTGTCAGGTACAGCGGCTGCGCGCCGCACATCGCCAGGTCGTTGATCGTGCCGTTCACCGCCAGGTCGCCGATATTGCCGCCGGGAAAGAAGAGCGGGCGCACCACGAAGGCATCGGTGGAGAGGGCCAGACGCGCGCCGCCGACCTCGACCACTGCGCCGTCGCCGAGTTGTTCCAGCGCCGGGTTGCGGAACGCCGGCAAAAACAGGTGGCGCACCAGGTCGGCCGAGAGTTTGCCGCCGCCGCCGTGACCCATCACGATAGCCGGGTAGTCGCGCAGCGGGAGGGGACAGGTCCAGTCCTCGAACGAGAGGCTCATCAGGTGACCTCCACCTCCCCGGCGGGGATAAAGCGTCCGTACTGGTAGTAGGCCGCGCAGGCCCCCTCACTGGAGACCATGGTGGCGCCCAGGGGGGTGCGGGGTGTACACTGCTTGCCGAAGGCGGGGCACTGGTTTGGCTTGAGCAGGCCCTGGAGCACCTCGCCGCTGCGGCACAGGGGCGACTCGGCGGTGTGGATGTGGCCCACGTCGAAGCGCGCCTCGGCGTCGAAGCCCCGGTAGCGCTCGCGCAGACGCCAGCCGCTCTGCGGAATCACCCCGATGCCGCGCCAGGTCCGGTCGGTGACCTCGAAGACCTGCTCGAGCACGGCCTGGGCGGGCTGGTTACCCTCGGGGCGCACTGCCCGCGGGTAGGCGTTCTCCAGCTCGGCGCGCCCGGCTTCGAGCTGGGTCACGGCCCGGCGAATGCCTTCGAGAATATCGAGCGGCTCGAAGCCCGTTACCACAATCGGCACGCCGTAGCGTTCGACCAGCGGACCGTACTGCCAGGTGCCCATCACACTGCACACGTGACCGGCGGCCAGGAAGGCCTGCACCCGGTTGCGGGGCGACTCGAGGATCGCGCTGATCGCTGGTGGCACCAGCACGTGCGAAACCAGCATCGAGAAGTTGGTCAATCCGAGCCGTTCGGCCTGCACGACGGCCATGGCGTTGGCGGGCGCGGTGGTCTCGAAGCCGATGCCGAAGAAGACCACCTCACGGTCGGGGCGCTGCTGGGCCAGCCGCACCGCGTCGAGCGGCGAGTAGACGATCCGCACGTCGCCGCCCATACTCTTCACCTGGAACAGGTCGCGATGGCTGCCGGGCACCCGCAGCATATCGCCAAAGGAGCAGAATGTCACCTCGGGGCGGGCGGCGATCGCCAGGGCCTTGTCGATGATCTCCAGCGGAGTCACGCAGACCGGGCAGCCCGGGCCGTGGATCAACTCGATCTGCGGCGGGAGCAACTGGTCAATCCCGTTGCGGATGATCGAGTGGGTCTGGCCGCCACAGACCTCCATAAGCGCCCAGGGCCGGGTGGTGATGCGCCGGATCTCCTCGAACAGCCGGGCCGCCACCTCGGGATCACGAAACTCGTCGAGGTACTTCACGCCGTTGCCTCCTCGTCGTCCTGGCGCAACTCTTCGTCGAGAATGCCCAGTTCGTGAAACAGCGCCAGGGTCTCCTTTGCCGATTGCTCATCGAGTTGCGTAATCGCAAAGCCGACATGGACAATCGTATAGTCGCCGACCTGGATGTCCGGCAGGTAGCTCAGGCATACATCTTTGACGATGCCGTCGAAGTCTACCTTGCCCATACGCACACCGTCAATATCGCTGATGGCGATCACCTTACCAGGGATGCCCAGACACATCACCCACCTCCTTTCCCCGCGCCGTCGAGTGTCCAGATCATAACACGATTATTGCCGGAATCGGCGATTGCCAGACGCCCACGATGCAACCAGAGGCCATACGGCCAGCAGAGGGTATCGGGGGCGACCGCGCGCCAGCGATTTTCTCCGTGTTCGTCAAAGGTAGCCTGGCCGAGCACCGTATCGGCAGGCGCGAAGGCCCCGGCCCGTGGCGCGGCGCTCCAGAGCAGCACACGGTTATTGGCGGTATCGGCCACGGCCAGACGCCCATCTTCGAGCGCCAGGGCGTAGGGGAAACGCAGGCGGTGGGGACCCTGGGGCACGTGGGCCAGCTCGAAGCTGCTGGTAAAGTCAGGCTGGCCGAGCACCAGATCGGCAGGGCGGTCGCCTTCGGGCGGCGGCGACCAGCCCAGTACGCGGTGGTTGCCCGCATCGGCGACATAGAGTGTCGCGGCGTCGCCGGCAATGGCGTGCGGCCAGCGGAAACTGGCCGGACCAGGCGGGCCGCCGCGGTTCTCGTCGTGGGCGGTGGGGTCGGGCTGGCCCAGGATCAGATCGGGCGCGCGCCCGGGCTCTGGCAGCCCGCGCCAGCCCAGCACGCGCCGGTTGCCCGTGTCGGCGATGTAGGAACCACCCGGCGCACCAGCCGAGACCGTAGGGCCAGTAGAGGCTCAGCGCATCGGGGGCGCCGCCGCGGTTTGGCTCCACCGCATCGAGCCGGAACTGGCCCAGGCAGTAGTCGGGCGGGGTGGCCGAGCGTTCCGGCACACGCTGCCACACCAGCACGCGGTGGTGCCAGGCATCGGCCACGTAGAGCCGTCCGGCGACCACCAGCACACCGGTGGGCAGGTGCATACCATTGGCCGGGCCGCGCCCGCCTGCGGCAGGTCCCTCGCTGGTAAAATCCGGCTGGCCCAGCACCACCCCGGCGGGCGCGCCGTCGCGGCTGGGCAGGCCACGCCAGATCAACACGCGATGGTTGCCCGAGTCGGCCACCACCAGCCACTCAGCGTCGAGATAAACCCCGCGGGGCGCGTAGAGTTGCTCAGGGGTGGGTTGGGCCGCCGGCAGCGCCAGCCCCCCCGGTGACGCCGCCCCCAGCCGCAGAGGGGGGTGGAGAGGCGAAGACATACGAAACGGCCTCAACGCCGCATCACTCTCAGACTCCCACACTTCCACACCTCCACACCTCGTCACCCTTCCAGCCGCACCCAGATCACCCCCTCCTCGACCCGCAGCGGAAAGCGTTCGAGCTGAGCCTGGGGCGCGGTGAAGCACTCGCCGCTGCTGGCATCGAAGCAGAAACCGTGCCAGGGACAGGTGAGCGTGCCGGCGTCCGGGTCGAGCAAGCCGCCGTCGAGAGGCCGGCCCTGGTGGGCGCAGGCGTTACGGAAGGCGCTGAGGCGATGGTCGAGGTTGACAATCAGCGCCTCGACGGTACCGGCGTGCAGGGTGAACATCGTACCGGGGGGCACCTCCTCCACCCGGGGGCCGCGCGTCCAGCCCGTTTCGGCGCTGGCGCCGCGCACGCCAATCGCCTCGGGCAAGATCAGCCCCGGCCCGGGCTGATCGGGCAACACCTCCACCCCACGAAGCTCAGGGATCTGGCTCAGGAGGGCCTCCTCGACCCCTTCGCGCAGGGTGACCGCCGACATCGAGCAGCCGTTGCAGGCCCCGTGCAACCGCACAAACACCGTCTCATCGCGCACCTCGACCAGTTCGACATCGCCGCCGTGCGACTGCATAAAGGGGCGCACCATTTCCAGCACCTGCGTGACGCGGGTCGCCAGGTCGAGCCGCACCAGGCCATGCATGGCGAAGAGCGCGTAGACCAGCGGATCATCCACCAGGTCAAAGAGCAGTTCCTTGCCGCGGGGGTCGGCCTTGAGCCGCTGGATGATCGTTGTCAGGCCGGCTTTGTGAAACGCCTCGATGGCCCGTTGGAGCGCGATGGCCTTCCCACGCGCGCCCTCGTCGAGCGCGCGCACCTCAGCCATGGCGCGGTCAACCTCTTTGGCCAGGCTTTCCAGGGCCGTATGCGACGGTGTGATGGCCACGCAACCTCCTTCATGGCTTATGCTGTACGTCCCGGGTCGGCAGGGTCCGGGAGGGATGTGGGGAAACCCGCTTTCCTCATGGTCATATCAATGCAACAAGATTCGTCCGGAAGGGCGCAGCCCTCCCAAACCCCAGCCGACCGGGGAACCCGGCTCCTCCCCCGGCGGTTTAAGGGCTGACAGAACATCCGGGTCAACGTGGCCTGTACCGCATTGGAACACCCCCGCGCGCGGCTCTGGCTTCCCCGCTTCAACAGGCTCAGCGCAGGCGCTCCAGTTTCGCTGGAGCGGGGCCGGGGGCGAGGACCAACCAGCGCATTCCAATGCCATCACGTCCGTCGGCTTCCATACGTTCTGTCCGCCCCTGAAGCTGGCAGGGGAAGGGGCAGGGGGTTGGATATGCAAGGCCCGGAGGTTGCGCCCCAAAAACTCTACATGTGAGAGGGAGGCCAGGAGGGGGCGGAACGCGATGTTCATACGCCTGGCGCCTCCTTCTGCGTCGCCACATGGCGTTCGATTGCCCCCAACATCTCGCGAACAGTCGCGGCAGCCTCGTGGTCGCCCCCGGCGGCGAAGAGCCGGGCGGCCTCTTGCAGCCTGGGACGGGCGTGGGTAAAGCTGCCCAGGTGGGCCAGGGCGTTCCCCTGGTTGGCCAGCACCCGCCCGTAGCCGAGCGGGTCAACCTCCGGGTCGCGGGCGGCCAGCACTTCCTCGTACAACGCGATCGCCTCGGTCAGATGCTCCTCCGGGCGAGCCGAGGGCAGGTATTGCAGGGCATTCGCCAGGTTCAGGCGCACGCTACTCCACAACTGCGGATGGCCCTCACGGGTAAACACGCCAAGCGCCTCGCGCAGGGCCTGCACGGCGATAGCCTTGCGCAACTGATCACTGGCCTCGGTGAGAGGCATGGCCAGGTAGGCCAGGGCCAGGTTGTTCTGCGCCAGGGCGTACACTTCGGGGTGGGTGGCGCGGCTGAAGAACCGCAGGGCCTCCTGGTAGCACCTGACCGCTTCGAGCAGCGGGGCGCGCTCGCCGCTGGCGCGTTCCTGGTAGAGCATCCCCAGGTTGAGCCAGGCGTAGGCGCGAACGTCCTCCAACCCGCTGCCCGCCAGCAGGCCCAGGGCCTGGCGATAGTGCTGAATCGCCAGGGCCTCGGCCCCGGGGCGCCTGAGCCGCGTCTCGGCGAGGGTGAGGAGTAATTGCGCTGCCAGCAGGGGCGACACGGGCGTGGCGCTGGCGATGGCAGCCTCCAGATCGGCCTCGGCGGGCGCGTTGTGTTCCAGCGCATACGCTGCACGGGCCATGAGCGCACAGGCGCGCACCTCAGCGGTCGTATCCGCCGGGTCGGGGGGCTGGTCGGCCAGGCCAAGGGTATAGGCGGCCACCTCGAGGAGCAGCGCCAGGTCGCCCCGCGTCTCTGCGCGGAGCCTGGCGTACAGCGCCGGGTCACCGCTGAGCACGAAGCAGTTGTAGTCCGCTTCGGGCGACGGATCGCCCGCCAGAGCCGCCAGGGCGCCCGATGTGTCACCGCGGCAGGCGCGCGCGTAGAAGCGCCAGCTAGGCGGCAACGTGTCGGGAACGCGGCCACGCAGCAACTCGGCGAGCGCCGCGTCGCCCGCAGCCGCGGGCGGCAACACCAGGTAGCCCGCCGGCAGCGGAAAAATGCCCAGGGGTTGGGGGCGTACAGCCAGATCAGTCATACGTATGGCGCAGCAAAGCTACGCTCCGGTTCATCGACAGAGTATGGAAACAGATTGATTTTCAGGAGGGTGAAACCCTTCCTGATTCCGCGCCCGGTCACAGGGCGACCCGCAGCGCCCCATCGCGCTCATCCCAGAAGGCCGGCCGCGGCCCCGGCGGCGTGCCCGAGGGCAGCAGTTCCCAGATCAGCACGCTGCGGTCGCCACGGGCGTTACGCTGCTTGAGCAGCAACCCGCCTGCCCCCGGCCCGCGCGTGGGCAGCAGCCAGAGTTCGCGGCCCTTCGGCAGCGCCACCACCGTGTTGTGTGGAAAGTAGCGTTCCGCCACATCCGCGGGCAAGTGCAGGTACCCAAAGGAGGTTAGTTCGATGTTTGTGGTTGACATGCCTTGAGACCTCCATACGATTTCACCACCCATAGCGGGATGAAAGAACGAGTTCCTGATGTGAACATAC
>CAKZKA010000076.1 GCA_937120965.1 uncultured Chloroflexota bacterium
AGGAACGTCGGGCGGAACGCGCAGGCGGCTGAGAGCGCGCTCCACCGCCTCGAGTGCGCCGACCAGCCCTTCGGCGGCGGCGCGGCGGGCCTGCTCCTTGATCCGCTCGAGACGTTCCGGGTCGAACTGCCACTCGCGCTCGTTGATTTTGACCCGCATGCGGGCCTGTTCGCCGGCGCGCCGGGCGCGCTCTTCCATCTTGCGCGCGTGGCGCTCGGCCCGCGCCTGCAACTCACGGGCTTTTTCCTGCACCTCACGCGCGAGATCTTCAGCCCAGGCCGCACCGCCGATCGTCCCTTCTCTGGAGAGCGCCGCGGCAATCTCGGCGCCGATCTCGCTGCCAAGGCGGCCGAGTTCGCGGCCCAGTTCGCCCAGGTCGCGCCGCAACTCGGCCCAGTCACGTTCAACCTCGTCGCCGAAGCCGGCCTCGACGCGCGCACTGCGGCTGTCGGGGCGGGGAGCGTCAATACGCAGATCGCCGCTCACGGTCAGATCCAGGCTGGCGCTGCCGGCGCCGTAGCGCAGGTTGAGGCGCTTGCGCCCACTCCCATCGCCGCCGACCACCCCGCGCACCTCGCCCCCCACCACTGCGGTCAGGGTCAGATCCGGCTGGCCGATCAGGGTCACGCGGGCATCACCGCCCACCAGCGTCCGGGTGCGGTTATTCGGGCCAAAGCTGCCGCGCAGGACGAGATCGCCGGCGACATTGGCCAGGGCCAGGGTGCCTTCGAAGGAGACCAGCTCGACATCGCCGCCAACGTTGCCGACCTCAACCTGGCCGAGGGCCTGTCCGACCTCCAGATCGCCGCCCACGGAACCGACCCATAGCCGATTGACCCGGGCCAGGCGCAGGTCGCCGGCGACGTGGCCCAGTTCAACCCGCGCGCAGGCGCCGTCGAGGTCGCCATCGCCGCCCACCTGGCCCACCTGGAGCATACCCAGGGCGCCGTCAATCGCCACATCGCCGCTGACGCTACCCACAGCAACGGTCGCGTCCGAGGCGGCAACGACCTTCAGATCGCCGCCGATACTGGCGGCGCTGAAGCGTTCGCCCGGATTAGCGACGCGCACATCGCCGCCGACCTGTTCAACCTGCGCCGTCGTGAGCGCCGTGGCCCGCAGGTTGCCGTCCACGCGGGTCAGCGCGGCCCGGCGCAGCCCGGTAAAGCTTGCGTCACCGTGGCACGCATCGAGGGTGATGGCAGTGCGAGCCGGGGCGCGGATCAGCAGATCGCGGGCGCGGTCAATCACGACCTCATCGTTCTCCTGGTACACCTCGCCCAGCTCGTCGGCGCGCACAAGCAGGGTGTCTTCATCCCAGGCTTCCACCCGCAGATCACCCTGCACCACGCCGATCCGCACCTGCGGTTCAGGGCCGGCGGAAAACCGCTGCTCAGTCATTGATGTACTCCTCTGGCGCGTGAACCTACTCCACCAGCAGTTCGACGCGCTCGCCTTCTTCGAGATCCTGCCACTCCAGCAGCCGCCCGGGGACGCCGCGTTGCACGGCGCGCAGCAGATCCTCCAGCGCCGAGCCGCTGAGCTGGGGCGCGAGCCGGGCGCCGAGGCGCAGGCCGACGTTTACCAGCCCCACGGGGACAGTTACATTGGCTTTGAGGCGGCCCGTGTGCAGATCGCTGACACGGATGCGCAGCATGCGTGAGCGGGCGTGTCCGGCGGCGCGGCGGTCCTCGGCCAGGGCATCGAGCAACTGGGCAGCCTCCTCGGCCGAGATCTGGCCCACCTCCAGCAATTTCAGGATGCGTGCGCGCTCATCGCTGGTCAACATAGGCTGACGCCTCTCGAGATGACAGATTGCAAGGATACCGGCGCTTATGCGATTGCAGATTGCAGATTTGCGATTGGAGATCGGGCATGGTGTATCTGGACGCGGTCGAGGTTGCGCTGATGCCCGAACAGGTCGCCTGGAAGTGCACTAAGCGCCCTTCAACAGCTTCATCGCTTCCTCGACGCTGATCTCGCGGGCAGCGAGTCGGTCGAGGATCTGGCGGCGGTCGGCGTGCCCATCAGTTTCGGGGGCGCCCCCCAGGGCGGCGACGATCTCATCGAGGCGGGCGCGGGCGGTGTTGTAGGCGATGTCCAGTTCCGCGGCGAGCTTCTGGATGTTGCCGCGGTTCTTGACCATGCGCTCGACAAAATCGAGTTGTTCCGGGCCGAGGCGACCGATCCAGCCCAGGCTGAACTGCCCCTCGATGACGATCCCGCTCTGCGGGCACTCCAGGCGCGTGACGATCAGCTCGCCGCCACTCACCGGGTCACGCGTGATCAGACGATGCATAGGTTGCTCCTGTTTCAGGCCGGGGAATCCAGCGCCGTGACGCGCCGCCAGGCGATAGACCGCATCCTCCTGCGAGGGCTGCGCCCTCCCAAACCCTTCCGGTGCAGGGGGCGCGCCACCCCGTGGGCGAGGGAATGGGGAAACCCGGCTTCCCCTTCCGCCAACCGCCCCAGCGCCGGGGTGCTCCCGGGACCGGCTGCCGGGAGCGCCGGGGCCCCTCGTCGCCCGGGGCCCGCGAGCGGCGCTGCACGGCGCGCACACCGTGTATAAAAGGCAGGGGAACGTTTAGCACTGGCGCCTCCTTCTCTGGATGGGAATAATATTGCCATTCCATTTGGAGTATATTGCCATTGTGATAGCGATTTTATGATATTTTGCGAGAATTGTCAATATGATCGGCGATTTTTCGCGATCTGGTAAAATTTCTCATCGTAGACTACCCGGCCCGGGTATGCGACTGCGCTGCTTGTCCTCACCCCCTACCCCCCTTCGGCTCCGCTCAGGGCAGGCCTCTTCCTGAGCAGTTCAGGGGCGGACAGAACGTATGGACGCCGACGGGCGTTATGGCGTGGCGATGCGCCGGGTGGTCCTCACCCCCGGCCCCCTTCGACAGGCTCAGGCTTCGCCCTGAGGCTCAGCCCGAAGGGGCGGGCCTCTCCAGCGAAGCCAGAGCGCCTGCGCTGAGCCTGTCGAAGCGGGGAGACCAGAGCCGCGCGCGGGGGCGTTCCAATGCGGTACAGACCGCGCTGGCTCGGATGTTCTGTCCGCTCTTGAATCGGGAGATTCTCCGGCTCGCTCCCGGAGGTGCCGCCCCTCGCGCAGATGTGCTATAATCAGCGTCAGAACGCCCTCGTGCTTGCCGCGTGTCTGTAGCCCGCGGGCCGCCGGCAGGCGCGTGTCCCCGCATCGCGCCCGAGGGGTTCGTACAGGGCCGCGCAGTGAAACCATGGCAAAGGGCACCCACAAAACGCCCCGCAGTCGCGGGACGACAGGCAAGGGGCGCAACGGGCGACGCGGGGCGCGGATTGCGCCCAGGCCCCTGATCAGCCTGCGCCCCGAACATCAGCGCGACCTGTTCGCCCTGACGCTCATCACCGTTGCTGCCGTGACGATCATTTTCTTCGTCACCGGTGTGGCCGGCGGCGTCGGCGCGCTGTACGTCGAGGCGGTGCGCCGGGCCTTCGGCAACGGGGCGATTGTGGTGCCGGTTACGCTCGGCCTGCTGGGTCTCGCCATCCTGATCCAGGAGCAGTTCCGCGATGCGAAGCTCAGCGGGGCCACCTTCGCCGGCATCGGGCTGATCGTTCTGGCCGTGCTCGCGCTGCTGGAGTTCCCCGCCCACGCCCGCGCTGTGGCCGAGCGGGGGTACGAGGGCGGGGGGTGGTTCGGCTTCTGGGTCGTCGAAGGGCTGGATCGCGGCATCGGGCGCCCGGCGGCGGTGCTGGTGAGCCTGGTGCTCGGCCTTGCCGGGGTGTTGCTGACCTTCGATCTCACCCTGCGCGAACTGCTGGTGGGGCTGTCCACCCGCCTCAGCGCCTTCTGGGAACTGTTATGGAGCGGGCCACGACGGTCGTCCGCCGGGGGGGCTGCGCCGCGTCCGGCTCTGGCCGATGCCGATCTGCCCTTTACTCCTCCGCCTCAGGCCGGCGATGATGATATTGTGCCTACGCCTATCGCCGCCCGCCCCACACGCGCCAGTCTCTTCCAACGCCCCGGCGCGCCGACCGACGCCGCGCCGGCCAGGGCGCCGTCGCCTCCCGCGGCGCACCCCCCCGCGCCGGCGCCGCCATCCCAACCCCCTCCCGTCGCCACGCCTGCCCCTGCCGACGAGTCGGCCCCGCCCCGCGAGATCGTGCAGGAGGCCCTGGAGGGCTTTGAGGTGGCCCTGGTCTATCGCGCCTGGCCCCTTCCCGGTCTCGACCTGCTCGACCCGCTCGCCCCTGAGAGCCGTATCGGCGACAATGAAATCCGCCGCCTCTCCCGCACGATTGAAGATACCCTCGCCAGCTTCAAGGTTGAGGCCCAGGTGGTCAATGTCAACCCCGGCCCCGCCGTGACCCAGTTCGAGGTCCAGCCGGCAGTGGGCGTGAAGGTGAGCAAGATTACGGCCCTGGAGAAGGACCTGGCCCTGGCTCTGGCGGCCCCCTCCATCCGCATCGAGGCGCCTATCCCCGGCAAGTCGGCGGTGGGGATCGAGATCCCCAACTCCTCAATTGCTGTGGTGCGCCTGCGTGAGGTGGTGGATAGCGAGGAGTTTGAGACCAGCCGCGGGCGCTTGAAACTGCCCCTGGGCAAGGATATTAGCGGCAACCCGGTGGTTGCCGATATGACCAGAATGCCCCACCTGCTGGTGGCCGGCGCCACCGGCTCGGGCAAGTCGGTGGCAATCAATGCCTTCCTCTGCGGGTTACTACTCAAGCATACCCCCGATGAGCTGAAGCTGATCCTGGTTGACCCGAAGATGGTCGAGTTGACCGTCTATAACCACATCCCGCATCTCCTCGCTCCCGTCGTCACGGAACTGGAACGGGTCGTGCCTACGCTCAAGTGGGCCACCCGCGAGATGGAGCGCCGCTACAAGATCTTCGCCCGTCACGGGGTGCGCAATCTGGAGGGCTTCAAGCAACTGGCGCGCAAACGCTCCGATCTGGAGCCGATGCCCTACATTCTTATTGTTATTGACGAGCTGGCTGACCTGATGATGCTGGCCCCCGATGAGGTGGAGACCTACATCTGTCGCCTGGCGCAGATGGCCCGCGCTACCGGCATCCACCTGATCATCGCCACTCAACGCCCCTCGGTGGACGTGATTACCGGCCTGATCAAGGCCAACTTCCCCTCGCGCATCGCCTTTGCGGTGACATCGCAGGTGGATAGCCGGGTTATCCTCGATGGCCCCGGCGCCGATATGCTCCTCGGTCGCGGCGATATGCTCTACATGGCCGCCGACTCGGCCAAACTGGTGCGCATTCAGGGCACCTATGTGTCCGACCGCGAGGTGGAGCGGATCGTGGAGTTCTGGCGCAAGGCCTCGCCGCCCGAGGTGGGCCAGGAGGCCGGAGCGGCAAAGCCCGGCGGTAGTCTCGGCGTTAACGGGCCGCCGTTCAGCGGCACGCTGCCTGGCCCACGCCCCGCCGCGACAGGCGCGGCCCCCGCTGCGCCGGCCGCACCCGCCGCCGCTCCGGGCGACGAGGCCTTCAAACCGCCCGCCGAGTTCCTCAGCGCCGACGAGCAGGACGCCCTGCTCCCCCAGGCAATTGACCTGGTGCGCCAGCACCGGCGCGCCTCGGCCTCGCTGCTGCAGCGCCGCCTGCGCATCGGGTACAGCAAGGCCGCCCAGTTGATCGATCTGCTCGAACAGCAGGGCATCGTTGGCCCCGCCGAGGGTGGGCGCTCGCGCGAGGTGCTGAGTCCGGGCAACCCGCCCCCCGGCGCCACACCGCCCGATGAGGGGTGATTGACTGCTACGTGGGGAAACCAGGTTTCCCCATCCCCCCGCCCGCGGGGGGTAATACCATTTTGGATTTTAGATTTTGGATTGTGGATTGCCACGCTGGGCAGCACAACGCCTGAAATCGCT
>CAKZKA010000077.1 GCA_937120965.1 uncultured Chloroflexota bacterium
CCAGGCGCGCGGCCCACCCGCCTGATCGCCCGACGCCTCGAAGGGTGTTCTCGGAAGGGCTGTCCCTTGCTGCAACCACAACGCGGTATCACAACAAGCGCGTGAAACGTTGATCCGGGAGGTTAACCTTGATGCGCCACGTGCGCGCTTTGATGCTGGGGATCAGTCTGTTCGCCCTGGTGATCGCCTGTGGCGGCTATGTCATTTTGAGCGAGATCCGCGCCCCTGCGGCAACGGCAGGCGACCCGGTCGAGTTCATCGTTGAGCCTGGCGCTTCGACCGGCGACATCGCGACCGAGCTTAAGGCCAGGGGTCTGATCCGCCAGCCTGCGCTGTTCACCCTGCTGGCCCGCAGCCAGGGTCTTGAGAGCAAACTCCAGGCCGGGCGCTACATCCTCAGCCCGACCATGACTATGAGCCAGATCATGATCGCCCTGCAAAACAGCCGTATGGCCGAGGTGCAGGTGACCATTCCTGAGGGATTGCGGCTGGAAGAAATGGCGGCTATTCTCGAAGCGGCGGGGGTAACCAGCGCCGCCGACTTCCTGGCCGCCGCCCGTGACGGCGAGCGTTTCCGCAAGGAGTTTTTCCTTCTGAGCAGCATGCCCGCCGGCGCCTCACTCGAGGGGTACCTCTTCCCCGACACGTACCGCTTTCCCGAGCAGGCGCGCCCCGATGACATCATTCGCGTCATGCTCAACCGGTTCGTCGAGCAATACGCCACCATCGAGCGCGGCGTGCAGGTACCCGGCGCAACCGTTCACGACCTGGTGACGATGGCCTCGATCGTTCAGCGCGAGGCCGCCCGCCTCGACGAAATGCCGCTGATTGCCGGGGTGTTCTGGAACCGCCTCAAGCCGGAGAATGCGCCGATTGTCGGCGGCGGCACCCTCGGCGCCGACGCGACCGTTCAGTACGCCGCGGGTTACAGCGCCCGGGAAGGTACCTGGTGGCGCAAGGAGTTGACCGCCGAGGATCTCCAGATCGCCAGCCCGTACAACACCCGCCTCAACCCCGGTCTGCCACCCGGCCCGATCGCGGCCCCCGGCCTCGCCGCCCTGACTGCCGCCGCGCAACCGGACACGGCTGCCGGCTACCTGTTCTTCGTCGCCAGTTGCGCCAGAGACGGCAGCCACAACTTTGCGGCCACCTACGCAGAGTTCCAGCGTTACGAGGCCGAATGGCTGGCCTGCCAGTAGGGTTGAAGCCGACGCGAACCCGGGGGTTTTTTCTGGGGAGGGCGAAGCCCTCCCAGACCCTCCCCGCTGGCGGGTTGTTTCCTGGGAGGGGGTAGGGGCGCGGCGCCGCCGCGCCCCTACGCTCAAACCCTCCCGCGCGCGGGCGTCTCGCCCGCAATGGCCTGGATGCGGGCAAGTTGCCGGCGCTCCCGGGAGAAGGGTGAACACGTACATCGAGACAGCCTATGCAGCGGATCATCCTTATCGGCGACCCCGTGGCCCATAGCCGCTCGCCACGGATGCAAAACGCCGCCCTCCAGCACCTCGGCATCGCCGCGCGCTACGAGGCGGTGCGCACCACGGCGGCGGAACTCCCCGGCCGTGTGGCGGCCCTGGCCGGCCCCGAGTATCTCGGCGCGAATGTTACCCTGCCCCACAAGCAGGCGGTCATCCCCCTCCTTGACCGGCTCGAGGCGCAGGCGGCGCTGATCGGGGCAGTTAATACGATCTACAAGGATGCCGGCGCCCTGGTCGGCGCTAATACCGACGCCCCGGCCCTGCTCGCCGATCTGGCCGAGGCCGGCGTTGACCTCACCGGGCGCACGGTGGTAATCCTCGGGGCCAGCGGCGCCGCCCGCGCGGCCGCCTTTGCCCTGGCCGGGGCTGGTATCAGCGCCCTGGTGATCGCCAACCGCACCGTCGAGCGCGCCGAGGAACTGCTCGCCGACCTGCTCATCGGCATTACCGACGAGCAGGGCCTGACCCCCTCCGGCGAGCCGCCGCCGCGCCTGATCGCCCTCGATCTCCGCGACCCTGACCTGAACGAACATCTTTCCGCCTGCGACCTGCTGATCAACGCGACGGCGCTCGGCTGGCGCGACGGAGAGACGCCCCTGCCCGATCCCCCCGTCGGCCCGCACACCCTGGTTTACGACATGGTCTACCGGCCTACCCGCCTGCTCCGTGAGGCCGCGGCCCGTGGCGCCGCCACCCGCGATGGGTTGGGCATGCTGCTGCACCAGGGCGCCCTGGCCTTTACCCGCTGGACCGGGCGCCCCGCGCCCCTGGCCGTGATGCGCGCCGCGCTGCAAGAGGCAAGCTGAGGTGACCACGGGGAAGCCGGGTTTCGCCGCGCCCCTCCCTTTAAGGGTGGACAGAACCTCCGGGCCAACGTGGCTTGTACCGCATTGGAACCCTCCCGCGCGCGGCTCTGGTCTCCCGCCGGGGGTGAGGACCAACCAGCGCCTCCCAACGCCATCGCGCCCGTCGGCGCGCGTACGTTCTGTCCGCCCTTAAACTTCCGCACAGGGAGAGGCCTGCCCTGAGCGGAGCCGAAGGGGGACAGGGGGGTGAGGACCAGCAGCGCATCAGGAGGCCATCCGCCAAAAACGCTACACCTGAAAGGAGGGGTCAGGGGGTGAGGAGGAGAAGCCGTGGCCCAAGAAACTCTACCCCTGAAAGAGGCGGTCGGGGGTAAGGTGGAGAAGCCGTGGCCCAAATAAACCCACCCGTGAAAGCTCCCCCCGAAGGGTTGGGTAAGGTCATCACTGCCCCGAACCGCTGGCGCCGGATGTCGGGAAATGTGGCATAATTACAGTCAGGCCCCGCACCGTTATCCTTGCTGGAAGGGTTCTGGATCATCGATCCTGAACCCGATCCCTTGCCCCGGAGAGGGTTTGTGCATTACGATTTGCTGCGCTACCCCTACGCCACGCGCCGGGCGCCGCTGCTGGCGGCCAACGGCGTTGTCGCTACCAGCCACCCGCTGGCCTCGCAGGCCGGCCTGCGCGTGCTCCAGGCCGGCGGCACCGCGGTGGACGCCGCCATCGCCGCCGCAGCCTGTCTCACCGTTCTTGAACCGACCTCGAACGGCCTGGGGGGCGACGCTTTCGCTCTGGTGTGGGACGGAACAGCGTTGCACGGGATCAACGGCTCAGGGCGCGCCCCGGCGGCCCTGAGTGTCGAGGCGCTGCAACGCGCCGGTCACGCGCGGGTGCCAGCCGAGGGGTGGCTGCCGGTGACAGTGCCGGGGATGGTGCAGTTGTGGGGCGATCTGCACGCCCGGTTCGGCGCGCTGCCGCTGGAGCAGGTGCTCGACCCGGCGATCGCCTATGCCGAGGAAGGTGCGCCGGTGGCGGCGCTGGTTAGCCGGTTCTGGGAACAGGGTGTGGCGGCGGCCCGGGCACGTCGCGGGCCGGAGTTTGCGGCTTTTCTAGAGACCTTCGCCCCTGCCGGGCGCGCCCCCCGCGCCGGTGAACGCTTCCTCGCCCCGGGGCACGCCCGAACCCTGCGCCTGCTGGCCCGCGAGGGGCCGCGCGCCTTCTACGAGGGCGCTATCGCGGCAGAGATTGCCGCCTTCAGCGCCGCCACCGGCGGCCTGCTCAGCGCGGATGACCTGGCCGCCCATCGCTCCGAGTGGGTCACACCTATCACGATGGACTACGCAGGGTACACCGTTGCCGAAATCCCGCCCAACGGCCAGGGCATCGCCGCCCTGCTCGCCCTCGGCATCCTTGATGGGCTTGATCCGGGGCGCTTTCCCCGCGACTCGGCCGAGAGTTACCATTTGCAGATCGAGGCGATGAAACTGGCCTTCGCCGATGTGTTTGCCTACGTGGGTGACCCGGCTATGGCTGCGGTGCCCACGGCACAACTGCTCGACCGCGCGCGTCTGGCTGACCGCCGCGCGCTGATCGGCCCCACGGCCGGGGATTTCGGGCCGGGCGAACTGCCCCGCGGCGGCACGGTCTACTTCTGCGCCGCCGACGCTGCCGGGCGCATGGTGAGTATGATCCAGTCCACCTACACCGGTTTCGGCTCGGGCGTGGTGGTTCCGGGTTGGGGCATCGCTCTGCACAATCGGGGCTTCAGTTTCGTCACCGATCCGGGCCATCCCAACCGCCTGGAGCCCGGCAAGCGCCCCTTTCATACCATCATCCCCGGCTTTCTGCTCAAAGAGGGCCACCCCGTGGGTCCCTTCGGGGTGATGGGCGCCCATATGCAGCCCCAGGGGCACACCCAGGTGATCATTAACAGCCTGACCTACGGCATGCATCCCCAGGCTGCCCTCGACGCGCCCCGCTGGCGCTGGGAACGCGATGGCACGGTGCACCTGGAGCTGGAGACGCCGCGTCATGTCATTGAGGGCCTGATCGCCCGGGGCCACCAGGTGTGCATCGAGGCCGAAGTTGGTTCCTTCGGGCGCGGCCAGATCATCTGGCGCCTGGATACGGGCGCCTACCTGGCCGGCAGTGAGCCGCGCTGCGATGGCTGCGCCGCCGGATGGTAGCGGTGTAACTCCGCGTTGTACAATAGATCCAGGGGTAGAGAAACGTGAACCCGGTTACGATTCGACAACCCAACAATTCGAGTACCCGAGATGACGCTGCTCCAGCCAACCGGCGCCCGGCTTTCTGCCCCTTCCCCCGTGTCGGGGCGCCGGTTGGCGGGGCGTCCTGTCCTCTGAACCTGCCCTGACAGGAGCCAATGATGGCCCGTGAGCCCGTGACTCGTGCGTTGCTCGATCTGCTCGGCAGCGGTGCTGCCGGGCAACCTGCGATTCTGGCCCCTGATCGCCCGCCGGTGAGCTATGCCGCGCTACGGGCGAATGTAACCGCCCTGGCGGCGCAGTTGCAGGCCCTTGGCCTGACCCGCGGCGATCGGGTAGCGATGGCGCTGCCCAACGGTCCGGAGATGGCGATCACCTTCCTGGCCGTTGCCACGGCGGCGACGGCCGCACCGCTGAACCCGAAGTATCGTCAGGAGGAGTTCGCGTTCTACTACGAAGACACCCGGGCCAGGGCGCTGATCGTAGCTCCTGGCGCCCTGCCCGAGGCCCGCGCGGCCATGCGCCCCGACATGCTGCTGATCGAGGTCGAAACGCTCGCCGATGGCACCGTCGCCTTCCACGCCGGGCCGTCTCCCACCCCCGGCATTACCCTGGATGTTGCCCGCCCCGATGATGTGGCAATGATCCTCCATACCAGCGGCACCACCAGCCGCCCCAAACGTGTGCCCATCCGCCATCGCAACCTGGCCACCTCAACGGCCAACATCGCCGCAACCTACCAGCTTGGCCCCGCCGACCGGGCGCTCTGCGTGATGCCGCTGTTCCACATCCACGGCATCGTGGCTTCACTGTTGAGCACGCTGGCCAGCGGCGGCACGGTGATCTGCCCGCCCGGCTTCGATGCCCTGAAGTTCTGGCAGTGGGTCGAAGCGTTCCGCCCCACCTGGTACTCGGCCGTACCGACCATGCACCAGGCCCTCCTCGCGCGGGCCGAACGCAACCTGGCCGCGATCCAGGCCCATCGCTTCCGGTTCATCCGTTCCAGCAGCGCCCCCCTGCCGCCCGTGGTCATGGAACGGATGGAGGCGGTCTTTGGCGCGCCGGTGCTCGAAAGCTACGGCATGACCGAGGCCAGCCACCAGATGACCTCCAATCCCCTCCCGCCCGCCCCGCGCAAGGCCGGCAGCGTTGGCATCGGCTTCGGTGTGGACGTGGGGATCATGGACGAGACCGGCCGCCTGCTCGCCCCCGGAACGAAGGGCGAAGTGGTGGTGCGGGGCGGCAATGTTGTTGACGGCTACGAGAACAACCCGGAGGCTAACGCCGCAGCCTTCGTAGACGGCTGGTTCCGCACCGGCGACCAGGGCTACCTCGATGATGACGGCTACCTGGTGCTCACCGGGCGGATCAAGGAACTGATCAATCGCGGCGGCGAGAAGATTTCACCCCTGGAAATTGACGATGTGCTCCTGCGTCATCCCGCCGTGGCCGAGGCTCTGGCCTTTGCCGTTCCCCATCCCACCCTGGGCGAAGAGGTGCATGCCGCCGTGGTCCTCAAAGCCGAGGCCACCGAACGCGATCTGCGCGACCACTGCGCCCGCGCCCTGGCCGATTTTAAGGTACCCCGCCGGATCCACGTCCTCGAAGCACTCCCCCGTGGCGCCACGGGCAAGCTTCAACGCATCACTATGGCCAGAACACTCGGCCTGGCCGAGTAGTACCAATCGACGGGACGCGGCTGGCGACGATGCCTGCGCTCCCCAGCGCTTCTAGCATCAGCGTGCCTTGCGCACTCGCAGGAATGAGGACAGACCCATGGCCACCGTGTTCGCCGACGAACGCCGCCTCAGCCCGTACTTGCGATTCTCCCGCGCCGAATGGGCGCGTCTCCGTGACGGCGCTGAATTGCCGATCGCCGAAGAGGAACTTGAACATCTCGTTAGTCTGAGCGATACCGTCTCGATGCAGGAGGTCGCCGATATTTATTTGCCCCTGACCCGGCTGCTCCAATTGTACTTCGAGGCCTCACAACAACTGTATCAGGTGACCAATGTCTTTCTCGACTACCCCTCGACCAGTCGGGTGCCCTATGTCATCGGTATTGCCGGTAGCGTCGCTGTAGGCAAGAGCAGCACCGCCCGTATCCTCCAGGTGCTCCTCAGCCGCCAGTTCGGCAACCTGCGGGTCGATCTGGTTCCTACCGATGGGTTCCTCTACCCGAACCGGGTGCTCCAGCAGCGCGGGATCATGCACCGCAAGGGCTTCCCCGAAAGCTACGATCGCCGCCGGCTGCTGCAATTCATGGCCGATGTCAAGTCGGGGGTTCCACGCCTGGAGGTGCCGATCTATTCACACCTGATCTACGATATTGTGCCCTACGAGACCCGGGTGATCGACCGGCCCGACATTCTGATCGTCGAGGGGCTGAACGTGTTGCAACGTGGCGGGCGCGCCTCCCGCGCACCGCAGATGTTTGTTTCCGACTTTTTCGATTTTTCGATCTATGTGGACGCCGACGAGCTTTTGCTGCAACAGTGGTACGTCGAGCGGTTCCTGCGCCTGCGCGAGACGGCGTTCCGCGATCCGTCGTCGTTCTTCCGTCGCTACGCCGAGTTGAGCGTGGATGAGGCGGTGGCAACCGCCCGGCGCATCTGGCGCGAGATCAACTATGTGAACCTGAAGCAGAACATCGAGCCGACTCGTGAGCGGGCCGATCTGATCCTCGAGAAGGGTCCCCGGCATACGCTGGAGCGGGTCTATTTGCGGAAGCTCTGAGCTATGCGGATCTGTATCGTTGGCGCCGGGGCGATCGGCGGTTTCCTCGGGGTGAAGCTGGCCCGCGCCGGCGCCGAGGTGACGCTGATCGCCCGCGGCGCCCATCTCGAAGCCATTCAGCGCCATGGCATCAGCGTCGAGTATGCCGATGGGCAGCGCGAGACGGTGCGCCCGGCCCGCGCCACTGCCGATCTGGCCGAGGCCGGCCCCCACGAGTACGTTATCGTTGCCGTCAAGGCCCAGAGCCTGCCCGCCCTCGCCGCTCTAATGCGCGTGCTCTACGCGCCCGATACGGCGGTGGTCTACGCGCAGAACGGCATCCCCTGGTGGTATTTCTACCGCCACGGTGGCCCCCACGAGGGCCGCCGTCTCGAAAGCGTTGACCCGGGCGGGCAGATCGCCGCCAGCACCGAACCCGAGCGCGTGATCGGCTGCGTGGTCTACCCGGCTGCCGAGATTGCCCGCCCCGGCGTCATCCGCCATATCGAAGGCAACCGCTTCACCCTCGGCGAGCCTGACGGCACTCGCACCGAACGGGTGTTGCGCCTGTCTCACCTCATGACCGCCGCCGGACTTAAGGCTCCCGTGCGGCCGCGCATCCGCAATGAGCTGTGGATCAAATTGTGGGGGAACCTGGCCTTCAACCCGATCAGCGCCCTCACCCGCGCCACCCTCGATGCCATCGTCGCCGAACCGCTCACCCGCGCCCTGGCCGTGGCGATGATGGCTGAGGCCCAGCAGGTCGCCGAGGCCCTCGGAGTGGAGTTTGGCATTAGCATTGACCAGCGCATCAAGGGCGCCGAGGAGGTCGGCGCCCATAAGACCTCGATGCTTCAGGATATTGAGGCGGGCCGTCCAACCGAAATTGATGCCATGGTGGGCGCGGTGATCGAGCTTGGACGCCTGGTCGGTGCGCCGACGCCGCATATTGATGCGATCTACGCATGTGTGAAGCTGCTGGAGCGCACGGTCGTGCAGGAGAGCGGTTCTCCCGGAAGGGCGTAGCCCTTCCAAACCCTCATCTCAGGGTTGGCTTCCCTTGCGCCCCGCTGCGCGCTGCCGCAGCCTGATCAGCAGCAGCGCGCCCAGCGCGGCCACGAGGACGACGAGGAGCGCAGCCACGCCGATCAGCCACCGCCGCACCCGTTCCTGGCGCTCGCTCTGCATTGCCCTGAGCAGCTCCTGAGCCTGCTGCACCTCTCCGGCCTCGAACAACCGCTTTGCCTCGGCCAGGGGCGCCAGCGTAGGCGGGCTGCCCTCTGCAGTCGGTGGCAGGATGCGAGGGAAGACAGGAGAGGCAAGGTCGCCTTCGATTGCCGCAAGCTCGCCCAGGGCCTGCTCCTGGGCGTGGAGCACCTCCAGCGCCGCTTGAGGGCCGGAGCTGCCAAGCCTGTCGCGCCAGGCCCGCGCGCAGGGCCACCCGACCTTTTCACAGTCCTGCTCGACCCGAGCGGCATCATCGAGCAACTGCTCGAGGTCGGCGAGCGTCTGCTCGGCGGCCGCCGCTCCCTGGAGGTTGAAGGCCCGGCGCCAGAGCGCAACGCACGCCACGCCCCGGGCTTCGCACCCGGCCTCCAGCGCCGTGGCCCGCTCGATCATCCCCTCCAGACCGGCAAGCGTGGCCTTCGCAGCCTCCGGTCCCTGCCGCTCGAGGGCCTGGCGCCACAGGGCGCCGCATTGCAGCCCCAGCTTCGCGCAGCGCGGTTCGAGCTGCGTGGCCGTGTTGAGCATCCCCTCCAGACCGGCAAGCGTGGCCTTCGCAGCCTCCGGTCCCTGCCGCTCGAGGGCCTGGCGCCACAGGGCGC
>CAKZKA010000078.1 GCA_937120965.1 uncultured Chloroflexota bacterium
ACTCGAGGGTAGCGGCGAGCGCGCCGGGCACAGCGCGCTCCACTGCGGCTGCCAGATAGGTCAGCACCCGCAGGCCGCCCTGGTCGTGCTCATCGAGCGTCAACCAGGCCACGGGGGGCCGCGCTGCGCCTGATTGTCGAGCCATGTCGACCGTGCGGATCTGACTCAGCAGCCACTGCGCCACGAGCGTAGACTTGCCGAAGCCAGCCGGAGCGATGATCAGCGTCACCTGTGCCGTGATGGCGTCAAGCTCGCTCAGCAAACGCTCACGCGGTACCCACATATCCAGGAACTGTGGTGGGCTGATCCTGGTGGGCAGCACGAGCTGCAGCGGGTGATCTATAACCATCTGGTATTACCCTGGTATTACTTCCGTCGCGCATCAAGCGCCCGAACCTGATCGATATACTGCTGCTCCTCAGGCGGGCTACTGGTAGCAAACCAGGCGTCGAGGATCTCGCGGGCGAGATCAGCCGTGGTTGTGCGCAGGCTCAACGCCAGCACATTGGCATCATTCCACTTGCGCGCGCCGGCGGCCGTCTGCGCGTCGTGGCACAGTGCGGCCCGTACCCCGGGCACCTTATTGGCAGCAATGCTTACGCCTGTTCCGGTATAACAGCAGACGATCCCCTGCTCGACCTCGCCGGAGGCCACCGCTTCACCCACGGCGCGTCCCACCTCCGGCCATGCCTCGTTGGTTCCGGCAAGGGGGCCAATCAATACCAGGTCATGACCCCGGCGCTGGAGTTCCTCCACCAGCGCATCGGTCGTGTGGTTGCGCTCATCACTACCGACGGCGATTCGCACGGGTCGCCTCCTCCTCGTTATGGTTGTTGATGAATGAATCGGGTAGCCCGCGTCAGCAGTATTCGCAGCCGTAGCCACGGCCTTCAGGCCCACGGCGTGGGTGAGCGCCGACTACCTGATTTCCATACTCAAAGTTCATACCGTGAACGTAGGGGAATCGGGGGTTCTCTGTGGAGGTGGAGAACTCTGGAGGGGTAGAGCTGTGGAGAGGTAAAACCTCCAACGTATCCCTGCGTTCATCTCCACATCTCCGCATCTCCACAGGCTCCCCACGTCCCCCCTGTAGGGACAGTCTGCGAGGGCCGCGCCCTCCCAGATAACCCGTCGTTGTGTGACGAAGCCGCAAGAGTGTCTATGTAATGATAACACATGAAGCCGCCCGCCATCAGTACGATAACAGGTTTCCTCGGGGCGGATTGAACCCGGGCGCACTCGGCCCTCGTTCCCCAACCCCGCGTGGTAGCAGGCTAGAAGGGGTGCAGAAAGCTGCATATCCTCCAATGGGCCGGGTCATGGGGCGACCCGGTTTCCCCGATGTTCACGTCAGCCCCACATCGCCGGTGGCGATCACGTGGAGGTTTCCCGCATCATCACGCACGATCAGGGCGCCGGTCTCGTCCACGTCCTCGGCGTGGCCGGTCACCAGGCCGTCGGGCGTTTCGACGCGCACCTCCTGACCAAGGGTGAGCAGGCGCGTTCGCCAGGCGACGAAGAGCGCAGCCTCGTCGCCGGTGCTGAGACGGCTGTACCAGTAGTCGAGGCGCCGCAGGAAGGCCCGCAGCAACTCCAGACGCGCCACGGGCGCGCCAGCGGCTGCGGTGATGCTTGTGGCAGGGTAGCGCGAGACTTCCGGCGGCGGCGCAGCGCTGACGTTCACCCCGCAACCGATGATGGCCCAGTTGAGGCCCTGCTTACCCAGGCCGACTTCGAGGAGAATGCCGGCAGTCTTGGCCCAGCCTGGTGGTTGCACCCGGGGTTCCCCCCCGTCGTCGTCGGGCGCCGGCGGCGCCGATGCTCCAACGGGGAGGAGCACGTCGTTGGGCCACTTGAGGGCGGCCTGGAGGGTGGTGATCGCCTCAATGGCCTCGCAGAGGGCCACGGCAACCATCCACACCAGGGTAACGCCGCGCTCGGGGGCCAGCCAGGAAGGGCGCAGGGCCAGCGAGGTCAGCAGGGCGGTGCCAATGGGCGCCTCCCAGCGACGGCCCAGGCGCCCGCGGCCGCTTGTCTGCACCTCGGCTGTAATCAGCAACGGCCCCCGCTCCTCTGTGTGGGTGCTCAGCCACTCGCGCGCCAGATCCATGGTCGAACCGACGGTGTCGTAGCATTGCACGTTGCCAGGCAGGATCGTGGTTCCCAGGTCACGGAGAATCGCTTCTGGTGTGAGACGGTCCATCTCAAGCTCCATGAACATATGGGGCAGCCGGGTTTCCCCTCTTCTCCAACCGCTGTTAAACAATGCTCCTCGGAGGGCTGCGCCCTCCCAAACCCTCCCCGGTGTGAAGGGCTTGCCATCCCTCGCAGGCAGGAGGGTGGGTAAACCCGGTCTCCTCTATCTTCAGAAGACCTCAACGGCGAGGGCCACGGCTTCGCCACCGCCCAGGCAGAGCGAGGCGATACCCCGCCGGCCGCCGCGCTGGCGCAGGGCGTAAATCAGCGTCACCAGCACGCGGGCGCCGCTGGCCCCGATGGGGTGCCCGAGGGCGATGGCGCCACCGTTGACATTGACCCGATCCACATCGAGGTGACCGGCGCGAATATTGGCCACCACCTGCGCCGCGAAGGCCTCGTTCAACTCGAACAGGTCGTAATCATCCACCGTGGTGCCGGCGCGATCCATGAGGCGCTCCATAGCCAGCGGCGGCGCTGTGAAGACCTCACGCGGCGGCACGGCGGCCTGGGCGGCGTGTTCCACGCGCGCCAGGGGTGTCAAGCCCAGACGGGCGGCGCGGGCGCCGCTCATCAGCACCAGCGCCGCGGCGCCGTCGGTGATGCCGGGGGCATTGCCCGCGGTGACGGTACCGTTCTCCTCGAAGGCGGGGCGCAGCCGGGCCAGGGCCTGCAACGAACTGTCGCGGCGGGGGCACTCGTCGGTGTCCACCGTCACGGTCTGGCCTTTCGGGCCAGGTACGCTAACCGGCGCGATCTCGTCGGCAAAGCGTCCGCCGTCAATGGCGGCAATGGCGCGCTGGTGTGACTGGAGCGCGTAGCCGTCCTGCTGCTCACGGGTGACCGCGAAGCTGCGGGCGATCCACTCGGCGGCGTTGCCCATGTGCTGGTGTTCAAAAGCGCACCACAAACCGTCGTGAACCATCGCGTCGATCAGTTCGCCGTTGCCGAGGCGGTAACCGTGGCGCGCGCCGGGGAGCAGGTAGGGGGCGTTGCTCATGTGTTCCATACCCCCGGCCACGATCACCTCGGCTTCGCCAGAGCGGATCAGTGCCGCGCCGAGCATCACCGCTTTGAGACCGCTGCCGCAGACCTTGTTCACCGCAAAGGCGCTGACGCTGGCGGGCAGCCCGCCTTTGATCGCCGCCTGGCGCGCCGGCGCCTGACCCAGCCCCGCGCTCACGACGTTGCCCATGATGCACTCGTCCACGCTGGCCGGATCGATCCCCGCCCGGCTGACGGCCGCGCGCACCGCCACGGCCCCCAGATCAGTTGCGCTGAGACCGGCGTAGGCGCCGTTGAACTTGCCGATCGGCGTGCGGGCCGCGCCGACGATCACCACTTCATTCATGCCGTCCTCCTCGCTGGCGCAGCCGTCCATTCGGCTGCGCCGCACGCTACAGGAATGAAAAGAGATTCTCCTGGGAGGGCTTCGCCCTCCTACACCCGCCCCTCAGGGAGGGGCGTGGGCGCCGCGGGTTTCCCTTCACGGGCGCGCCGGATGCGCTACCTCATAGCTGGCTGCGGGTATTATACTTCGCTCTGCGCGGAACGGTGCGTTCCGTTGCTGGAGTGGCGTCATCCGCGGGTTGCGGGGTTCACACTGCCAACCGCAGGGGAATATGCTATAGTAACCAGAGGGCCGCCGGCGGCCCATCCATTGTGTGTCGAGAGTGCCGGATGGTCTACGAGGAGGTAGCCATGCTTGTCGGCGAGCGGATGTCGCGCCCGATCATCACTGTTACACCCGAGACGACGATCAACGATGCGCTGCACCTGATGCGTACCGAGCGCATCCGGCGAACGCCGGTGGTTTCCCACGGCAAACTGGTCGGGATCGTCTCGATGAAGGATCTCCTCAACGCCTCGCCCTCGCAGGCGACGACCCTGAGCGTCTGGGAGTTGAATTATCTGCTCAGCAAACTTACCATCGAGCACATTATGACCCGCGACGTGGTTACGGTTACCGAAGATACGCCGATTGAGGAAGCGGCGCGGGTTATGGTTGATCGGCGCGTCGGCGGGCTGCCGGTGGTGCGCGGTGGCGAAGTGGTGGGGATCATCACCGAGACCGACCTCTTCAAGATTTTTCTCGAACTGATGGGCGCGCGCGACGCCGGGGTGCGCTGTGAGGTGCGCGTGCTCGATGAGCCGGGCCAGCTTGCCCGGCTGACCCAGACGCTCGCCAGCGCCGGGGGCAATATCATCGCCCTCGGCACCTTTGCCGGCGAAAGTCCCGGTCATAGCACGGTAACGTTCAAGGTCGCCGGCCTGACACCCGATGAGGTGCGCGCGCAGATCACGCCGGTTGTCGAGCGGGTCGTGGATATTCGCGTGACGCACCCGTAGCCGAAGATAAACGGTCGAAGGCCGCACGGCACAGGCTCGAAAGGGCCTTCACCTCCGTCCGCGCATCGCCCGCCACACCTTCTCGGGACGCAGCGGCAGGTCGAGGTGGCGCACACCCAGGTGAGCCAGAGCGTCAATGACGGCGTTGGCAACGGCCGGAGTCGAGCCGATCGTCGCCGCCTCGCCTACGCCCTTCACCCCCAGCGGGTTGAGCGGTGTAGGCGTTTCGGTCTGGTCAAGCGTAAAGGGGGGGAAGAAGTCGGCGCGCGGAACGGCGTAATCCATCAGCGAGCCGCTCAGTAACTGCCCGTTCGCGTCGTAGACGACCTCTTCCAGCAGGGCCTGGGCGATGCCCTGGGCCAGCCCGCCGTGGATCTGTCCAGCGACGATCAGCGGGCTGATGCGCGGGCCGCAGTCGTCCACCGCGATGTAGTCGCGGAGGCGCACCTCGCCGGTCTCCGGATCAACTTCCACCACGGCGACGTGGGCGCCGAAGGGGTAGATCAAGTCCGGCGGGCGGAAGTACTCGGTGGCTTCCAGACCACAGTCAATGTCGGCGGGCAGCTTGCGGCTGTAGGCGCGCGCGGCGATCTGAGCCAGGGACAGGGCGCGGTGAGGCGCGCTGCGCACCCGGTAGCAGCGCTCGCAGAGTTCGATCTCCTCGGGGCCAACGTCGAGCATCACCGCGGCGATACGGATGGCCTTGTCGCGCACCCGGGCGAGCGCGCCCATCAACGCCCCGCCGCCAACGGCGAGGGAGCGTGACCCCATCGTGCCGATGCCCATCGGCGTGGTGGCCGTGTCACCGTGGCGCACGACGATCTGGTCGAAATCTACGCCGAGCTGATCGGCGACGATCTGGGCGAAGGTGGTGCCCGTGCCCTGCCCGTGGGGTGAAATGCCCGTGCTGACGGTTACTGCGCCGCCAGGCTCGACCTTGACCCGGGCGCTTTCGTAGGGGCCAAAGCCACACATCTCGACGTAGCAGGCAATGCCGATGCCGAGCAGTGGCGTCGCCGGGTCGGCATGGGCGCGCCGGTGGGCCTGTTCGCGGCGTAGTTCCGCGTACCCGGCGCGCTCGAGGGCCTTGCTCAGCGCCCGGTCGTACTCGCCGCTGTCGTAGGTCAGACCGGTGGGGGTTTTGTACGGAAAGGCGTCGGGGGGGATGAAGTTGCGACGCCGTACGGCCGCCGGGTCAAGCCCCAGTTCGGCGGCCACCAGGTCCATCGCGCGCTCGATGTAGTAGGCCGCCTCGGGTCGCCCGGCGCCGCGGTAGGCCGCCACCGGGGTGGTGTTAGTGTACACGCTGACGGCCTCCAGGTCCACATTGGGGATGGCGTAGACCCCAACGCCCATCGCCGTGGTCAGATCGGGGAGGACTGGAGCCAGGGGGTAGGCGCCGAGGTCGGCCACGATGCGCATGCGCAGGGCGGTGATGGTTCCGTCGGCAGCGGCAGCGGCCTCGATGTCGCAGATCTGGGCGCGGCCGTGGGTGGTGGCCAGCATGTGCTCCAGCCGGTTCTCGACCCAGCGCACGGGGGCGTTGAGTTGCAGGGCCAGGGCCGCGCAGAGATGCTCCTCAGGATAACTGCCGATCTTCACTCCAAAGCCACCGCCGACGTCGGGAGCGATCACCCGCACCTGGTTTTCGTTGAGCCGCAACACGGTCGCCACCTCGCTCCGCACCTGGTGGGGGGTCTGGGTGCTGGAGTAGAGGGTGACGCCGCCCGTGGTCGGGTCAGGGGCGGCCAGCACGGCCCGCCCCTCCAGCGGGAAACCGGCCAGGCGCTGGTTGAGCATCCGCTGCCGCACGACGACGTGGGCGGCGGCGAAGGCTGCCTCCACATCGCCCTTCTGGCGCCGGCGGCGGTGATCGAGGTTGTCGTTCAGCCCCTCGAAGATCGGCGGCGCGCCGGGGGCAAGGGCCTGCAACGGATCGCTGACCACCGGCAAGGGCTCATAGTCCACCTCGATGGTCTGGGCGGCGTCCACCGCCACGGGATAGCTGGCGGCCACCACTGCGGCGACGGCCTCACCGGCGTGGCGCGCGCGCTCAACGGCCAGCACGTGACGCACCCGCCCGGTGTAGACCTCACCTCCCTCGCTGCCCTCGCCCGAACTGGCCAGCGGCAGCGGGTCGCACAGGGGCAGCATGTCACGCCCGGTAACCATGGTGACGACCCCGGGCAGCGCCTGCGCTGCGCTGGCATCAATGCCGCGAATGCGGGCGTGGGCGTAGGGACTGCGCACCAGCGCCAGGTGGAGCATGCCGGGAAGTTTGAGGTCGGCGACGTAGGCGCCTGCGCCGCGGATCAGGCGCGGATCTTCCTTGCGCTTCACCGTGGCGCCCATCAGAGCTGAAGGGGCCATGACTGTGTTGCACCTTTCGTGTTGAGGGAAGCGTTCGTTGTGAAGGTATCGTACTCCGAAGCGCGCCAGAGGGCAAGTTTCTCCAAAGGATGTTGCATTAACCGCACCTCGTCCCCCATGCAGGCGCCTCCAATAACTGCGGTACAATGCGCCAGTGATACTGCGTGAAAGCGCCGTGTGGTCGGGCCCCTGGACGGGCCAGTTCTGGAGGGCGCGACTCTCCGGGAAACCCGTTGCATCGACCAGACAGGCAGGCCACGGTAACGGGTAGCCGCCCGTGCCGTGGGCGCAGGTGTACCCGCCGGATGTGGCGCAGGTGATCCTGCTTCCATTGTCATACGCGCGCCACGAGGGTGCGCGGTTTCTCGCAGTTTCGCCCATCGGGCCCCGTGCAAGAGAGATTGACTATGAGCGACCAACACGAACTCCTGGCGAAAATTGCGGCGCGCAGCGCCGTCGTGGGAATTATCGGGATGGGGTACGTCGGGATGCCGCTGGCGGTGCGGGCCGCGGTCCAGGGCTTCAGCGTGCTGGGTTTCGATGTGGATCCCGGACGGGTCGCCCGGATTAACGCCGGTCAGAGCTACGTGGGCGATGTGTCCAGCGCGGCGCTGGCCGACCTGCGGGCCAGCGGTCGCCTTGAGGCCACCACCGCGGTCGAGCGGATGGCTACCTGCGATGTGCTGATCATCTGTGTGCCTACACCGCTCAACTCGACGCGCGATCCCGATCTGCGCCACGTCGAAGACGCCGCCGCAACCATTGCCCGCAGTCTGCGCCCGGGTCAATTGATTGTCCTCGAAAGCACCACCTATCCCGGCACTACCCGCGAGGTTGTCCAGCCGCGCCTTGACGCGCGCGGTCTCCAGGTGGGGCAGGACTACTTTCTGGCTTTCTCGCCTGAACGTATCGATCCCGGGCAGACCAGCAGCAAGGGGTACAGCGTCGAGAATACCCCCAGGGTGGTTGGCGGCGTCACCCGGGCCTGCACCGAAGTGGCCGGAGCCTTCTATCGCCACATCACCAGCCAGGTGGTGCCGGTCTCATCGCCTGATGCAGCCGAAATGACCAAACTCTTCGAGAACATCTTTCGGGCAGTGAACATCGCGCTGGTCAACGAACTGGCCTTGCTGTGCGACCGGATGGGCCTCGATGTCTGGGAGGTGGTTGAGGCTGCTGCCACCAAGCCCTACGGGTTCATGAAGTTTACGCCAGGGCCGGGCCTGGGCGGTCACTGCATCCCGATTGACCCGTACTACCTCACCTGGAAGGCCCGCGCCTACGATATGAACACGCGTTTCGTCGAACTGGCCGGCGAGATTAATACCCAGATGCCACGTCACGTGCGCGATCTGATCGCCCGCGTGCTCAACCGCCAGCGCAAGCCGCTCAACGGCTCGGTTGTGGTGCTTCTCGGGGTGGCCTACAAACCCGATGTAGACGACTATCGCGAGTCCCCGGCCCTGAAGGTGATGGACCTGCTGACCGCTGAAGGGGCCGTGGTCATCACCTGCGATCCTCACGTGCGCCATTTCGAGACCCACGACGGGCGCAGCTACGAGACTACGCCCCTCACCGATGAACTGCTGCAAGGCTGCGACTGCGCGGTAATCATCACCGCCCACAGCGCCTTTCCGTATCAGCGGATCGTCGAACTGGCTCCGGCAGTGGTGGACACGCGCAATGCCACCGGGCGCCTGCCGGCCGAATTGCGCGCCCGTGTGGAACGGCTGTAGCCTGGCCCGGTAGTTAGCAAGCCGTGGGCCAGGTAGCGGTCCGCTCATAATCCGGCGGCCGCGGCGCTCAACACAGGTCGGAGATGGCCCTGGCTCTGTTTGGCGCGCACACGGGGAAAGGCCCGGAGGCGCCAATGGTTCATTACAATGACAGCTACCTGCCCTGTCCACCAGGGTATGAGTACGTGTTCACCCTTCTCCTGGGCGCGCGGGCATCGTGCCCGCATTCAGGCCATTGCGGGCGAGACGCCCGCGCACCCGGGGTGACGCCTTATCCCACATGCGAACACGTACCAGGGTGTGATACAAGCGGCGGAAACAGCCGTCTGAGTCGGGTCAATGAAAGGGGACAAAAGTTATGGAGAGTGCAATCTGGCCCGATCGTCGCACTTTCTGGGGCGGGCGCC
>CAKZKA010000079.1 GCA_937120965.1 uncultured Chloroflexota bacterium
GGTGCGGTTCGACAGGCTCACCGCAGGTGGGGAAACCCGGTTTCCCCATGTCCCAACCGCTGTTGGGAGCGGCTGGCACCCCCCACAGGCAGGGGGATGGGGAAACCTGGTTTCCCCGTATGTTCACCTCAGTATAGCCGATCACACCGGAAGCGCGAATCCAGCGCTTCCGGTGGCCTGTAACACTGCACAAATCTGCCGCATCAGTATAATAAGATAGGCTAATGCGGTCACAACGAAAAAAGAGGACAACGATGTCATACGATGCGCTGGTCATCTCTGCCCATCCCGACGATGCCGAGGTGCAGATGGGCGGAACGATTGCGCGCCTGGTGGAGGAAGGGCTGCGCGTGCTGCTGGTCGATCTCTGCGACGGCGAGCCGAGTGACTTTGCCGTACCGGGAGAGCGCGCGGCCCAGGCCCGGCGCGCGGCGGCCATCCTTGGAGCTGAGCGCATGTTTCTCAACGGGCAGGATCGGCTCCTGAGCGATACCATCCCTCTGCGGATGCAGGTGGCGCGACTGATCCGTCTCCACCGGCCCCAGATCGTCTTTGGCACCACCGATGCCTGCGTGCACCCCGATCATGCCGCCGCAGGCTCGCTCCTCAGCGCCGCGGTATTCTACGCTCGCCTGGATCACTGGGAACGGGTGCCCGGGGGCGAGCTGCTGGCCGATACGGAGCCCTGGAACGTCGAGCGGCTCTTCTTTCCTCACTGTAAAATGGAGCCGCCCTGGGGCCGCGACTTTGCCTTTGCCGTGGACGTGAGCGATACCTACGAGCGCAAGCGCGCGGCCCTGGCCGAGTATGGCTCGATCTTTCGCGTGGAAGAGGGCGACCGTCTGTTAACGCTCTACGAAGCCGAAGATGCCTATCTGGGCCGCCTCTTCGGGGTCGCCTACGCCGAGGCCTTTAAGAGCCACAGCCCCTTACTGGTGCCCAGCCCGACCGTCTTTTTGCCAGGATTGCACGCGTGAGCGCGCGCTTCAGCCTATGTGGAGGTAACGCTACCTCACGGACCAACGAGCCAGGAGACCCGGATCATGTTCTCAACCGCGCGTCCAGGACCATTCCGCAAACGTTACTACCGCAGTATCGCCGCGCTCTGGAGCGATCTGCGCCGTCTGGCGGGGCTGCGTGGCCCCGGTTCGATCAGCCCGGCGCTCCGCGAGCGCCTGATGCTCACCGTCACCGCTGTGAACCGCTGCCGCTACTGTGCCGCGTTCCACGGCTACGTCGCCCAGCTCAGCGGCCTGGCGCCCCGGGAGATTAGCCACCTGCTCGAGGGCGATGCCGCCACGGCGCCCGCAGCCGAGATCCCGGCGCTGCTCTACGCCCGCCAGTGGGCTGAAGCGGGCGGCCAGGCGTCGCCGGAACTCCAGGCGCGGTTGGCGACAATTTACGGTGACGATCAGGCCCGCGCCATCGAGCGCGCCCTGTGTATGATCTGGATCGGGAACCTGCTCGGCAACACCTGGGACGCGCTGCTCTTCCGGTTTTCGGGAGGACGATTGGGCGGCGGGCGCTAGTGGTCTGCCACGATACTTGTGATGAACGTGGCGGGAGGGGGCGTGGAAGGGCGAAGCCCTCCCCGCAAAAAACTATCCATCACAACCTGGTTGACAAACCCCAGCGCGATTGCAGGCTTGCGACCGTATGTAAGGAAGAGAAATGATCGATCATTTCGACCTGATCGCCCCACTCTACGACCGGATCATCGGGCCACCCGACCTGGACCGGCTGCGGGAGGTGCTGGCTGTGCCCCCGGGGGGGCGTGTACTCGATGCAGGCGGGGGCACCGGACGGGTGGCAGTCCATCTGCGCGACCTGGCTGGCGAGGTAGTGCTGCTGGACCGCTCGTTGCCGATGTTGCGGCAGGCGCGGGCCAGGGGCCTTGCGACCCTGGCCGGCGATGTCACACGCCTGCCGTTCCCTGACGCAACCTTTGACCGGGTCGTGGTTGTTGATGCGCTGCATCACTTCACCAGGCCCGCAGCGGCTATCGGCGAGTTGCTGCGCGTATTACGCCCCGGCGGCCGGCTGGTCATCGAAGAGCCGGATATTCGCCTTGGAGTGGTGAAGCTCGTAGCCCTGGCTGAACGCTTGATGCTGATGGACAGCACCTTTTACGCCCCGGCAGAGATCGTTCAGATGATCGAAGCCTGCGGCTTTCCTGCCCATGCCGTGGTCGGTGATCGCTTCGCCGCCTGGGTGATCGCCAACAAAGATCTCAGGCCAGCGCCAGGAACACCAGCACCGCAATCAGCCCGCCAACCAGCGAACTCTGCAGGTTGACCATATCATTGTTCATCCAGCGCCAGCCACGCACGAAGGTGTTAGGCGTACCGTCCTTGCCAACCGCCTTTTCAGTCTCCTTACCGTTCGGGTAGCGGTAGATCGCCTGCACTGTCGCACCCATCAGACTATCGGCCAGCGAGCCGCCCAGACCGCCCAGCACCGCAGCGGGCAGGATCCACCACTGCCATACCACCGGCTGGCCAGCGAGCGTCTGACCGATCCCGAAGCTCAACACCATCACCGCGCCGATCAGCAGCCCGCCGAGGGCCGAGGCCGTTGTGCCCAGGACGGAGATCCCGCCCGAGGTGCCCGGCTCGACCGGCTTCCCGGTGGTGATCAGGCGCGGGCGATGCGGGCTGAGCACGCCCAGTTCTGTCGCCCAGGTGTCGGCCGTGACGGTGGCCATCACGCCGATGAAGAGGGCCAGCAGAATCGGCGGCCCGCCGAGCAGGGCGTAGAGCAGCGCCAGTAACGCTCCGACCCCGCCATTCGCCAGGGCCTGGGCCAGGTCGCGCCGGCCACCCTTGGCAAACTTCTCAGCCGCGCGCTGCTCCTTGATGCGCTCCTTGTAGTGCGACAGCGCACTGCTGCTAATGAAAAACGCGATCAACGCCAGACCCCAGGCCCAGCCGCCAAAACCCAGCGTGGCCGTGCCGGTCAGAATGGCGCCGGCCCAGCCCCCCATGGTGAGCGACTGGCGCCAGTAGGCCAGCCCGCCAATGGCCGTACTGAGCAGCAGGCCCAGGCCAATTTGCGAGACATCAACACCCACGGAGTCCTCCCCGTGTCAGATCAGGGCCGTAGGGGGTGTGGAGGTGTGGAGCTGGAGAGGTGTCGCTATTATCTCCACACCTCCACATCTCCACACACCTCCACGCCCGCGGCCAGCTACCAGGCTTCCGGCAGATCGGTCACCGCGCCAAGGCTTGCCGAAGAGACCAGGCGCGCATACTTGGCCAGCACGCCGCGGGTGTAACGTGGGGCTGGTGGGGTCCAGGCTGCCCGGCGGCGGGCCAGTTCTTCCGCGGAGACGTTGAGCTGGAGCAGGCGGGCATCGGCGTCAATGGTGATACTGTCACCCTCCTCAACCAGGGCGATCGTGCCACCCACCGCGGCCTCCGGAGCGACGTGGCCAACAACCAGGCCGTAGGTGCCGCCGGAGAAGCGCCCATCGGTGATCAGGCCCACACTATCACCCAGACCCGCCCCGATAATCGCCGATGTCGGCGCAAGCATCTCGCGCATACCCGGCCCGCCCCGGGGACCCTCGTAGCGGATCACCACCACGTCACCGGCGACGATCTTGCCGGCCAGAATCGCCTCCAGGCAGGATTCTTCCGTATCAAAAACCCGCGCCGGGCCGGTAATGTGGCGCTGCTTGATCCCGGTGATCTTGGCCACGCAGCCCTCTTCGGCCAGATTGCCGCGCAGAATGGCGAGGTGGCCCTGCGGATAGATCGGCGCCTCGAAGGGCCGGATCACCTCCTGGCCCTCCGGCGGCGCGTCGGGCACGCCGGCGAGGGTCTCGGCGATGGTCTGCCCGGTGATCGTCAGCGCGTCGCCGTGGAGCAAGCCAGCGTTGAGCAGCATCTTCATCACCTGCGGCACCCCGCCCACCTGGTGCAGATCGGTGGCCACGTAGCGCCCGGAGGGCTTCAGATCGCAGAGCACCGGCACCCGCGCGCGGATGGTCTCGAAGTCGTCAATCGTGAGCGGCACCTCAGCGGCATAGGCGATAGCCAGCAGGTGCAGGACGGCATTGGTCGAGCCGCCCAGAGCCATCACCACGGTAATGGCGTTCTCGAAGGCCTTGCGGGTGAGGATCTGGCGCGCAGTACGATTGGCGCGAATCGCCTCGACCAGCACCTCGCCGGAACGGGCGGCGCTCTCGGCCTTCTCCGGGTCCTCGGCAGCCATAGTCGAGGAGCCGGGCAGACTGAGACCCATGGCCTCGATGGCCGAAGACATGGTATTGGCGGTATACATCCCGCCGCAGGAGCCGGCGCCGGGGCAGGCGTGGCGCTCAATCTCCAGCAATTCGTGCTCATCGATCCGGCCGGCGCTGAATTCGCCAACCGCCTCGAACGCGCTCACAATGGTCAGATCACGGCCCTTGTAATGACCGGGCTTGATCGTACCGCCATAGACGAAAATGCTGGGAATATCCAGCCGGGCCATGGCAATCAGCGCCCCCGGCATATTCTTATCACAACCGCCGACGGCCAGAATGCCGTCCATCCGCTGGGCATTGACCACCGTCTCAATCGAATCGGCAATCACCTCCCGGCTGACCAGGGAGTATTTCATACCCTCGGTACCCATCGAGATGCCGTCGCTGACGGTGATCGTGCCGAAGACCTGGGGCATCGCTCCGGCGGCGTGGATCGCGGCTTCGGCCCGCGCGGCCAGGGCACCCAGCCCGGCGTTGCACGGCGTCAGCGTACTGTGGGCATTGGCTACCCCGACGATGGGCTTGCGAAAGTCCTCATCGCTAAAGCCCACTGCGCGCAGCATTGCCCGGTTGGGCGAGCGCTGAGGACCTTCGGTGATCATCCGGCTGCGGCGATTGTCCGTCATTGGTCGCCTCCTCACAAGACTCGTCTATCGTTCCCCACCGGTTATCGCGCAGGGAGCGCGGGGCAATGGACAGCCCCCTGTGATGCAAACAGGTTGGTCCCCGGGAGAGCTACGCCCTCCCAAACCCTCCCCGCAGGGAGGGCGTGGGAAGCCCGGTTTCCCCGTCCCCCAACCGGTGTTGGGGGCGCCTGGCGCCCCGGCAGGCAGGGGCGTGGGGAAACCCGGTTTCCCCGTATGTTCACCTCAGTCCCCATTCGCGAGGCGCACAACACTAGAATGAAAATACGTGTTCTTGGGAGGGCTTCGCCCTCCCAAACCCTCCCCTCAGGGAGGGGGTTGGGGAAACCCGGTTTCCCCATGTCCCAACCGGTGTTGGGGGCGCCTGGCGCCCCGGCAGGCAGGGGCGTGGGGAAACCCGGTTTCCCCGTATGTTTACCTCAGTATTCGCGAGGCGCACAACGCCAGAATGAAGGAGGGCTACGCCCTCCCAAACCCTCCCCGCAGGGAGGAGGCGTCCCTTATTGTACCAGCATCCGCCGCAGGCTGTGCCGTGGGCGCTCAGGCGCATGCGAGCATCTACCCAGCACCACCTGGTGCGCGCGGGGCAGCCTCAGCGGCCCGCCGCGCCCCGTCGCGCCAAGCCGACCAGCACCAGCAGCGCCAGGGCCTGCAGGCCCACCGACAGGGCGATCAGCGCTGGCAGCGCCAGGTCGTAGAGCAAGCCCAGCGCCGCGCTGCCGGCGAACCAGGCTACGCCATAGACGGTGTTGAACAGACCAAAGGCCGTACCGCGCCGCTCCACCGGGGCGAGTCGAGCCACGGCGGCACGCAGGATCGACTCCTGCGCGCCAAGGCCCACGCCCCAGAGGGCCATACCCAGGGCCACCAGCACCGGCCCGCCGAGGAACACCAGCGGCGCGAAGGCCAGCGCGAGCGCCCCCGCCAGGAGCAGCGCCGCGTAGCCGATCCTGTCGAACAACGCGCCGAAAAGCAGCGCCGCTCCCGCGTCCACCGCCATCGCCATTGCGTAGAGCGCCGGGATCCAGGCGGAGGAGACCACCGCAGTGCGTTCAAGGTGAAAGGCGATCAGGGGGAAATCGGCGAATCCGGCGGCGATCAGCCCGACCGCCGCCAGGTACCACCAGAAATCGCTTCCGAAGCCGCGCGAGGTCAGGAGTGGCGTTGCGCCGGCCAGGTCGGCAGGCTGCGGAAAGCGCGCCCGCGCCACCAGCAGCGCCAGGATCGTCAACACTCCCGGGATCAGCAGCGGGGCGAAGGCGAGGCGGTAATTGCCGCGCCAGGCCAGTACGGCAGCCAGCGTGAGCGGGGCGACGATGGCGCCGATCTGGTCGAGGGCCTCGTGCAGCCCGAAGCCCTTGCCGTGACCGATCGAGCGCGTGGCGTAGGAGAGCAACGTGTCCTTCGCCGGGCTGCGGAGCGCCTTGCTCATACGCTCCAGGGTCAGCAACACCACTGCCGCCTGCCAGCTCCCCACCAGGGCCAGCGCCGGCACCACCAGCGCCGTAGTGGCGTAGCCGGCGATGGTGAAGGCCCAGTAGCGCCGGGTTCGATCGCTAAGGTAGCCGAAGACCAGCCGCAGGCCGTAGGCGATCAACTCGCCTGCGCCGGCCACCAGGCCCACGATCGTGCCGCTAGCGCCCAGAAACGCCAGGTAGGGACCGCTGATACTGCGCCCACCCTCGTAGACCATATCGGCCAGCAGGCTGACCAGCCCCATCAGCAGCACAAAACTCAGGGCGCGCTGCCGCAGTTCCGCGCCCGCCGCCGTGACAGATGTGGTTGAAGGTCGCATTGCCCTATGATACCACGCTGCGCTTGCCGGTCGGAGCGCGGGCAACCCCCGTTTCCCCACTTCTGCGGTACAATACAGCATAGTGAATGACCCCGGCACGTGGGTTGACTGTGTCCGCGCCCTGCAAAGAGGCTACGCATGTTCAACGTGGTCGCAATTGCGCTTGGCGCCGCCATTGGCGCCAACCTGCGCTACGGCCTCTCCACCTGGGCCGCGCAGCGCCTCGGTACTACCTGGCCCTACGGCACCTTTCTGGTGAACATCCTGGGCTGTCTGGCCATTGGCATCCTGCTGACCCTTGCCGCCACCCGCCTCTCCCTCAGCGAGCCGTTGCGCCTGTTCCTGGTGACCGGCCTGCTCGGCGGTTTTACGACCTTCTCGACCTTTGGCTACGAGAGCTTCACCCTGTTCACCCGCGGCGACTGGCTCGGCGCGAGTCTGTACATCGGCGGCAGTGTGATTGTAGGACTGGCAGCGGTGTTCCTCGGGGCGGGCCTGGCGCGGCTGCTCGGCCCGTGATCCGCGACGGCGCGGAAGGAGACCTCTATGCAGCAGGAAACTTGCCAGCAGGTCTGGATCTACATTGATGAAAGCGATCGGTTGCGTGGCCGCGCGCTCTCGCTCCGCATTCTCGACACGCTCCGCGAGGCTGGCTGCCCTGGAGCGACGGTCCTGCGCGGAGTGGGCGGCTACGGTATCCACGGCGTGGTGCACACCGACATCGCGGTGGAACTGCCCAGCCATCTGCCCCTGATCATCACCTTCATTGACCGCGCCGAACGGGTGGCCCGGGTTCTGCCCACCCTGCGCGAGCTGGTGAGCGAGGGGATGATCACCCTCACCCCGGTCACGGTTGTGCAGGCCAGCCATCGCGCTGCGGGGCCATTTCCCCGGCACCTCACCGTCGCCGATGTGATGAGCCGCGATGTGGCACAGGTACAACTCGACACTCCCGCCTCGGAGATCGTCAGACTGCTGATCGACCGGGCCCTGCGGGCCGTGCCGGTGGTGGATGCCGGGCAGCGCGTGGCGGGCATCATCACCGATGGCGATCTGTTGAGCCGGGGGGTGACAACCCTGCCGTTGCGCCTCAAGCAGTTGCTACCCATCGAAGTGCGGAGCGAGCGCGTAGCCTCACTTGCGGCCAAACCACAGCGCGCCGCTGACCTGATGACGCCGAACCCGGTCACCCTTCCTGAAAACGCCTCCCTGGCCCAGGCCGCCGCGGTGATGAACGACCACGATCTCAAGCGGCTGCCGGTGGTAGATGCCAGCGGGCGCCTGATGGGGATGGTCAGCCGCCTCGACCTGCTCAAAACCGTGGCCGAGGGGGTGCGTCAGCGTCCCGAGCAGCCGCTGAAGCTACCCCAGGGCGCCCCGGCGACGGTCGGCGAGTTGACCATCACCGACGTGCCGACTGTCTATCGCGACACACCTCTCACGGAAACCCTCGACCGGCTCCTGGAGACGGAGAAGCGGCGAGTCGTGGTCATTGACGAAGACCGGCGCGTGGTAGGGATTATCACCGACGGCGATGTTCTGCGGCGCGCGGGGCGGCGCGTGCAGCCCGGGGCAATACAGCGCCTGGCGGCCTGGTTCGCCGGCGGTGAGCGCCCCGAAGAGCTGGAAGTGGCAGCGCAGGGCCGCGCCGCCGCCGATGTGATGAGCAGCCCGGTCTTTACGGTGACCCCCGCAACGCCGATTAGCGAGGCCATTCGCCTGATGATGACCTATAAAATCAAGCGCCTGCCGGTGGTAGATTCGGAGGGGCGCCTGGTGGGCATGATCGGGCGCGCCGCCGTCCTCAGCGCCCTGGCGCAGGGGGCAGAAAACTCCTCAAGCGCGAGCTAAACGGTCCGTGAAGGGCATTTTCCCGTCTGAAGCGTTGCCGCTCTTCGGCAGGCGAGTGCTCATCACCGCCCCGCGCACCTACGCGCCACGCTTTGCCGCTGCCATACTGTCTCAGGGCGGTCTACCCGTCCTCATGCCCACCATCGAGACCACGCTGCTCGACGATTACACGGCGCTTGATGCTTGCCTGCGCCAGTGCGCAGCTTTCGACTGGATCGCCTTCACCAGTCGCAACGGTATCGAGGCGCTGTTGTACCGGTGCGAGCAGCTCGGACTGCCGCCCACGGCACTAAACGCCTCACGCCTCGCCGCGATTGGCAAAGATGCCGAACGCCTCGCTGAAGGTGGTCTGCGCGTGGATCTGATACCCCAGGAGCCCAGTCCACGCGGCATTGTCATCGGCCTCGCGACGCTCGCCGGGAGCGCCGCCACCATCCTCGTTCCCGCGCCGGTTGTGGAAGGGGTACCTGAACCTGATGTTATTCCTACCTTCGTTGCTGACCTGCAACGCCTTGGGATGCAGGTAACCCGCGTGCCGGCGTATCGGACACGGGCGCTTGATGGGGCGCGCTACACCCTTGAGCTAGCACTGATTCGCCAGGGAGCAATAGACGCGATTGCGTTCAGTAGCGCCGCTGAGATCACCGCTTTCCTGGCAATGGTCAGTGGCCCGCAGGACTATGACCGCTGCGTGATCTGCTGTTTTGGACCCTACACCGCCGCGCATGCCCGTCGGGTGGGGGCGCCCCCTGCTGTGGTCGCCGACGATTTCAGCTCCTTCGACGGCTTTGCCGCGGCGATCGCCCGGCACTTCACGGGCGAAAAGCCAGTATACCGGGGTTAAGAGTTCATAACCGGGCAGGGAGAGCGAACCTGCTCTTTCGCATTCTGATGCCTCAAAGCCGTTCGGCGTCATCATGCACAGCATTTGCAGATATTGCTTCTCATGCTAGCATTGATGATTAAAGGTACAACAGACTCTGTACTACCCACAGCCGACGGAGGTTTCAGGATGCGTACCATGTTCGTGCTTGCCCTGCTGCTGCTCGTTGCCCTTGCGGGATGTGGCCCGGCGGCCCAGGCTCCCTCTGTGGCGCCAACCGCGGCGCCGCCTGCTCCGACGGAGGCTGCGCCGGTTGCGCCGACCGCGGCCCCGGCAGCGCCGACTGTGGCGCCGGCGCCGACACCGGTGCTCGGCGGCACTGTCACGCGCGCCATTACCGCCGAACCGACCAGTCTCGACCCCCATGCCGCCCCTGGCTCGGGTCAGAACGTCATCCTTCCCTACATCTTTGACACCCTGGTGTTCCGCGATATGGACAACTCCTATCAGCCGTACCTGGCCACGGGCTGGGAGATCGCCCCCGACGGCAAGAGTGTTACCTTCACCCTGCGCGACGATGTGACCTTCCACGACGGCACGCCCCTCAACGCCGAGGCCGTGGCGTTCACGTTCAAGCGCTTCAAGGAGGCGAAGACTTCAGCCGGCGAGGGCCTGGCCAGTATGACCGATGTGGAGGCTCTTGACGATTACACAGTGCGCTTCACCTTTACCGAGCCCTCGGCGGTTTTTTTCAGCACCCTGGCAACCCCCTATGCCGGCATCGTCAGCCCTGCGGCGGTTGAGGCTGCCGGCGATGCATTCGGCCAGCAACCCGTGGGGAGCGGGCCGTTCAAGGTCGCTGCCTGGCAACAAGGAACCGAGGTTGTGCTGGAGCGCAATCCTGACTATCGCTGGTCGCCAGCGCCGGTTACCAACCCTGGCGCGCCCTACCTCGACCGGGTGGTCTTCAAGGTGATCCCCGACGCCAGTACGCAACTGGCAGCGTTACAGGCGGGTGAAGTCGATCTGATCTTCGTGAATTCGCCGAACCATATTGAGAAGCTGAAGGCTGATCCATCAGTCGAGCTGATCGAAACCCGTCTCAATAGCCTCATCTACCTGGGCTTCAATTGCGCGAAAGCGCCCCTCGATGAGGTGGAGGTGCGCCAGGCGCTTTCCCACGCGGTCAATAAGGAAGAGATCCTCGCAGTAGCCCTCGGCGGCACCGGACAGGTGGCTTTCGCGCCGATGGCGCCCACCTTGCCTGGCTTTGACCCCGGCCTGCAACAGTACGAACTGGGCTATGATCCGGCCCGGGCCAGCGCGCTGTTGACCGAGGCCGGCTTTGCCCCCGGCGCCGATGGCACCCTTACGCGCAATGGCCAGCCGTTGAACCTGACCCTGCTCACCTTCGCCCGCGCCCCGAATGAAGATGTTGCGACGCTGTTGCAGAGCCAGTTGAAGGCCATCGGGGTCAACGTAACCATCCAGCAGTATGATACGCCTACCGCGGCCAAGGCAGCTACCGAGGGCCAGTACGACCTGTTGCTATGGCGCTACGATCGCAACGACGCCGATGTGTTGAACGTCAATCTGCATTCCAGCCGCATCGGCAGTTCCAACCGCTTCGGCTACAGCAACCCCCGGGTTGACGAGTTGCTGGACCAGGCGGCACGCGAGCTGAACGAAGCCACCCGCGCCAGTTACTACGTCGAAGCCCAGAAGTTGATTATGGCTGATGCGCCCTGGCAACCGCTCTATGTTCCTGTAGATGTCCTGGCGATCAACAAGCGGGTTCAGAACTATCATCTGGCCTCTATGGGGCGTATTTTGCTCAATGAGGCTCAAGTGCTTACCCAGTAACCCACGGTTCAAGCTGGCTTGATCCACCAACTCCTCCGCTCCCCGCCTCCACTACTCTGGAGACCGGATCGGTGGAGGCGCGGAGCCGGGGAGGGGTGAAGCTGCGAGGCGACGAGCGCACTCTCGTTCATCAGACGGCATGCACCCGCCACACCTTGACAGAGCTACGAACTGGCTGTGGGGCGCCGTGGAGCGAGGATCAAGCCCACACCCGGCTCTGAACCATATCTGAGGCGCGTATGGCTGGTTATGTGCTCAGGCGGATTGGTGGGGCAGTACTGATGCTACTCGCCGTTAGCCTGATCGTCTTTGCCCTGCTCGATGTGGTGCCCGGCGATGCGGCGCAGACGCTGGCAGGTGACCTGGCCTCGCAGGAACAACTGGCCGCCGTGCGCCGGGAACTGGGCCTCGACCAGCCGCTGCTCGTGCGTTATGCGCGGTTCATTGAGGGGGTGATGTTCCGTGGCGACCTGGGCGCATCGGTCGTCTCAGGTCGTCCGGTGGCAGCCCTGCTTGCCGAACGGTTCGGGGCCACGCTCAAGCTGGCGCTGGCAGCGCTGGGGATGGCACTGGCGGCAGGGTTGCTCGTCGGAACACTTGCGGCGGTGCGTGCAGGGGGGTACCTGGACCTGGCTGTGATGGCTGCGGCAACGCTGGGCGAGTCGTTGCCTTCCTTCTGGGTGGCGTTGTTGCTGATCCAACTGTTTGCGCTCAGGCTGGGCTGGTTGCCGGTGTTCGGCGCTGGCAGCCCGGCGCACCTGGTACTGCCCGCGGTGACCCTGGCGCTGCCGGCGATCGCCTTGCTCTCCCGGCTCGTGCGGAGTTGCCTGCTTGATGTGCGCAGCGCCGACTTCGTGCGCACCGCGCGCGCCAAGGGCCTCGGGCCATTGCTGGTGTGGCGCGATCATATCTTCCGCAATGCCATCCTACCCGTGATCACCATCCTTGGTCTGTACCTCGGCCATATCCTGGGCGGCGCGTTCATTATCGAAACCATCTTCGCCTGGCCTGGCCTGGGACGACTGGTCGTACAGGCCATCTTTGACCGCGATGTTCCCGTCGTTGTTGGCGCGGTGCTGCTGATCGCGGTGATCTACCAGGTACTGAACCTGGCCGTTGACCTGATCCACGCCTGGCTCGACCCCCGAGTCGGGCACGAGGCAATCTGACCACTATGGCACTCAACCTCGAGCAGCCCGCTGGTCGGGCGCTGAAGCGTCGCCGGGGCGAGCCTGCTGCTGCGCCCGGCGCGGCTCGACGCAGGCGCCGGTTCAGCGTGCGACCCAACATGCTGGTTGGCGCTGCACTGGTGGGGATGCTTGTGGTGGCCGGTGTGCTCGCACCATTCATAGCTCCCTACCCACCTGACCAGATCCAGGCCGCGCTGCGGTTACAGCCGCCGAGCTTCGCGCACCCCTTCGGCACCGATGCCTTCGGGCGCGATCTGTACAGCCGCGTACTCTATGGCGCGCGGATCGCGCTGTACATCTCGCTGCTGTCGGTACTCTTAGCAGCGGCGCCGGGGATCTGGCTGGGGCTGCTGGCGGGTTATCATCGGGGGTGGGGCGATCAGATCCTCTCTCGCACGATGGACATCTGGCTGGCTTTTCCCGGACTGCTGCTCGCCATTGTGCTGGTGGCGCGCCTGGGTCCTTCGCTGGATACTACCGTGATCGCCCTGGGAGTGGTCGGTATGCCTTCGTTCTACCGTGTGGCTCGCAGCGGAACCATCTCGGCCCGTCACGCGCTCTACGTGGAAGCTGCCCGGGCGCTGGGGATCGGCCACACGCGCATTCTCTGGCGCCACATCCTGCCCAACCTGGCGTCGCCGTTGATCGTCCTCATCACATTGCGAATGGGCACCATGCTCCTGGCTGCCGGAGGGTTGAGCTTCATCGGACTGGGCGCACAACCCCCCCTCCCCGAATGGGGCGCCCTGCTGGCAACCGGGCGCGACTACCTCGACACGGCCTGGTGGCTGGCCTTCTTCCCGGGGTTGGCCTTCACCCTGAGCGTCACCGGCTTCAACCTGCTCGGCGACGGCCTGCGCGACGTGCTGGCGCCCGAAACACACGGCAGCGCAACAGGCTGAGCTGTCGTTCCAACCCGCCTGACCGTCTGGCGTTCGGCTCTCCAGTTCTACTTTAAGAGCGGACAGAACATCCGAGCCAACGTGGTTTATAGCGCATTGGAACGCCCCCGCGCACGGCTCTGGTCTCCCCGCTTCGACAGGCTCAGCGCAGGCGCTCCAGCTTCGCTGGAGAGGCCCG
>CAKZKA010000080.1 GCA_937120965.1 uncultured Chloroflexota bacterium
GGGGCGCCGGGCGCCCCCAACACCAGTTGGGATAGGGGGCAACCGGGTTGCCCCACGCCCCTGCCCATCGGGGCGCCTGGCGCCTTCAACACCGGTTGGGATAGGGGGCAACCGGGTTGCCCCACGCCCCTGCCCATCGGGGCGCCTGGCGCCTTCAACACCGGTTGGGATAGGGGGCAACCGGGTTGCCCCACGCCCCTGCCCATCGGGGCGCCGGGCGCCCTCAACACTGGTCAGGGTTTGGGGAAGCCGGGTTTCCCGATGCCCCTCCTTGAGGAGAGAGTTTGGGGGCTGCGCTCTCCCAGACTTCTCTCGAACGATGGCGCAGGGAACCCCCGGTTCCCCTGCATTCACGTCAGGGCGACCGCATATGCGCGCTCTACCACCGGAGCCAGGCCCTCCCAGGTGAACCGCGCCGCTACCTGGCGCCCTCCGTCCGCAAGGCGGGCGCGCAGGGGCGGGTCATCGAGCAGGCGCAGGGCTGCGGCGGCCAGGGCGCCCGGATTGTCAGGGGGGATCAGCAAGCCGCTGCGTTCGTGCTCGATGAAGGTGCGGGCCTCACCCACATCACTCGCCACCACCGCCAGTCCAGCGCCGAGCAGCTCGAGCAGCTTGGCCGAACAGCGGGCCCGGTTGATCAGGGTATCACGGGTGGGCGCCAGGGCGATTCGGGCTTCGGCCAGCACCGCCGGGATCTGCGCCGGGTCGAGCCAGCCCCGCTCGTCGAGCATGGCGACGATGCCCGCGCGCTCGGCGCGGGCGCGCAACTCCCGCTCCTCGCCCCGCTCACCCCGTCCCACCACAATCAAGCGCGCCTCGGGCCGCCGCACGTGGATGGCCGCCAGGGCCGCGACCACCTCGGCGACGTCCAGTTCCCAGAAGCGCGTGTAGAGCAGCAGTGCCGGTGACTGAGCCGCGGGGGCCGTAGCAGGCGCGGGCGGCACGGAGGGAGCAGCCAGGCCGTTGGGCAGGTAAAACACCCGCGCTGGCGCCACGCCCATAGCCCAGACCAGGCTCTCCAGGGTCCGGCTGGCGACCGTAACGGCAGCGGCGCGGCGCGGCAGGTCCTGCTCCTGCCAGGCGAAGAGTCGTTTGGCATAGGCCGGGTAGGGCAGCAGGTCATTCCAGCCGCCCCACCCCTCCCAATCGTCGGCGTCCACCACCAGGGGCAGGCCGGGGCGCAAGCCGCGGGCGGCCAGCGCAGCCAGACCGCCAAAGCCCCGCGGTTTGAAGAGGTGCAGCACATCGGGCCGCTCGGCCAGCGCCTGCCGCAGCATTGCGACGCTCTGCGCCAGCGCGCCGGAGGGGCCAGCGCGCACCCGCGCCGTGTGGATCACCGGCACACCGTGGTGAACGACGCGTGTCGCGGCGTCCTCGGGGTTGTGTACCGGTGGCGCGACAATGCTCACCGCGTGGCCACGGTGGATGAGGGCGCGGGCCAGCGGCAGCATGCGCGCCAGCAGCGTCCCCTTGGGGCGTATGCCGAACGGCGCCAGCATCACGATGCGCATGGGCGTCTGGACGTTACACCGGGAAGGCGCGCAGATCGGCACGATGGGGGGTGGGAGAACCGGGCCCTCCCGGGAAACGCTCTTGCCCGTCTCCGGATCGAGGCGAACGTTAGTCCTCCTTGATCCAGAGGTTCTCGCTCTCCTGCCCCGGGGCGGCCGCCGGGCGGCAACGCTTCGCCCGTGCTACGCCTGCCGCCCGGCGTGGATAATCTCCATCATCTCGTCCACCCGCGTGACCTTTACGCGCGGACGCCCCTGCGCCGCACCCCGGCTGGTCTCGTGGGTATCGAGCGTCTTCCAGTCGGCGTAGCTCACAAAGTCCACGCCGCGCTCGCGCAGCAGGCTCTCGATGTTGCCATCGCCAGGCGCGGGGGGCAACCCGGGCGCATCCTCGAGCATCAGGGCGACCGTCGCGGCGGCATCGGGCTTATTGGTGCCGATCACGCCAGAGGGGCCGCGCTTGGCCCAGCCGACCACATACTCGCCAGGCACCGGTTCGCCGGTAGTCGGGTCGATCACCCGCCCGCCGCGGTTGGGAATGGTGCCGGTGGCCTCATCGTAGGGCACATCAGGCAGCGGGACGCCCTTATACCCCACCGAGCGCAGGATCATGCCGCACTCCAGCGTCTCGTACACGCCGGCGCCTTTCGGGCGCATGCTCCCATCGGGGGCCTGAACCAGCCGGTTGCGTTCGATCCGTACTGCGGCAACCTTGCCGTCCTTGCCAATCACCTCGACTGGCGAAACCAGGAAGCGCATCACAATCCGCCGCGGCGCGCCGGTGCTCCCCCGGGCGGCGTAGGCGCGCAACATCTCGACATTCTTCGCCGCCGTCTTGTCTTCGGCCAGGCTAGCCTCGCTCAACGGGTCAAGCTCCAGGTCGGCAGGATCAACAATCACGTCTACCCCGGGAAGCTCGCCGAACTCCTTCAACTCAGGGTTGGTAAAGGCTGCCTGGGCCGGCCCACGGCGACCCAGCATCACCACCTCGCGCACCTTGCTCGCGCGCAGCACTTCCAGCGCGTGGTCGGCGATGTCAGTTTTCGCCAGTTCTTCCGGGTCACTGACCAGGATGCGGGTAACATCCATCGCCACATTGCCGTTCCCCACCACCAGCACCCGTTCGCAGGAGAGATCAATCGGCAGGTCGCGGTAATCGGGATGGCCGTTGTACCAGCCGACGAAGATCGTCGCCGGCATGCTCCCCTGCAGATCCTCGCCAGGGATGCCCATTTTGCGATCCGATTGAGCGCCCACAGCGTAGATAATCTGGTCGTAGTGCTGGCGCAGATCGGCATGCAGCACATCGCGGCCAAAGGTCACGTTCCCAAAGTAGCGCACATTCGACGCGGCGGCGAGCTTGTCGTACACGCGCGTCACCGACTTGATCGACTGGTGATCAGGCGCAACCCCCTCGCGCACCAGTCCATACGGGGTAGGCAGCCGGTTGAAGAAGTCTATCCGACAAGCGAGATCTTTTTGCTTGAGCAGGGCCTCGGCGGCATAAAACCCGGCGGGGCCCGCGCCGACAATTGCAACACGCAACGGACGCTCAGGGGTTCCCAATCGCTCGCTCACGGCTCTCTCCTTCGCGTGCTGTACATCTTCTCCTTACCCTGACTAACCGACCCACGCCGGTTCGCGCCGCGCCATGCTGCGCAGACCGGCGTCTGCACTGTGTGAGAAATGTCGCAGATACGCGCGACTCTAACACGCCCCCGGGAGGGTGTCAAACTGGAAGCGGCGGCGGGCGCTCAGGGGTGGGCAGGTCCTCACCCCCCCAGCCCCCCTCTCCACCTAACGGTGGAGAGGGGGGCGGGAGCAGCCTGCTCCTCCCGCTCCAGCTCGGCTAGCGCGGGGGGCAGGAGTGAGGGAGGCCCTCCCCCTCTCTCCGCCCAGCCGATACATTGCCCACAACGTTGCCGATGGCTTCCTCATGCGGTATAACGCAGACGCGTTGTTGCCCCCGAGGCGAGGGGCTTCCCGCGGGCCAGGGCTGGTTACCGCATTGGGACGCGTTCCGCAACATTCGAGTGCATAACGCAGTGCGACATGTGGGTAATGTATAGCCCGCTCAGGGAGAGGGGAGACCAGAGCCATGCGCGGGGGCGTTCCAATGCGGTACAGGCCACGTTGGCTCGGATGTTCTGTCCACCCTTAAACCAGCGAGGGCGAGGGGCGGATAGCAGCGGCGGGCATACCCGATTACTTCATCAACGTCCATCAACCCAGGCGTAGCCCGACGGTGTTCCTGCACGCACCTCCAGCGCCCCTGGCAGGAACTCCCCGCCAGCGCGAGGCCGGCGCCTACGGTGTCGGCGTTACCTCGGGGGTGGCGCCCGGCTCTGGTGAGGCGCCTGGCTCCGGCGTCGGCGTCCCTTCCAGGCTACCCGTGTCGGGCGTGGTCGTCGGCGTGGCGGGGAAGCGCAGCGTGACCTGCACCTCGGGCGGGGCGCCGCTCAGACTGACGCCCGGGGGCAGATCCACCCTGGCGGGCAAACGGTAGCCGCCGGGGCCAAGGCCGCTCACGTCCACGACCGCCCGCAGCGGCGCCTGGCTCAACGTTGCAAGCGCCTGGCTCGTGCCTGCCAGCGTCAACTCCAGCGCCAGCGGGGTCACACTGGCTTGCAACCCCGACGCGAGGCCCACCAGCGTCACCGGCGCCGGCAACTGGATCTGCAAGGGCAGGGTCACCGGCGCCAGTTGCACCGTTACCCGCACCTGATCCGGCTCGCCTTCGCGGGGCGAGGTGCCTTCAGGGAAGATGATCGGCACCGTCTGCTCGAGCGGGGCGCGGGCGCCGCTCACGTTAACCGGCTCGGTGCGGAGCACATCCACCAGATCGAGCGGGCCGGAACTGCCGGCCACCGCGATCAACGGTGGGTTGACGGTTACCCCGGTAATCGCGTAGCCAGGGGCGGGCAGGCCAATCACCGTCGGTTGCACCGGCACCAGTTTCAGTCCCACCACCGGTTTAATCGGGATCTCCACCGTGACCGTCGCAGGGCTGAGTTGCACCCCCTCCACCGTCTGCCCGCGCCCATCCAGCGCCGTAAGTGTCAGCGGCGCCAGATAGGTGGCCCGCAACTGCTCGATATTCGCGATGGCGCCCGCGGCGACGACCCGCTCCACGCGACTCAACGGCCCGCGAACCTCCACTACCTCGATTGGGTTTCCGCCGAAGGTGATGCTCGGCTTGCCCTGCTCGAAACTGAAGGGCAGGTTGCCCTGCACCTGGAGACTGATTGGCACCGGACGGACGCTGAGTTGCTCGAGCCGGATGGGCACTGACGAAGGATCGACGAGGCGAGGGGTAAAGGAGATATTGTTACGGGTCGGACGAACGTTCACCGGCACGATGTGATCGCCCGGCCCCAGATTGCTGAGATCGATCACCGCCCGCACGTCCACCGGCCGCAACTGCGCCAGTTGGCGACGGTCGGTGACCAGCGCCACATCCACCTGCGGCAGCGCCTGGGTGGGCACGCCATTGGCATCAACAATCACCAGGCCCTCCTCCAGGCCGGCAGCCTCCAGTTGCAGATCGGAAAAGGTCACACTCTCTTCGGGGTTCTGGCTGAATGAGACGAAGGCCCAGAGCGAAAAACTGAGGCCAACCGACAGCGCGACCCGCAACAGCCTGGCGCGAAAACTAGACATGCCCCTGTCTATCCGTTGATAGTTCTACGTTCATGGTCAGGCCCATTACTTTCCCTCAGCTTCCAGCGGCACACTCAGCAATCCCGCGAGCATAGTGCGGAGGCGCGCCTCGGTCAGGTAGCTGGCCATCCGTCCGTCCTGCACGAGTGAGATCGCCCCGGTCTCCTCGGAAACCACCACGGCCAGCGCATCGGTCTGCTCACTGATCCCTTTCGCGGCGCGGTGGCGCGTCCCGTAGCGTCGTGGCCCGATCACATCTTCGCTCAGCGGCAGGACCACATTTGCGGCGAGAATGCGATTGCCGCGCACAATCACTGCCATATCATGCAAAGGGGCATTGGGGTAGAAAATGTTCAACAACAGGGCGGTAGAGATCCGCGAGTCAAGGATGACCCCACGGTCGGCATATTCCTGCAAACGCGAATTGCGTTCGATGACGATCAACGCGCCCACCCCCTGTTGCGAGAGCTGTGTGGCGGCGCGGCTGATACTGTTGATCGTCTCGAGCAGCTCGGAACGGTTGGCGCCGGAGAGGGGGCGGCTGAGCAGTTCACTGGAGCGCCCCAGCGACTCGAGGGCGCGCCGCAGCTCCGGCTGAAACAGCACCGGCACACCCACGATCAGGGCGGGAGTAACAATGGTGGTGAGAAGCCACGACAGGGTCTGGAGTTGATCGCGGGCAACCGTGCCTACGAAGATGGTCAGCGCCAGCACGATGCCGATGCCGCGCAGCAGTTGCACCGCCCGGGTGCCGCGCACAATCCCGAGCAGCCAGTAGACCAGCAGTGCAACCACCAGGATGTCGATCAACGCAAAGGGCGAGGTCAGGGGATTGAGCCGCGCCCAGAGACGTGACAGATCCATAGACGGCCAGAATCATCCGTAATCGACGACGATGCGGCTGCGCCGCACAATGACAAGATAAGGTTTTTCTGGGAGGGCGCAGCCCTCCCAAACCCTCCCAGTGGGGAGGGCTTGCCACCCCGTGGACAGGGGTATGGCGAAACCCGGTTTCCCCAAAAGTTCACGTCAGGCGTGTTGATCCGCGCCAGCGCAGGCGCCGGCAAACGCTTGCCCCTACAGGGTAGCGTTCGGCAGTGGCTCTGTCAACTTTTCTCACCGAATTGAAAGGTTGGGAGCGCTTTCTGATACCGGGGGGCCTCAACCGGCCCCGGGCGCGCCACGGTCAGAGCGCACGGGACCACCATCGCGGCAATCCCAGGCGTGCTGCAATTCGATGAGACGGGGGCTGGCCCGCTGGGCTAACTGACGGGCAGGGGTAGTTTAAGGACGGACAGAACATCCGAGCTAGCGAGGCTTGTACCGCACCGGAACGCCCGCGCGCGGCTCTGGTCTCCGGGGGTGAGGACCAACCAGCGCCTCCCAACGCCATACCGCCCGTCGGCGCGTATACGTTCTGTCCGCTCTTAAGGCAGGGGTAGAGGGGGGTAGGGGCTGCGCTCGATCTACCCCTCGATCTCTTTACGCAGCCGACCCAGCCCTGTGTCAATATCGGCGAACTTCTGTTGCAACTCGCTCAACTGGCCCTGCTGGGCGCGCACAAAGCGAGTGAAGGGGGCGTTGCGCTCGCGGATCTGGCCAATGGAGCGATCCACCTCGCGCTCGAACTGCCGTTCCACACTCGCGCGCAACTGGCCGCGCAGTGTTTCGGCGCGCTCCCGCAGGGCCTTTTTTGCCTGCCGCTTCTTGGCCGGCAGCAGCGCAAAGCCCCCCAGGGCCAGCGCCGTCGCGGCCAGAATGCCGGTAAAATCGAGCCAGACCGCATGCGCCACGGCCACCACGATTGCGCCCAGACCCACGGCGCCCACCTCGGTGATCGCCGTCGCGGCAATCGAGGAACGCACCTCGTCGGCCAGCTCGGCCGAAGCGGCCTGCTTATCATAGCTCGCAACCACCTCGGTGGCCGCGCGGCCCACCGTGTCGAGCAAGGCGCGCCGGTTGTACTCGAAGCTGCCGCCCACGCTCCCGATCAGCTTCTCACTGTGCTGGCTGGCTCGTCGCTTGATGTACTCGTCCACACTCTGTTGCAGGCGCAGGCTCTTCTCCACCATCCAGTCCACAATCGTGTTGACTTTCTGGTCAATCTGCCGATCAAGGTCACCGAGCACTTCTTGCTCGAACATGGCCCGCAGCCGCTCGCTGTTCATCAGGTCGGGCAGGCGGGTCAGGCGGATATGCTCCTCGAAGAAAACCTCGCCGCGCTCGACCAGATCGGCAAAAATCTGGTCAATCTCGCCAAGGTAGTACTTCAGGTCGTGCCGCAGATCGTCTTTGAACAGACCGAGCTGCTGTTCAACGTTATCGAGGGTCGCCAGATCCTCGCGCAGGGTTGCCAGGCGGTTCTCGGTGAGGCCCAGGTAGACGCCGGTCAGCCTGCGGGCCACGCCGAGGGGCGAGAGGAGCTTGAGGCGGACGCGCGTCTCTTCATCGAGGGTATTGATGATGTAGTCTTCGACCTCACCAAAGCGACTGGCGGCCCAGAGGCGCTCGCGCTCCTCACCCTCCTGCTGGCGCGCGCGCATCGCCTGGCGCGCCGAGACCGGAAAGATCTCCGGGGTCAGACCGAGCAGCGCGCGGCTGTTCGTGTTGATAAAGCCGAGCACCTGCTCGAGTTCCTCGGGGCTGAGGATGTCGATCTTGTTCAGCACAATAATGATCTTCTTGCCCCACTCCTTGATCAACTCCAGAAAGCCGCGCTCGCTCTCGGTGAACGGGCGGTCGGCCGAGGTGGTAAACAGCACCAGGTCGGCGCGGGGGATGAACTGGCGCGTCAACTGCTCGTGGTGGCGGATGACTGCATTGGTCCCCGGTGTATCCACGATGCTGAGCTGGCGCAGCACCTCGGCGGGGTAGGTGGTGACGCGCAGACCGCTGGAACGGAGCACGCTGTTCACCTCCTCGCCGTACTGGAGCAGGGTGATCGTATCGGTCGTCGGCGTCACCCCTTCGGGCAGGATCTGCTCGCCGAGGAGGGCATTGAGAAAACTCGACTTGCCGGAGTTGAACTCCCCGGCGATTACGATCAAAAACAGCTCCTCCAGGTGATCAATTGTCTCGCGCAAGGCCCGCCGATCGCCGGGGTCAACATCGGCGCCGAAGCGTTCAAACGCCGCGTCGAGGTCCTCGAGCAGGCCGCGCAACTCGGCCAGGAGTTTGTCCTGTTGCGCTGTGGTCAAACGCCTGCGCTGGAGCAGGCCGTCCATGAAGGCCATCTGATTAAGCCTCGTTGCAAAAGATTAAGCTAAGGTTATGAAATTTGTAATCTAGAACACACCGGAGGTTCGTGAAAGGTGCTATACTTGGATTATCTCCTTCTCCTCTCTCCCCAGGGGTGACGTCGCAAGGCGTCACCCCTGAGGATTCATGGCCTGAGTGCCATCACCCGGCGCCCTGGCGAGGGGCGCTGGCGCCATGCTTGCTCGGGGTCAGGCGGCACACCCCGGCCCGCCGGCCACGGCTGCATGGGATGGCCTGGAAGGGCGGCGTCCTCGCCGCACTAACCGCGCCAGGCTGGAGCGCCCGCTGCTTAAACGCGCCGTAGCTGTTCACCCCCGAGGTATAGCGCCACCCCGGGCGCACGGGCGCCTCGCTCGCCATGGCATAGATATGGGCAAGCTGCCCACGCTCCCGGGAGAAGGGTGAACACGTACCAACGCGCCCTACAGCAGAGCCTGCACCAGCACCGCCAGCGCAGCCAGAACAAGGGCCAGACCCACCAGACCGTAGATCAGGGTCGGGGCCACCGCGCTCAACGTCTCGGGGCGGACGCGGCGGGGAGGTCCGTGCATTTCGATGCGCTGGCCCCGCCAGTAGGTAACGCGGCGGCCATTTCCTCTGCCCCCACCACCGTTCCCCTCCCAGGCGCGCCAGGCCAGCATGAGCAGATAGCCGCCTGGCACGCCCAGGGCCAGGGCGGTAACGAACCAGGGGAGGGATCGGGCATTTGCCAGAATGGCGATCAGGCCGATCAGCACCAGCCAGCGCCAGTCAAAACGTGCTCCACGCATAACAGCCTCTCCGACGCCTTGCACCCATCATACCACAGCGCGGTGCGGGTGGAGGCGAAGAGGCTGTTATTTTCCGTGGACGAGGCTGGCGCTGATGGTGGCGAGGGAGGGGCCGGGGGCCAGGCGCGGCGGCAGCGATGCCAGGGCGCTGGTCACCACCGGCAGGAGGTCGTGCAGGTCAATCGGTTTGGCGACGTACTTGTCCACGCCGAGGTCGCGCATCTTGGCGCGCAGCCCGGGGGTATCGTAGGCCGTGAGCACCAGCACAGGAATGGACGGGCGAAAGGTGCGTACCGCCCGTACCAGCGACATGACCCCGCTCAGGTAGGGACTCGGATCGACGATCAGCAGATCCACGCGATCATCGGCGCAGGCCAGCCAGGCCGCATTTGGGGAGGGAGCCACCGTAATGGTGAATTGCTCACCTAGCAACGTTTGCAGCCCGCGCTGGGTGATCAGCGCGGCAGTAGGATCGTCGTCAACAATGTAGATCTGCCTCGGTGGCATAGTGCGATCACTCCTCCGGCGCACAGGATCAGGGTCACAACTCTCGCCGGTCGATCGCTCCTATCGTAGCAGTCTCACCGTAGCCTGTGATGGGACGAGGTGACAACTACTAGTGGCGAAGCAACAACTTGTGATGTATTACACGAGAATTTGTCTCTACTGCACCCAGATGCGAAATAACGGCGCCTGTCAACTCATATGAACGTAGAGAAACCGGGTTTCTCCACGCCCGCGCTTCGCCGGCATGCAGGGTAGTTGCCAGTGTTATGTGAACCCTCCGCATGCAGCATTGGGCCACAATCCACCTGGACGCCCTGGGCGCCAGGCTACCATCCGAAATCTCCAATCTAAAATCTACAATCTAAAATAGGGTAGCGCGCCGGGGCGCACCCGGGCGCGGAGCAGCCTGAGGCGCCCCCGGGAGTCGCCGGGTTCTCTGGTGTGGGCGCCCGCCCTCAGGCGGACAACGGTTCCTGCGGGTCGCTGGTAACGGGGAGGAGAACGGTGAAGGTGGTGCCCTTGCCCACTTCGCTGTCAACGGTGATCCGCCCGCCGTGCTGGGTTACGATATGGGCGCTGATCGCCAACCCGAGGCCGGTGCCCTGAGGCTTGGTGGTGTAGAACGGTTCAAAGAGATGCGGGCGGTGCTCAGGAGCAATGCCCACGCCGGTATCACTGATGATCACGCCGATGGTATCGGGCGCCTCCTGGCGCGCCTTGATCAACTGGGTGGAGACCCGCAACTCGCCGCCGCGAGGCATGGCATCACAGGCATTGAGGATAATGTTGAGAAATACCTGTCGCAATTGATCGGCGTGCGCCACAGTCAGGGGTAGATCGGGGTCGAAGCTGGTGGTGGTGGTGATCCGCCCGTGGCGCAGGTGCGTCTGCACCAGTTCGAGCGTCTCGCGGAGGATGCTGTTGATATTGGTGGTGGCAAGTTCGCTGCGCGAGGGCCGGTAGAAATCGCGCATGCGGGTGATAATGCGCGCAATGCGCCCCAGTTCTTGCTGGGCGATCGAGAGGTAGCCGCGCTGTGGCGCGTCGGGGGGGAGATCCTGCTCGATCAAATAGAGACTGTTACGCGCGGCGTAGAGCGGGTTATTGATCTCGTGGGCAACGGAGGCGGATAGTTCGCCGACCGCGGCGAGCTTGGCGCTCTGGAGCAACTGGGCCTGGGCGGTGTTGAGGCGGGCCTGGGCCTCCGCGTGGAGCGACTGGGTAATAGCCAGGTCGCGCTGAAGCGTGGCGGCGCGCGCGCGCTGGGTCACTTCATCAATGGCAATCGCGGTCAGGTCGCCGAGGGCCTGCACAAAGGGGAGGTCACGCGGGTGGTACAGGTGGGCATTGACGCCACCGTAGAGCACCAGGGCCCCCAGGCGCTGGTTGTCCAGCCGCAGGGGCGTGATCAGGGCGCTCTGAGGCGGCCAGTTGGGCAGGAGCGCCCGCAACTCCTCCTGCTCGGCATCACTCAACTGATCGAAAGCAAACTCCAACTCCGGCCCTACCAGCAGCATCGCGCGCGGCGAGAGCACCGCCAGACTGGCCAGGCCAACCATCTGGCCGCAGGCATACCCGCCACCGCCGGCGCGGAGCGTCAGGCGTTCCGAGTCGCCATCGGTCAGGTAAAGGTGGGCAGCGCTGGTGCCCGGGAACAGGTTCACCACTTCGTTGACCACCAGTTGCACAATCGCGTCAACATCGCGGCTCAGCAGCAGCGCCGCCGAGATCGAGAGGATGGCGCTGAGGCGCGCCTGCAGGTGAACGGCCCGGTGGTGCTGTAACTCCGCCTCGCAAGCCAGTTGCTCGGCGCGGGCCTCGGCTTCCCGCAACTGCGCCTGCAACTGCTCTACACGGGCCCGCAGGGTCTCTAACTCGCCCATACGATTATCTCCGCATCAGTCAGGGGGGGCAGACGGCGCTGGAATGCCATATGCGCCTCACGTTGACACCCTGAAGATCAGCACGCTATAATGCCTGCAATGCCAGATATCCCAACTATAGTGCTTTTCGGCACGGAGCGCAAACAGCATGAGCCAGCCTGCCCAGGTCCTTGTCGTTGATGACGAACAGAATATCCGCCTGACCTTGAGCGCCCTGTTGAGTCGCGCGGGCTACGTGGTGACCGCGGCGGCCACCGGCGAAGAGGCCGTGGCGCTGTTCGACCGCCAGCGCTTCGATCTCATGCTGGTTGACTTGCAGATGCCGGGGATCAACGGCATTCAGGTGGTTGAGGCCCTTCGCCAGCGCAACCTGGATACGATGGTGATTGTGCTGACCGGGCACGGTTCCCTCGAGACGGCGATTGAGGGGATGCACCAGGGCATCTTCGACTACATGTTGAAGACCAGCGATCCCGAACAGATCCTCGATCGGGTCGCGGCGGGTCTGGCCGAGCGGGCCAGGCGTCTGCGCCAGTCGGCGCTGATCTCCGCGATCAGCGCGGCGGCCCAGGCCCTCACCGGCGGGGGGCCCATGCCAGAGACGCTTGACCAGCTCATCGGCGGCGCCCAACCCGCGCCGGCCCCGGCGCCCGCGCCAGCCCCGGCCGCCAGCGCCTCCACCAGCGAGCGCCAGTTGACCATCGGCCAGTTGCAACTCGACACCTGGCATCAGACGGCCACGCTCGGCGGGCGCTCGTTGAACCTCACACCGACGGAGTTCCGCCTGCTGCTGTGTCTGGCCGAGCACGCCGGGCAGATGCTCTCGTACACCCAACTGGTGCGCTGCGCCCAGGGTTACGAGGCCAGCGATATGGAAGCAGGCGAGTTGATCAAGCCCCATATCCACCACCTGCGCCAGAAAATCGAGCCTGATCCGAGCACGCCCCGCTATCTGCTCAATGTGCGCGGTAAGGGCTATATTCTACAGATTGACTGACCAATGACTGAGACTGCTGCCATCCCGCCGCGCTTGCAGGCAATTATCGAGCAGTTCAAGGGCTGCGACCGCCACGAGAAGCTCGAGCTGATGCTCGAGTATGCTGACCGGCTGCCGCCGCTGCCCGAGCACTTGCGCGAGCGCGCAGGCATGGAACAGGTCCACGAGTGCGCCAGTCCCGTCTTCCTGCACACCGAACGTCAGGGTGAAGGGCTGCTGTTCCACTTCGATGTGCCCCCCGAGGCCCCCACGACGCGCGGCTATGCCTCGCTGCTCGCCGAAGGGCTGCGCGGCGCCACTCCCGCCGAGGTGCTGGCTGTGCCGGCAAATTTCTTCGTCGAGATGGGCCTGCACCAGATCCTCAGCCCCCAGCGCCTTAATGGCATCAGCGCCATCCTGGCCTACATGAAGCGCCAGGCCCTGCGGTTCGTGGAAACCCCCGCGCAACCCTCCTGAGGTGAAAATACGGGGAAACCGGGTTTCCCCAGCCCCCTCCTTGAGGGGAGGCGCCCGGTTCCCTCCCCCAGCGGGGGAAGGCCGGGGAGGGGGCGGCCCTCCCAGAGATACCCCCATGGTCATCGCGGCGTTGTGCGCCATACGCATGACCGTCTGAGGTGAACATATGGGGAAACCGGGTTTCCCCAATCCCCTCCCTGCGGGGAGGCGCCCGGGTCCCTCCCCCAGCGGGGGAGGGCCAGGGAAGGGGCGGCCCTCCCAGAGATACCCCATGGTCATCGCGGCGTTGTGCGCCATGCGCATGACCGGCTGAGGTGAAAATAACCCGCGCGGGAGAGTTTGGGAGGGCGCAGCCCTTCAACGGGTTTCACCTGCTCCGGGATAGGCTTCCTGGGACGCAGGGGGGAAATGGGCCAACGAATGGGAAACGAATAAACGAATGCGCGCGGCGTGGCTGACTCTGAGGTGAACAGAGCCCGCCCGCGGGAGGGTTGGGGCGTAGAGGCGCGGCGGCGCCGCGGGCCCCGGGCACAACCCGATGTCCCCATCGCTCCGTAGCCGTTCCTTACCGCGGCGTTGCGAGTTGTTTTCTCCCCATAACCCCATCCCCTGCTACAAGAAAGACGGGCCGTGCATACCATAGCCCTTCGCGGCATCGCAATATAATGCACAGCAAATGCGCGGGAAACACTGCTTGACGCAGTGCGGCGCAGGCGCTATGATAACATTGTGAGAGAAAACACGAACATAGCGAGCGACCTATGATCGTCCACCTGTTCCCGGAGTCTGCCCCCCACCGCCATCCGTACCGGCGCCTCTGTCATTTCGCCCCGGCTTCACTGCACGTCTATCGGCGCGCGCTCATTCGCCGCATCGGGTTGCCCGCCGGCAACCGTCCGGCCGCCGTGCTCGACGCCGTGGCGCGCGCGCTGCTACAGGCCCGCGTGTCGTAATTCCTCAGCGCCGGAGAGGCTATCCTGGCGCAACACCGTGGTTCCCGGGAGGGTTTTGCCCTCCTACATCCTCCCTGGGGACGCCCCTGTTTCCCCATGTTCATTTGATTATGAACATGGGGTTTTTTGTGGGAGGGCGTGCCATTCCACCGGCAGGGGGATGGGGAACCCCGGGTTCCGCATGGCCCAACCGCGGTTGGGAGCGGCTGGCGCCCCCACCGGCAGGGGGATGGGGAAACCCGGTGTCCCCATATGTTCACCTCAGCCGTCCACGCGACTGCGCCGCACAACGCCATCTTGGGAGGGCTGCGCCCGCCCACACCCTCCCCGCGGGCGGGTTGGTTCCCGGGAGGGGGTAGGGGCGCGGCGCCGCCGCGCCCCTACGCCCAAACCCTCCCGCGGGCGGGCTCTGTTCACCTCAGAGAGAGTCGAACGACCGTATCAGCCGCAATGGCGTGCATACACTCCGGGCCGACGGTGCCGCGCGGGCAGCGCTGCACGTTGTGACACGGGCTGCAGGCCAACCCGGCGCGCACCACGCGATGGCGCGCCGGATCGCCCCAGGGGCCAAAGCGCTTCGGGTCGGTGGGGCCAAAGAGGTGCACTGTCGGCGTTCCCTGGCTCACGGCGAGATGGAGCGGCCCGCTGTCCACCCCCAGCACCAGTGTGGCGTGCGCCAGCAGAGCCACTAACTGGCCGATGCTGGTCGCGCCGGCCAGTGTCAGCGGCGGGCAGCGCATGGCGGCGCTCACCTGACGCACCAGGCCTTCTTCCCCCGGGCCTCCGGTGAGCAGCACCCGCACACCGGAGCGCGCAGCCAGAGCATCGCCCACAGCCGCCCAGCGTTCAGCCGGCCAGAGCTTCGTCGCCCCTGCGCTGCCGGGGTGGATCACCACCAGGCGTTCGACAGGTTCCAGGTGGGCTGTGATCCAGGCGCGGGCCCAGACGCGCTCGGCAGGGGTGGGCGCAAAACGCAGCGACGGCGTGCCGGGGTGGTTCGGCAGGTCAATCCCGGTGAGCCGGGCCACCACGTCAAGGCACTGCTGCGTCACGTGCTCACCCTGGTCGAGGGGCAGCGCCTCGCTGAGCAGCGGCGCGCAGCGGGGACAGGCGTGACCAACGCGCCGGGGAATGCCCGCCAGCAGCGCCAGCAACGCCCCCCACCAGTGGTCGTCGCGCAGGATCAACGCCGCGTCGTAGGCTTCGCGGCGCAGCAACACGGCGTAACGGAACAGCATCAGATAGGGGCGCAGCCGGTGGCGCCGGCCCCCCCCGTCACGCTCGAAGCCCGGAAAAGGTATTTCGCCCAGCCTATCCACCTCGGGCAGCCCCTGCCACATCCGCCGCGACCATGGCCCGACCAGGGCGCTGATGTGGGCCTCGGGCAGGGCGGCGCGCAGGGCCTGGAGGGCGGGCGTAGCCAGGAGCAGATCGCCCAGATGGTCAGGCTTGATCAGCACGACACGGCGCGGCGGGCCAGGGGTGGCCCGCCGGGTCAGTGGCCGCGCCAGTAGGGCAAGCAAGCGCAGCAGGACCAGCATCATACCCGATTAAAACAGCATTGCCCCGGCCTCGCGGGCCAGTTGCCGCAGGCGCTCGGCGGCGGTGGGATTGGCGCGACCTTCTTCCTGGGTGGCCAGCTCATTGAGTTTCTTCACCAGATCGGGGGTGATTTTTGCCACGTTCTTGCGTAGCAGCGCTGTGGCTTCCTTCGGTGTTTCGGCCAGGAGCAATTCGTTGATAAACCGCTCTTCGGGCGATAGCCGGCTCTGAATGATCTCAACCGCCGCTGCCGCGAGCGGTTCCAGGCGCCGCACCAGGTCCTCCCGTCCCGACCGTTGGGCCGCCGCGGCATTAGCCGAGAGGGCGACCATGAAGCCCTGGTCCACCCGTTCGGCCCGTTCGCGGAGCGCGGCGAGCGCGTCGGGGGCTTCGAGCACCTCGGCGAGCAGGGCGTTGCCGGCCTCGAACAGCTCTTGAGTTTCCCGGTCCAACTCCTCCACCAGGGCCAGGATGCGCGCGCGGCGTTCGGTCAGACGGGCGGCCTCCCCGGCCTGGCCGGCGGCCTGCGCCGCCTCGATGCGCTCGGTCCACGCCTGGAAAAAGCCATAGTCGAGCACCGGCCGCAGATCGGCCACGGCCTGCTCAAGCTGGTCATCGGCGACGGTCATCAGCCGTTCGACGGCCTGGCTGACCTCTTCGGCCTCGGCCTCAGCCTCGCCTGCGCCCACCAGGTCGTTGAGGCGTTCGTACACTCGGAGCAACACGTCACGCGAAGCGGCCTGCGAATCGGGTACAGCCTGAATGAAAGCCTCGAGGGTCGCGAAAAACTCCGGGGTCAGCTCGGCGCGGCGCCTGGCGACGAGGGCGCTGAACTGCTCCTCATCGCTCACCACGCCGGCCAGTTCGCTGATCAGATCAACATAGGCTCGCTGGCGTTCGAGGGTCTCGCGGCTGACGCCATCGGCTTCGAGGATGGCATCGAGGAGCGAAGGCAGGGTCAGAAAGCGCCGCGGCGCCAGCAGATAGGCGCGCGGAGCGTCGGCGGGCAGCGAGCGGATCAAGAAACTGGTCGCCTCGCCAATGAAGCGTTCCTGATCCTCCGGGCGGGCATTCAGCTCCTGCGGAAAGTACACCAGGCAGAGTTGCTTACGGGCGTCGTGGTAGATCAGCGGCGCGCCGAGCATACTCCCCGCGCCACAATTCGGGCAGACGGCCACGTTGAGCTGGCCGCTGAGCAGGGCTGCCTTGAGCGCCGGCTGGTCGGTAACATCAACCAGCGTGTAGATGTTTGCGCGAAAGGGGACGCCACAGGCGGGGCAGGTGATCTGAACAGGCTGAGGGGCAACGGCAGGCATACACTCTCTCCCTGAAGCGAAGGGCAGCAGGTAGACCGCTCCACTCACTGGCCCCGCGTGGTACGTTCAACTGGTGGCCTGCCACCGTGATGGTGCCGTATCGCGGCGCACGAGGCGCTCCTGCATTCCGCATCATCACGTGGCGAGCCACGCGTAGTCTGTAAACGACGTGTGCCGATGTGAAAACAGGGAACCCGGGGTTCTCCACCTCCCTGCCCGGCAGGAGGGTTTGAGAGGGCGCAACCCTCCCGGGAACAAACCTGTGTTCATCCTGTCATTGTGCGGCGCACTCGTATGGATTCTGGTATGTGCACCGCGGTTTTGCTATGGTGATTATATCAAACCCTGCCCGATCGCGTGCAGCGGCCGGAGGCGCCCCGTGGCCCGAGCAGGGCCTCTTTCCACCACTTCACATCGAACGCGCCGTTGCGGCACAGGCGGAGCGCGCCGGCACACCATCGCCACGCCCTGCGATCGGCCATCCGAACGCGCTCTTATACCATTTTTGGTTTTAGATTTTGGATTGTGGATTGCCACACTGGGCAGCACAACGCCTAAAACCGCTTTAAGCAATGCGGCATCATCAACGGTAATTGGTATTACCTGGCGCGACCGATGACCGCATACAGCGGATCGCTGAGCCAGCGGCGCGGCGAGCGGTCGAGGGCGCGAATGTCGGTGAAACGTTCGGCCAGTTCAAAGTAGCGCTGCACCAACTGGCTGTGCTGCCGGTCGCCGGTCGAAATCCAGATCCGCACCGCTTTGCTGGGGAAGCAGCGGTTCGAGAAGGTGACAATGAACGGCGCGCCGGGGCGCAAGACGCGCCCCACTTCGGCGAAAACGGCGACCGGATGCACCAGGTATTGCACCGAGACGGTACAGGCGGCGCCGTCGAACGAAGCGTCGGCGAAGGGAAGGTCAGGCGTCTGGTTCAGGTCGTGGACCAGGTACTCGTCGAGTTGCTGGTTGAGGCGCAGCTCCTCGGCATTCAACCCGAGACCTACCACATGGGCGTAGCGCACCTCGGGCGGCAGGTGGCTGACATAACTGCTCATCAGGTCGAGGATGCGACCACCGGGGGGCAATTCCTCGCGGAACAACTGGGTTACCGCGGCGCAGGCGGCCTCGTCGATGTGCGCCGTCAGCCGGGGATAGGTGTAGAAGAGCCGATCATCGCTCTCATCGTAGCGCGCGAAATAACTTCGGGGAAGCTGATTCTCCCGGCGCACGGCGTCTCCTTAGGGGGGCGGCGCGTAGTGGCGCCGTGATGCTGTAAGATTCCTGTTATAGTATAGGCCGACTTTCGATCTCAGCGCAAGGGATGCGCCAGAGGGAAGGGCGTGGGGAAACCCGGGTTCCCCAATGTTCATATCAGTCACCCATGCGGCTGCGCCGCACAACGCCAGCATGAAAATAACTATTCTTGGGAGGGCGTAGCCCTCCCAAACCCTCCCGGTGAGGATGGCTTGCCATCCCGTCGGCGGGGGCGTGGGGAAACCCAGGTTTCCCAATGTTCATATCAGCCGCGCTGCGAGAGCGGCGCGATGTGTCGGGAGAGCACATGCACGCAATTCGAGTTCACGAGACCGGCGGGCCGGAAGTGCTGCGGTACGAGGAAGTGCCGATTCCCGAACCGGCGCTCGACCAGGTGCGGATCAGGGTCGTCGCCACCGGCCTTAACTACATTGAGACCTACCACCGCACGGGGTTGTACAAACTGCCCCTGCCGTTCATCCCCGGCGGAGAGTTTGCTGGAATTGTGGACGCAGTGGGCGCTGAGGCCCGGGGCTGGAGCGTGGGCGACCGGGTGGCAACGGCCTCGGGGATCGGCGGCTACGCTGAGTATGCGCTGGCGCCAGCGGCAAAGCTGGTGCGCGTGCCTGAGTCCATTGACCTCAAACTGGCCGCTGCGGTGCTGTTGCAGGGCGCCACCGCGCACTACCTGACCCACAGCACCTATCCGCTGAAATCCGGTGATACCTGTGTGGTGACAGCAGCGGCGGGCGGCGTGGGCCTGCTGCTGGTGCAGATGGCCCGGCGTCTGGGTGCGCGGGTGGTCGGGTTGGTCTCGACCGAGGCCAAGGCCGCCCTGGCCCGTGAGGCCGGCGCCGACGAGATCATTCTCTACACCCGGGAACGCTTCGACCAGCGCGTGCGCGAACTGACCGGCGGGCGCGGGGCGGACGTTGTCTACGACTCGGTCGGGCGGAGCACCTGGGAGCAGAGCCTCGACTGCCTGCGCCCGCGGGGCTACGCGGTCTTCTTTGGCAACGCCAGCGGCCCGGTGCCGCCAATCGAGCCCCTGCTGCTGAGCGTGAAAGGCTCACTCTACCTTACCCGGCCCACCCTGGCCAACTATATCGCCACGCCCGAGGAACTGGCCTGGCGGGCCGGCGACCTGTTCACCTGGATGGCTTCAGGCGCATTGCAGGTGCGCGTGGAGCGCGAATACCCCCTGCGCGCAGCCGCTGAGGCCCACCGCGCCCTGGAGGGCCGCGAGACGACCGGTAAGGTATTGATCGTGCCCTAGCGCAATCTCTCCGCAGGGAGGGGTATGGGGAAACCCGGTTTCCCCATGTCCCAACCGCTGGTGGGAGTGGCTGGCGCCCCCACAGGCAGGGGGCTGGGGAAACCCGGGTTCCCCGTATGTTCACCTCAGGCCCCATGCGCGGAGCGCACAACACCGCGATGAAACTGGGGTATCTTTGGGAGGGCGCAGCCCTCCCAAACCCTCCCCTCAGGGAGGGGGCTGGGGAAACCCGGTTTCCCCATGTCCCAACCGCTGGTGGGAGCGGCTGGCGCCCACACAGGCAGGGGTGCGGTTCGACAGGCTCACCGCAGGTGGGGAAACCCGGTTTCCCCGTATGTTCACATCAGCCGCCCATGCGGCTACGCTGCACAACGACAAGATGAACATGGATTTTTCTTGGAGGGCGTAGCCCTCCCAAACCCTCCCCGTTGGCGGGTTGCTTCTGGGAGGGCTACGCCCTTCCAAACCCTCCCCGCGGGGTAGCCCGGCTCCTCCCCCGTTGGAGGCTGGGAGAGGAGCTGAAGCGCCGCGTCCCCATATTTCGCACCAGGAGAGTGTATGCGCGTTGTGATGAAGTTCGGCGGCACGTCGGTAGGTAGCGCCGACGCCATCCGCCAGGTGACCAGGATCGTAGCCGAGAGCCGCCGCGAACACGAGGTGGTGGTCGTGGTGTCGGCAATGAACGCCCCCGATCTACGTACAACCGACACGCTGATCGCCGCCGCTCGCGCTGCGGCCGAGGGTGACGGCGAGGCAACCGCCCTTGCCGCGCCACGGCTGCTCGATCTGCACATGCGAGTCGCCGCCGAGCTGGTCGGCCCCGAGGAGCGCGAGGCGCTGGAGCTTGAGCTGCAGGGTATGCTCGACTATATGAGCGACCTGTCGCGGAGCATCGCCGTGCTCGGCGAGTTGACCCCCCGCGCCCTTGACCTCTTCAGCGGCCTCGGCGAGCGCTTGAATGCCCGGCTGATCGCTGCTGCGCTGCGAAGCGCCGGCGTCCCGGCCCAGGCGGTGGATGCGACGGGGCTGATCATCACCGATGAGCGCTACGGCGCTGCCTCGCCGCTGATGGCTGAAACCCGCGAGCGCTCGCGCGAGCGACTGCTGCCCCTCCTGGCCGAGGGGGTCGTGCCGGTCGTAACCGGCTTTATCGGCGCCACCCGCTCCGGCGTCCCAACCACCCTGGGGCGGGGCGGCTCCGACTACTCCTGCGCCATCCTCGGCGCAACCCTCGACGCCGATGAGGTCTGGTTCTGGAAGGAAGTTGACGGGGTGCTCACCACCAACCCCAGAGTGGTGCCGGAGGCCCGCACCCTGCCGCGACTGACCTACAGTGAGATGGCCGAACTGGCCTATTACGGGGCCAATGTGCTGCATCCGAAGACAGTGCTGCCGCTGGTGCAGCGACGCATTCCTATTCGCATCCGCAACACCTTTAACCCCGAGCACCCTGGCACGCTGATCAGCGCCGAGGAGAGCGCCGGGGCGGCCAAGGCTGTGACGGCGATCAAGGACGTCAGCCTGATCACCGTGGGCGGGCCGGGCATGCTCGGCGTTGCGGGGGTTGCCGCGCGCATTTTCGGCGCCGTGGCCCGTGCCGGGGCCAACATCCTGCTGATCTCCCAGGCCAGCAGCGAGCAGAGCGTCTGCCTGGCCGTGCCGCGCGCCGAGGCCGCCGCAGCGGTAGCCGAGCTGCGCCACGAACTTGCCGCTGAGTTCTCGGCCCACGATGTGGAACACATTGATGTGCAGGACCCGGTGGTGATCGTGGCCCTGGTGGGATCGGGGATGCGCGGCACGCCGGGTATCGCCGGGCGCCTGTTCGGCGCGATGGGCGCGGCGGGGATCAATGTGATTGCCATTGCCCAGGGCAGCACCGAAAACAACATCTCGCTCGTGGTGTCGGCGGAGGAGGGTGACCGGGCCGTGCGGGTCATCCATCAGAGCTTTGAGTTGTGAGCCGCCAGGCCGGTGCGCGTGAGGAGGGCTCGGGAGGGCCGGGCCCTCGCAGGAACCGCGTTTTCCTCTCGGTGGCGCCCGTGTCCGAGGTGTGAGCCTGTTCTACGCACCTGCGTGGTGCGTAATGACACGTTCCGGTGGTGCGCTCCTCTCAACTTCCCCCGCTCGAGGTTCAGGGGCGGACAGAACATATTGGCGCCGTTGTGGCGTTGGGGTGCGCTGGTTGGTCCTCACCCCCTCCCCCTCTCCAGCTTCGCTGGAGAGCCTGCGCTGAGCCTGTCGAAGCGGGGAGACCAGAGCCGTGCGCGGGGGCGTTCCCATGAGCTACAAGCCACGCTGGCGCGGATGTTCTGTCCGCCCTTAAACCCCTGGAGGGAGGCCTCCCGCTCGCTCCCCCGCGGGGGAGGACCGGAGAGGGGGCGCGCAGCTATCAGCGGACTCGAGTTCACGAACTATTGCATGCCCCTATGAAAATCGCCATTTTCACCGAGACCTTTCTGCCCAAGATTGACGGCGTCGTGACGGTTCTGTGTCAGGCCCTGGAACGCCTGCACGAGAAGGGTCATCAGGTGTTGCTCTTCGGGCCGCCGGGGGGGCCGAAAGAGTATGCCGGGGCCGAGATCGTCGGGGTGGGGGGGCCACCGCTGCCCTTCTACCCGGAGCTACGCATCAACATCCCCCGGCGCTTCGTCTGGGAACGGGTGCGCAGCTTCCAGCCCGACCTGGTGCATATCGTGGCTCCATTTTTCCTTGGACCGTTCGGACTCTCGTATGCGCGACGCCTGAATGTGCCGATCCTGGCCTCTTTCCACACCCACGTACCCCGCTACGTGCGGCACTACGGCGGCGCGTTCATCGAGCCGGTTGTCTGGTCATACCTGCGCGCGCTGCACAATCAGGCCCATCTGAACCTCTGCCCGAGCACCGAAACGCTCAAGGACCTGCGGCGTCACGGCTTCGAGCGGGTGCGCTGGTGGAAGCGCGGTATTGACACGCAACGCTTCAGCCCCGGCCCGCGTGACCCTGCGGTGCGCGATCGGCTGAGCGGCGGACGGCCCGACGAGTTGCTGGTGGTGTACGTGGGCCGGCTCTCACCCGAGAAGCGGTTGGAGACGATCCGCGACCCGCTGTTCAGCGTGCCGGGTGTGCGCCTGGCCATGGTTGGCGGTGGCCCCAGCGAAGAGCAACTCAAGCGGCATTTCCGCGGCACTCCAACCACCTTCCCTGGCTATTTGCGCGGCAACGATCTGGTGGCGGCCTACCGGGCCGCCGATGTCTTTCTCTTTCCTTCAACCACGGAGACATTTGGCCTGGTGGCCCTGGAAGCGATGGCCTGCGGCGTGCCGGTGATCGCCGCCAACACCGGCGGCGTGCTCGACATTATTACCGATGGGGAAAACGGGTTGCTCTTCGACCCGGAGCGCCCGGAGCAGATCGGCGCCCTGGTGCGGCGCCTGAAGGATAACCCGGATCTGCGGCATGGGCTGGCCGAGCGCGGCGTACTCCACGCCCGTGGGCGCTCCTGGCAGGCGACGATGGACCAGTTGATTGACTATTACCGCCTGGCAACACGGGTGTTTCAGTGCTCGCAGGCGCGACGGCGACGCCTGGCGGGGGCTGTCTAGAGCCAGTAGCCTGAGGTGAACACAGCCCGCCCGCGGGAGGGTTTGGGAGGGCGAAGCCCTTCAACGGGTTTCACCTGCTCTGGGATAGGCTTCCTGGGACGCCGAGGGGAAATGGGCCAACGAAGGGGAAACGAATAAACGAATGCGCGCGGCGTGGCTGACTCTGAGGTGAACATAGCCCGCCCACGGGAGGGTTTGGGAGGGCGAAGTCCTTCAACGGGTTTCACCTGCTCTGGGATAGGCTTCCCGGGACGCCGAGGGGAAATGGGCCAACGAAGGGGAAACGAATAAACGAATGCGCGCGGCGTGGCTGACTCTGAGGTGAACCTGGCCCGCCCGCGGGAGGGTGTGGGAGGGCTGCGCCCTCCCAAGAACAATACTATTTTCATTCTGGCGTTGTGCGCCATGCGCATGACCGTCTGATGGGAACATACGGGGAAACCGGGTTTCCCCAGCCCCTGCCGGTGGGGGGCCAGCCGCTCCCACCAGCGGTTGGGACATGGGGAAACCGGGTTTCCCCAGGCCCCTGCCGCTGGGGGCGCCAGCCGCTCCCAAGACCGGTTGGGACACGGGGAAACCGGGGTTCCCCAACCCCCTCCCTGAGGGGAGGAGCCCGGTTCCCTCCCCCAGCGGGGGAGGGTCAGGGAGGGGGTTAGCCCTCCCACGGTTGCATGCTGGCGTTGTGCGCCCCGCGCATGGGGCCTGAGGTGAAAACATGGAGAAACCGGGTTTCCCCAGGCCCCTGCCGGTGGGAGCGCCAGCCGCTCCCAAGGGCGGTTGAGACACGGGGAAACCGGGGTTCCCCAACCCCCTCCCTGAGGGGAGGAGCCCGGTTCCCTCCCCCAGCGGGGGAGGGTCAGGGAGGGGGTTAGCCCTCCCACGGTTGCATGCTGGCGTTGTGCGCCCCGCGCATGGGGCCTGAGGTGAAAACATGGAGAAACCGGGTTTCCCCAGGCCCCTGCCGGTGGGGGCGCCAGCCGCCCCCAAGGGCGGTTGGGAAATGGGGAAACCGGGTTCCCCACCACCCCTCGCAGGAAGCGGGGAAGGACTGCCCCCTGCCAGCCGCTACCCTCGCGTAGGGGCCTGGGGAACATCGGGTCCCCCATTTTCAAACACGTCCGCAGAGATGGAGCAACGCTAATCCGCCGTCGCCTCGCGCTCGACGGGGCGAGCGCCCGTCTCGCGCCAGTTCACGTTGGGCAGGATCAGGTGCGGCTTGATGTTGTGACGATAGCGTTGCACCACGTGGATAACCGACTCGAGCAGCGTATCGCTGAGATAGTGAGGTTGCAGGCCGAGGCTGAGCAGGCTCGTGTTGACGGCGTTGTAGTAGTGCGCCTCTTTTTCAACCCGGGGGTTGGGGAGATGATGGATGGCCACATCCAGCCCCAGTTCGCGTCCGGTCGTCTGCACGGCCTGGGCCAGTTGCAACACACTGAACTGCTCGGTGAACTGGTTGAAGACCCGAAACTCGCCAGGAGCGGCGGGGTTGAGCATCGCCAGTTCGACGCATGCCAGGGTGTCGCGGATGTCGAGGAAGCCCCGAGTCTGCCCGCCCTCGCCATAGACCGTGAGCGGCACGCCCACGACCGCCTGCACCAGGAAGCGGTTGAGCACGGTGCCAAACACCGCGTCGTAGTCGAAGCGCGTGCGTAACCGCTCATCAATCAGAATCTCATCGGTATCTACACCGTAGACGACGCCCTGGTTGAGATCGGTGGCGCGGAGGCCCCAGATCCGGCAGGCGAAATGGATATTGACGCTGTCGTGCACCTTTGAGGCGTGGTACCACGAACCGGGCATCTTCGGGTAGGGCAGCGTGTCGGTGCGGCCCTTGTGGGTTATGGTGATATACCCCTCTTCGATGTCGATGTTGGGCGTGCCATACTCGCCCATCGTGCCGAGCTTGATCAGGTGACAATCGGGCGCGTACTCGGCAATCGCATAAAGCACATTGAGCGTGCCCGCGACATTGTTCACCTGCGTGTAGACAGCGTGGCGACGGTCGATCATCGAATACGGGGCGGCGCGTTGCTCGCCGTAGTGCACGATCGCTTCAGGTTGGAACTCCTGCACCACCGGTCCGAAAAAGGTGTAGTCACAGATGTCGCCGATGTGAGCGGCGATCTTCCGGCCGGTCAGCGCCTCCCACAGACCGACGCGCTCCTGGAGTGAAGCGATCGGTACGAGGCTCTCAGCTCCGAGTTCGTTGTCGTAGCCGCGGCGGGCCATATTGTCCACCACTGCCACGTCGTGACCGCGCGCCGACAGGTACATCGCGGTAGGCCACCCCAGGTAACCATCACCGCCAAGGATCAGCACACGCATCGAAGATTCTCCTCTGCTTTTCCGCGCGAGTTGTCAGCGAGGCGCGCTCGCCTTCGCCAGCGCGTGGACGCGGCTGCCCACGAGCGCGCCTATGATACTGGTTCACGTGCTACCGCGCAAGTTGGCAGGAGAAGTACGTGTTCACATGTGGGGTAATACCAATTACCGTTTACCGTTGATGATGCCGCATTGCCTGAAGCGATTTCAGGCGTTGTGCTACCCAGCGTGGCAATCCACAATCCAAAATCTAAAATCCAAAATGGTATAAGGCGTTACCCCGGGTGCGCGGGCGTCCCGCCCGCAATGGCCTGGACGCGGGCAAGATGCCCGCGCACCCAGGAGAAGTGTGAACACGTACGGGGAGAAACCCGGCTTCCCCGCCCTCCTTCCGATGGGGCGGGTTGTGGCCCTCACGTGCAGGGTTTTTGGCGGATGGCCTCCTGATGCGCTGCTGGTCCTCACCCCCCTGCCCCCCGGTTCTAGCCGAGCTGGAGCGGGGAGATCAGGCTGCTCCCGCCCCCCTCTCCACCGTCGGTGGAGAGGGGGGATGGGGGGTGAGGACCTGCCCACCCGTGAGCGCCAGCAATCCTACGGACCCGTGGAGCGGTTGAGGGCGACTCAGACGGCTTTGTCCTCACTCCCCCTCCCAACTTGTGGGTAATGTATAGCCTGCCAGGGGAGAGGGTTCAGGGTCGGACAGAACGTATGGGCGCCGACGGGCGGTATGGCGTTGGGATGCGCTGGGTGGTTTCCGCCCCCTCCTCCTCTCCAGCTTCGCTGGAGAGCCTGCGCTGAGCCTGTCGAAGCGGGGAGACCAGAGCCGCGCTCGGGGGCGTTCCAATGCGGTACAAGCCACGTTGCCCCGGATGTTCTGTCCGCCCTTAAAGGGGAGAGGGTAGGGGGTATGCGGGACCCGGGGGTTGCGCCCCCAAAAACTCTACACCTGAGACGGCAGGGGGGCGGGGTATGCGGGGCCTGGAGGCACAGCCCCCCAGAACCCTACACCCGAGAAGCGGGTTGGGGAGGGCTGCGCCCTCGCGGGGATTCGTATGGTGTGCGGCGCAGCCAGTGGGGGGCGACGGGGAGCCAGGCACGAGGCTGCGCCTACGCATCTGGAGTGATACGGGTGGCCCGGTGGGTCCTACGGCCCCCGCTTCTGCCAGTAGCGCGCCAGCCCACGCCAGCTCAGGGCCAGGTCGCCCGTCTGCTGGGCCAGCACGGCCCGTTCAGGCGCGCTGAGACTGGCAACCTCGGCAGCGCCGAGGGCCTCGAGCGCAGCGATCTGCTCGGCCTCGGCACGTCCGCCGCGCAGCCCGTCACGGACCAGCTCGGCCCAGTGCAGCAGCCGCTCGCGGAAGTCGGCCAGGTGGAACGCTACGTCGTTGAAGGCTCCGAAGTGGGTCAGGCAGAGCCATTGCGGAGTCAAGGTGGCGATCGTATCGAGCGTTTTCAGCCAGGCCTCAACGTCCACATCGGGGGGCGGCGTGGCCGGGCGCGTGAAGCGCCGGCCCGGCAGGCGCACGCCGGTGTTATCGCCCACGAATGCCGCGCCACTCTGCTCATCGAACCACACCAGATGGTGCTTGGCGTGCCCGGGGGCATCATAGGCCCGCAGCGTCCGCCCGCCGAGCCGGAGCGTCTCGCCGCCCACCAGCGTAAGAATAGCCTTCGGCGGCACGGGGATGGTACGGCCCCAGAGGGTTTCCAGACGATCGCCCCACAGCATACCGGCGCTACTCACCAGCCGGGAGGGGTCAATCAGGTGCGGCGCGCCCTTCTCGTGAACGTGGACCTGGACATAGGGGTTACGGGCGAGGATCATGCCGGTGGCGCCGGCATGGTCAAGGTGGATGTGGGTCAGCACCACGTGGCGGATGTCTTCCAGGTTCAGGCCGTGGGCCTGGAGCCCGGCCTCGAGGCTGGGCAGCGTGCCTGCCGGCCCCGGGTCCACTAGAGCGGGCTCATCGCCCAGAAGCACGAAACTTGCCACCACATGGGCACGGCCCATATGGTGTGTGTCAATGACGGCCACGCCGTCGGGGTGGTGTAAGGGTTCCATGACCCTTATGATACCACGCATATGGTTCCAGGGTAAAAATCGGGGAAACCGGCTTTCGCCGGACCCCTTCCTCTACGGCGCAGCCGTATGGGCTGTTGATAAAAACCGGGGAAACCAGGTTTCCCCAGACCCCCGCCCTCCGGGGCGGCCAGCCCCCCGCTTGGAAGACGGAGAAACCGGGTTGCCCCGCGCCCCTGCCCTCCGGGGCGACAAGCCCTCCGCCTGGAAGAGGGGAAACCAGATTGCCTTGCGCCCCTGCCCCGCTTGAAAGGTGGGGCAACCGGGTTTCCCCAGACCCCCGCCCTCCGGGGCGGCCAGCCCCCCGCTTGGAAGACGGAGAAACCGGGTTGCCCCGCGCCCCTGCCCTCCGGGGCGGCAAGCCCTCCGCCTGGAAGAGGGGAAACCAGATTGCCCTGCGCCCCTGCCCCGCTTGGAAG
>CAKZKA010000081.1 GCA_937120965.1 uncultured Chloroflexota bacterium
TTTCCCCTCAGGGAGGGGGTTGGGAAAACCCGGTTTCCCCATGTCCCAACCGCTGTTGGGAGCGGCTGGCACCCCCATAGGCAGGGGTGCGGTTCGACAGGCTCACCGCAGGTGGGGAAACCCGGTTTCCCCATATTCATATCAGTCGTCAATGCGGCTGCGCCGCACACCCACAGGCAGGGGCGAGGGGAACCCCGGGTTTCCCTCCCTCCAATCAGTGCTGGGGGTGCTTGACACCCTGTTACCTTTTTTTCAAGCGGAGCGAGTTACTCACGACGAAGACCGAGCTGAAGGCCATAGCGCCAGCGGCCAGAATGGGGCTGAGCTGCCAGCCGGTGAAGGGGTAGAGCGCGCCAGCGGCCACCGGGATCAGCAGCACGTTGTAGAAAAAGGCCCAGAACAGGTTCCAGCGAATGGTGCGCATGGTCGCCCGGCTCAAGGCGATAGCCTGCGGCACTCCGCCCAGGTCACCACGCATCAGCGTAATATCGGCAGTCTCCATGGCCACATCGGCGCCGGTGCCAATGGCGATGCCCACGTCGGCGCGGGCCAGGGCCGGCGCGTCGTTGATGCCGTCGCCGACCATGGCTACGACCCGGCCCTCCTCCTGAAGCCGCTGTACCTCGGCGGCCTTGTCTTCGGGCCGCACCTCGGCCAGGATGCGGCTCACGCCGACCTGAGCGGCAATCGCCGCGGCAGTGCGGGCATTGTCGCCGGTGAGCATCGCCACGTCAATACCCTGGCTGCGCAGCCCGGCGATCGCCTCCGCCGAGGTGGGCCGCACCGTGTCGGCTACGGCAATCACCCCCAGCGCCACACCATCGGCGGCAACCACCATGGCCGTCTTGCCCGCGGCTTGCAGGCGCTCAACCTCGGCGGCCAGTTCGTCCAGCGCCACACCCCGTTCGGCCATGAGCCGGGGTGTGCCCACCAGCACCGCCTGCCCCGCAACACCGGCCTCGATGCCCGCTCCGGCGATGGCGTTGAAGCGCTCCGGGCGCGCCAGCGTCCACCCACGCTCCTGCGCCGCCCGCGTGATCGCTTCGCCCAGCGGGTGCTCAGAGCGGCTCTCCGCCGAGGCCGCCAACCAGAGCAAACGCTCTTCCATAGCGCCTTCGGATGGCCCTGTGACTCCCGACCCTGGCGCCAGCGCGGTCATGCCGTCTGCCAGGGGCGGGCCGGTGAGGGTATCCAGCGCTCCCTCCCCGGCCTGGAGCAGTTCACCCTCACCCGAGCCTGCGCCGCTTGCCGGCGCCAGCAAGGGCTGCGCGGCGGGAACCGGGCTAAGCGCCACCACGTCGGTTACGGCCGGACGGCCCTCGGTGATCGTCCCGGTCTTATCGAGCACCACGGTCTGGATATGGGCCGCCCGTTCCAGGCTCTCGGCATTCTTAATCAGGATGCCCCGTTCCGCGCCCACGCCGGTACCGACCATAATCGCCGTAGGGGTCGCCAGGCCCAGGGCGCACGGGCAGGCAATCACCAGCACGGCCACGGCGAAGAGCAGCGCGCGAGTGAAGCCCACGTCACCGATGAAAAACCAGGCGAGAAAGGTCAGCGTGGCGATAGCAATCACCACCGGGACAAACACTCCCGCAACCCGGTCCACCAGGCGCTGCACCGGCGCCCGGCTACCCTGAGCCTCCTGCACCAGGCGGATAATCTGAGCCAGGGCGGTCTCCTTGCCCACGCGGGTGGCCCGCATCTGGAAACTGCCGCTGCGGTTCAGGGTGGCGCCGATCAGCGTATCACCCGGCTGCTTCTCCACCGGCAGACTCTCCCCGGTGACCAGGCTCTCGTCCACACTGGAGGCGCCGCTCAACAATACCCCATCCACGGGGATCTTCTCGCCGGGACGCACCACGACGATCTCGCCGGCCCGCACCTCGGCCACGGGCACATCAACCTCCTGGCCGCCACGGATCACCCGCGCCGTTCTGGGCTGGAGGCCCATAAGGGTCTTGATCGCCGCGCTGGTCTGGCTCTTTGCCCGCGACTCGAGGTACTTGCCCACCAGAATGAGCGTGATGATCAGCGCCGCGGTCTCGAAGTAGACGTGGCCAGAAGCGCCTCGCAGCATCAGCCCGACACTGTAGAAGTACGCCGCCGAGGAGCCCATGGCGATGAGCGTATCCATATTCGCCGTGCGAGCCTTGAGGGCCTTCCAGGCGTTGACGTAGAAATCGCGCCCGCTGAAGAACTGTACCGGCGTGGCGAGGACGAGGAAGATCCAGTTCCACAGGTCGTAGAACGCAGGATAGGCATGGCCCATCTCCGCGCCCGGGCCCATCGCCTGTTCCATCATCTGGCGGGCTTCGAGGGCGCGGCCAAAGAGCCACGGCGCGATGAAGCCGAAGTCGCGGGCCATTGAGAGAAGGAAGAGGGGCAACCCCAGCGCCACGCCGACGAGCAACTGCTGCCGTTTACGCCTCAATTCCGCGGCGCGGGCGGCGGCCTCCACGTCCTCAGGGGCGGCGCCCTCAGCCGGAGCAATCACCCCGTAGCCGGCTTGCGCCACCGCGGCGCGCAACTCGGCGTAGCCCACCGTGGCCGGTGAGAAGACCACACTGGCCCGCTCGGCGGCCAGGTTCACGCTGGCGTCGAGCACGCCGGGGGTCCGTTTCAACGCCTTCTCCACCCGGGCCGAGCAAGAGGCGCAGGTCATGCCGGTGATCGGCAATTCGATGCGCTCGGTGACGACGCCATAGCCAGCCTGCTCGACCGCAGCCTGCAATTGTTGGGGCGCCACGCTGGCCGGGTCAAAGTGCACACTGGCCTGCTCGGTGGCAAGGTTTACCTGCACCTGGTGGACGCCGGGCAACTTCGCCAGCGCCTTCTCGACCCGGCGCACGCAGGAGGCGCAGGTCATGCCGGTGACAGGGAGGTTGATCTGCTGGTCGGGCATAGCTTCGTTCCTCTTATGCGGCTGCGCCGCACAACGACACAGTGATGCTTATCCGGGCAGGCTGCGCTCACCCGTATGGTGGAGCGTCCTGATGCGCTGCTGGTCCTCACCCCCCCATCCCCCCTCTCCACCTACGGTAGAGAGGGGGGCGGGAGCAGCCTGATCCCGCCGCGCCAACGTGGCTTGTACCGCATTGGAACGCCCCAACGCACGGCTCTGGTCTCCCCGCTTCGACAGGCTCAGCGCAGGCTCTCCAGCGAAACCGGAGAGGGGGAGGGGGTGAGGACCAACCAGCGCCTCCCAATTCCAGCCGGGAGGGGCGGGATTCGGCGCGCTCAGCGCGGGTGAGGAAACCCGTTTGCCCCGTCGCGGGATCGAAACGGCATCACAGCCCTACGCGACGGGGCGCACCTCGTCGTAGCCGGCCTCTTTGATCGCCGCGACAATCGCCTCGGTGCTCACCCCGGGATCGTGCTCGACAGTCACCAGCTTGCTGCCCAGATCCACCACCACGGACGACACGCCGTTGAGCTTGCGCACCTCGGAGGTTACGGCGGCGACGCAATGCTGGCAGGATACGCCGGGGACGAGGTATTTGTCGGTCTGCATCTTACCCCCTTTCTGTACCTGGAGTCTGTTCCTGAAGGGCCTTGAAAGCCTGGAGCAACTCGCCGAGTACGCGCTCCCGCTCGGCGGCGTTCTCGCTCTGAATAGCCGTCGTGAGGCAGGCGCGCAGATGCTGTTCCAGGATCAACGTGTCGAGTGTGGCCAGGGCCGAGCGAATGGCGCGGGTCTGATTGAGCAGGTCAATGCAGTAAGCCTCAGCTTCAACCATGCGCCGCACGCCGCGCACGTGCCCTTCGATGGTTTTGAGGCGGTTCAACAGGCGTTGTTTGTGGGCGCTATCCATCCAAATCCTCCCCCGGTCAGGGGAGCCGGGCAGGTCTGAGAGCGCTGCATCCTCCTACACCCTCCTGTGCGCGGTCAAGGCTGCATCTGTAGATTGTCTCCCAGCGTGCGGGGGTTTTGCAAGATAAGTATAGCACAATTAACCTGCTGGCGTCACCCGCGGGTGCGGGATCTCCACGTCAATTCGCAGGCCACCACGGGCCCCATTGGTCAGACGTAAACGGCCTTGAAGCAACGCGATCCGTTCGCTAATACCGAGCAACCCGTAGTGCCCCTGGCGGGCGAGGACGGCCAGATCGACATGGCCGGGGAGGCCACGTCCATCGTCCTCGATGGTCACGGCCACGGCGCGGGGCGAGACTGCGGCCAGGGTGATCCAGGCTGTGCGCGCCTGCGCGTGTTTGCGGATGTTTGCCAACCCTTCCTGGACAATGCGAAAAATTGACAACTCGATAGCCTCGGGCAACCGCCCCACCTCCGGCCCAACCTGCAGGTGCACGGCGATGCCGGTTCGCGCGCTCCAATCGCGGGCATAGGACTGGAGCGCCGCGCCAAGCCCGAGGCTGTCAATGGTTGGTGGACGCAGCGCGCCACAGATGCGCCGAACATCGTCAATCAAGGCGCGCACACTCGCACGAGCTTCGGCAAGCTCAGCAGCGAGAGCTTCGCGGTCGGCGCTGTCGAGAGCGGCGCCCTCCAGTTCTTCCAATTGAAAGTTGACGCTCAGGAGATCCTGGATGACCTGGTCGTGCAACTCGCGGGCAAGGTGCTTGCGTTCTTCTTCGCGCTGGGAAAACAGGCGCCGCTGGGCGTCCTGCAGGGCCTGATTGGCCTGATCGAGCGAGTGTACCTGTCGGGCAAGCTGTGTAACCAGTTGCTGGTTCAGGCTCCCCTGAGCCGCGAGGTCCTCTTCCAGGCGACGCTGCTGCAAGCGCAGGCGTTCGGCCTGCTCGCGCGCCTGATAGTAGCTTTCCAGCGCCCAGATGATCGGTGTCAACTGTCGGCGCTCATCGTGGCCAATCTGGGCCGCCACCACCTCTTCGCGAGTCGTGCTGTCGGTACGGGTGTCGAGGGCGATGCGGCCCTCATTGAGCACCAGCACCCGGTCAGTTATCGCAAAGATGTGGTCGAGGCTACCAGTCACAAAGATCACCGCGGTACCGCGCTGCTGCCAGGAGCGAACGAGCGCGAGCAAGCGTTGCTGGTAGCTGTAGCTCAGCAACGCCCCCGGCTCATCGAGGATCACCAGGCGCGCCGGGGCGACCAGCGCGCGCGCAAGGGCAATCATCTGGCGCTGCTCACTCGTCAACTGCTTTACCGGAGTACGCAGATCGTCCAGGTTCACCTCGAGTTCGGCAAGTACCGCGGCTGCCTGTTGTTCCATCCGGACACGATCGGGTACCCGTAGCCAGCCCAGGCCCGTGGGCCAGCCACGTTCGCAGCCAAGGAAGATATTGGCGGTAACATCCAGGCGCTCTGCCAGAATGGTGCGCTGGGGTATCAGGGCGACGCCAAGGCGACGCTGGCTGAACGGCCAGCACAGACGCCGTCCGTCCAGCAGGACTTCGCCTGCGCTCGGGGCAAGGGTGCCGCCGAGTATCTGCGCCAGCACCGATTTGCCCGCGCCCGAACGCCCGACCAACCCTACGATCTCACCGGCGTGTACGTAAAAACTTACTCGACTCAGGGCCGCCAGCGTCCCGAAGGTGCGGGTCAGGCCGCTCACATACAACAGAGGATCGCTATCATTGCCCACATCGGCCACCTTTGCCTCTCTCTGGTTCTTTACCCGCAGCGCCGGCGCAGGGACGTCTGGGAGGACCTTGCCCCTCCGCAGGCGCCCCGTTGGCAGGCAGATCCACGGGGGCCTGCGCCCGCCGCGGATCCGCGCCGGGCGCCGTCCGTGCAACGTAGCGTTATATCAAGGCGGAGGCAGGGGCGCGGTGAAGTCATTGGTTTCCCAGGCACGGATCATCGCCTCAACATTATTGATGGTAACAATATCCATGCCAGTATCAATAAATGGCGGAAAGACAGTGCGGTGCGCCACACGATCATAGAGGGTTTGCACCGAATCATAGCCCCACCCCCAGTAGTGCTGCCCGATCAGTGCGGTAAGATAGCCGTCGCGCAGCAACTCGAGCTGGAACGGAAGCGTATCAAAGGAGACCGTTTTGACCCGACCCGTGCGGGCGGCTTGTTCCCAGAGCGGCATAGCGCCGCGATCGGCAAAAAGCGGCCACATTCCGGCAAAGAACCAGCCCCGCAGGTCGCGATGTGCCTGCATAACATCTTCGACTCCCTGGACGCCACGGCTGATGTCCTCGTTGCTGGTCACCTCAGCCACAATCGTGATATCCGGGTAGGCGGCCAGGGTATCACGGAAGCCGCGCACCCGTTGCTCGAGATTCAGGGCCCCGGGCACGCCGGTAAGCACGGCGACCTTGCCCGACCCATCAATCGCCCGGGCCAGCAGTTCCCCGGCAACCCGTCCTGCTGCGTAGTTGTCAATGCTCAGAAAGGTAAAGCGCTGACTTTCTGGCGCGTCACTATCCCAGGTCATCACTGGAATACCGGCCGCCACGGCCCGGTTGATTGGTTCGGTACATGCGATGGGATCGTTGCACGACACGGCGATACCATCAACACGGCGGGCGATCAGATCATCGAGCACGCGCGTCTGCTCGACGGCATCGGCCGACGCCGACCCGGTGGCGATCACCTCGACCGTGTAGGGACCGGCGGCGCTCAACTCGCGCGCGCGAGCCAGGGCGCCATTGCGGCCGTGGTCGAAAACAGGATTGCCCAGGCTCTTACTGACCCAGGCTAGCGTCATCCGTTGGCGCAGTGGCGCAGCCGGCGCTCCGCACGCGACCACCACTAGCAGCAGGAGCAGGAGGGTGATTCCACGCATTGCGCTTTCCTCCACCGAATCGCGTCTGGCCCCAGCCTACCCCCGGGCCAGGCGCCTGCGCCAGAGGTGATCCATCAGCACCACGGTAAGGATCATGGCGCCGATAGCGCCGCTCTGCAAATAGGTTGGCAAGCCGAGGAACACAAAGCCATTGCGCACCACGAGCATAAGCGTTGTTCCAAGCACCACGCCCAGCACCCCTCCCTCGCCGCCGAAGAGACTGGCGCCGCCGATGACCGCAGCGGCGATAATCTCCAATTCGTAGCCCTCGGCTGCTGTGGGGGCCGCCACACCCAGCCAGGCCGTCATCAACACGCCACTGCAGGCCGCCAGCGCCCCGCTGAGGACGTAGACGGTAATCTTGACGCTTGCGGCAGGCACGCCAACCAGCCGCAGCGCCTGTTCGTCGCGGCCAACGGTGTAGATGTAGCGTCCCAGGATGGTGCGATCAAGCAGGAGACTCACCAGCACTGCCAGCAGCGCCATAATGACCAGCGAGAGGGGCACACTGAGCGGTCCGAGGTACAGATCGTGCTGACCCAGAGCGCGAAAGTGCGGCGGCAGATCGCGCAGAGGAGCCCCGTTGGTGATACCGACCGTAACCCCGCGGACAAGACCCATTGTACCGAGCGTGACGATGAAGGGCGGCAGACCCAGACGCGCCACCAGCACACCGTTGAGGAACCCCACCCCCAGACCGCCCGCCACCCCGGCGAGGATGGCCAGTGGCACAGGCAGACCCGCGTGCAGCGCGGAGGCGCAGAGCACTCCGGCCAGCGCCATCACCGCCCCGACAGAGAGATCAATGCCCCCCACCAGGATCACCATACTGACGCCAAGGGCGGCAACGGCGAACCACGAGACCCCGCGGGCCAGGTTGAGCAGGTTGGTAGCCTGATAGAAATTCGGATTCCACAGGCCGATCACCAGGGCGGCCACCACCAGACAGGCAAGGATGATAATCTCCTGCCGACTCGCCAGAGCGCGCCACGACTGCCGCGACAATCGGGCAACGCTGCGCGCCTGGCGCTGACCCAGCCCTATTCGAGTGGCCCGCTTGTCCATACCCTGGTCACGCGCATAGATGACGCCCTGCCTGCCGGAGTGGCAAACCCTCTGCACCGGGAGGGTCTGGGAGGGCTACCCCCTCTCAGGAGAGTCGCTGTTCATTCCTGGAGTGTGCGGCGCAACCGCCAGAGGAAACCGGGTTTCCCATCTGCGGTAATCCTGTCGAACCTCTCCCCTCGCTGTGGCGCGCCTGGCGCGTTCCGCCCTACCTCCCAGCCTCCCCTGCCGGGGGAGGGCCAGGGAGGGAGCAGCCCTCCCTGGAAACAACCGAGTTGTGGAGAGAGGTTCCGAGCCCCGGTGACAGGGAAGGCGCTGCGCGGTTCGTATGACGCCACCGGGCCGGACCAGTGCGATACGCGACGCGGCACAGATACCGATCTGAATCGATCATTACCTGGCCGCCCGGCGCGTGGAAACATCAAAGATCACTGCGGCTGCCAGCACAATACCGCGCACGATGTATTGATAGGCGATGCCCACACCCATCAGGTTCATCCCGCTGGTCAGTGAAGTCATCACCAGCGCGCCAATCAGCGAGCCGGTTACCCGCCCGACGCCGCCGGCGGCAGAGACGCCCCCAACATAAGCCGCAGCAATGGCATCCAGCTCGAACAACGTACCGGCGGTGGTCGTCGCCGATTGCAACCGCGAGGCGAAGAGGATCCCCGAAAGCGCCGACAGCATACCCATCGAGCCAAACACGATAAAGACGATCCGCTTGACACTGATGCCACTCAACTCTGCGGCCTCGGGATTGCCCCCCACAGCATAGATATGCCGGCCGAGCACTGTCTGCGCGGTTACGAAGTGGTAGATCCCCAGCACCGTCAGCACAATCACCACCGTCCACGACAGCCCATTGTAGCCCGCGAGCACCCAGGTAATTCCTCCCACCAGAAGGGCGATGAAGCCCAATTTGAGGAGGAAGATCTCCATAGGGAGCACTTCAAAGCCATAGGCCAGTTTCCGGCGGCGAGCGTTGATTTCGTTCAGCACGAAGAGTACCACGGCAAGGATGCCCAGGAGCAGAGTCAATTTGTGCATGCCAGGAAACAACCAGGTGAGGCCCGGCAGGTCAGGGATAAAGCCATTACCAATGGCATTGAATGACTGGTTGGGAATAATGATGGTACCCGTGCCTTCGGTAACCAGTTGCAACAGGCCACGGTAGATCAACCAGCCAGCCAGTGAGGCAACGAAGGAAGGGATGCCCAGTTGCGCCACAGGAAAGGCCGTGATCAGGCCGGCGAGCAGACCCAGGAGTAGCACCATGGGTACAACCACGATCGTCGGCAGGCCCCATTGTACCAGAGCAATAGCCGCAACGGCGCCCATAAAGCCGGCGAGAAAGCCCACCGACAGGTCAATGTGCCGGATCACAATCACCAGGGTCATTCCAATCGCCAGGACCGCGATGTAGCCGGTCTGATTCAGCAAATTGCTCAGGTTTCGCGAGGAAAGAAAAACCCCACCCGTCGTGAACGCAAAGATCAGCATAATCACGAACAGAGCGATGAACATCCCATAATCGCGGATGTTCTCACGCAGCACCTTTTGCAGGCTCTGCGCAAAGGATGCCGACTTCTTTGTCTGCACATTCTCGGTGAGCATCCCGCCCTCCTCAACTCAATTGGTTGCCAGGGCCATCACGGCTTCCGGCGTCGCTTCCGCGATTGGCAACTCACCGGCAATCCTTCCAGAAGCCATCACGTAGACCCGGTCGCTCATCCCCAGCACTTCCGGCAGTTCCGATGAGATCATCACAATGCTCATACCCTGCTCCACAAGCTGGTTCATGAGCGTATAGATCTCGTACTTCGCGCCCACGTCAATGCCACGGGTCGGTTCGTCGAGAATGAGCAAGTCGGGTTTGACAAACAGCCATTTGCCGAGACACACCTTCTGCTGGTTCCCTCCACTGAGGTTTGATACTCGCTGCTCAACGCTCGGTGTCTTGATGTTGAGCGAGGTTTTGTAATCGGTTGCCACCCGCACCTCGGCATTGGCGTCAACCACACCCCGTCGGGCGATTGCGCGCAGATTGGCGAGCGTGATATTCTGTTTGATATCCTGGATCAGAATCAGGCCATTGCCCTTGCGATCTTCGGTCACATAGGCAACACCGGCTCTGATCGCCTCCTCAGGCGCGCGAAAGGTGCGCCGCTGGCCCTTGAACCACATCTCGCCGCTGATGCGGTAATGCAGCGGATTCCCGAACAGGCTCAGGGCCAGTTCGGTGCGCCCGGACCCCATCAATCCGGCAATCCCGACGATCTCGCCACGCCGCACCTTCAGATTGACATCGCGCAGGATCTGGCGACCCAGCGCCGGGCTGTAGGCGCTCCAGTCGCGCACCTCCAGCGTCACCGCGCCAGATTCCTGCCTTGCGCGCGGTGGGTAAATGTTGTCGATTTCGCGCCCCACCATGTGTTTGATCAGCACCGGCTCAGAAACCTCACCCCTGTGTGCATCGAGGGTACAGATCGTCTGACCATCACGCAGCACGGTAACTCGATCGGCGATGGCGATGACCTCGCGCAATTTGTGGGAGATCAGAATGCAGGTCACCCCCTGGCTACGCAGCCCGCGCAGCAGTTCCAGCAGATTAGCGCTGTCATCTTCGTTCAGCGCCGCCGTCGGCTCATCGAGAATGAGGAGGCGCACGTCGCGGCTCAGCGCCCGCGCAATCTCGACCAGTTGTTGTTTGCCGACCCCGAGTTCCTTAACCTTCGTCTCAGGATTGACATTCAGCCGCACCCGGCCAAGTACGTCGCTGGCACGTTTGATCGTCTCGTTCCAGTCGATCACCGGGCCGTTGCGGATCTCATTACCGAGAAAGATGTTCTCGTAGACGCTTAATTCGGGCACGAGCGCCAGTTCCTGGTAGATAATGGCGATCCCGGCCCGCTCGCTGTCGCGGATGCCACGAAACCGCTGGACCGTACCATCCAGGAGAATATCTCCCTGATAGGTGCCGTAGGGATACACTCCACTGAGCACCTTCATCAGCGTTGACTTCCCCGCGCCATTTTCTCCCACCAGGCAGTGGATCTCGCCGGTGGCAACGCGAAAACTGACATTGTTCAGGGCCTTCACACCGGGAAACTCCTTGGTGATGCCCTTCATCTCCAGAATAGGTGTGCTCATACAACCGCCAGCTCCTCAAGATGTCCAGGTGCGCTTCAGGCGACTGCCGGCGTCGGGGTCCTCGGGGCAGCGTGTTCTGGGAATGGGTGGAGTGATGGGGACGGCGCCGGGCTGCATCGCGCCTGCGGGGAGCGGGAACGCTTCAGGGCGCACCATCGGCGTTCCCGCCCGGCAGATATGCAGCGACTGCTACAATCCGGTGAAATCGCTGGCCTGGTAGTACCCCGAGTCGATCAACACCGCTTTAACGTTTGCGCGATCGACCGTCACCACCGGCGACTGAATGGCCGGCACGTCGATCTTGCCATTGTTATACGCGCCGCGAGACTCCGGGCTCTCGCCCTTCAGAAGCGCGATACTCGCGTTAATCGCGTCATTGACCAGGACGCGGACATCCTTGAAGACCGTCATCGACTGCCTTCCATCAATGATGTACTGCACCGACGCCTTTTCGGCATCCTGACCGGTGACGAAGAACTGCGTGACATCGGGATCGGCGGCAAAGACATCGGCGATGGCGCGGGCGGTGCCGTCATTAGGCGCCAGGATGAACACGGTTCCCTTATCAGCCGCAGTAGCAGCGGTGAGGTTAGACTCGGCGAGCGTCTTGGCGGTGTTGAAGTCCCAGTTAGTCGTAATCTGGCCAATAATGCGCGCCTGCTCATCGCGTGTCAGATTGGCCTTGCTGGAAAGCGCCACGGCTTCGCTGGAGTTCTTCACCACAAAGGTGCCGTCGGCAATTTTGGGTTGGAGCACACTCCAGGCGCCCTCGAAGAAAATGAAGGCGTTATTGTCGGAAGCCGCGCCGGCGTAGAGATAGAGAGGATTGCCGGCGCCGGTAGCGTTATCTACCAGGAACTGGGCCTGCTGGGCCCCGACAGCGAAGCTATCGAAGGTAACGTAGTAGTCAACCGCCTCGGTTTCGCGGATCAGGCGGTCGTAGGAGATCACCCGCACGCCGGCAGCGCGGGCAGCGTCGGCGGCGGCCGCGGCGGCCGTGCCATCGTGAGGACAGATTACCAGCACCTTGATCCCTTTGGTGATCAGCGACTCCACATTGGCCTTCTCACGGGCCGAGTCGCCCTGGCTAAACAGGATCTCCACCTGGTAACCAGCCTGATTTAGAGCCTCTTTGAAACGGGTTTCGTCCTGAATCCAGCGGGGTTCGTCACGGGTCGGCAGCACGATACCGACTGCCAGTTGTTGCTCGGCGGGCTGCGTGGTGGCTCCACCAGCCGGAGCGGAGGGGGTTTGCTGCCCACAGGCAGCGAGGATCAGACTCGCAAGCAACGCGAAGAGCCAGGCTACACCTTTGTACCGCATAGTGTCCTCCCAGACAGTGTGTGAATTGTCACTCCGTGCGCGCGCAGCGCGCACCCCGTTCACGCGCGAAGTTTTCCCTGCGCGAACCTCCTTTCATCGCCTGCGTAGCGTCTGGATCGCCTGATAACAGGCTCGGACGCCTGTGATGATGTGAGTATATGGCGCGGATGGGCCGGGCTCAACCCTGATCCCCCCTTGCGCGCGGAGTGGATACCCTGATCGCGGTTGGGGGTTTTCCCCTAGTGGTCTGCCACGATAATTGTGATGAACGTGGCGGGAGGGGGCGGGGGAGGGCTACGCCCTCCCCACAAAAAACGATCCATCACAACCTGGTTGACAAGCCACTACCCGGGGAGTTGGTGGCGTTTCTTTGCGGTACAGCAAGTAGGTTTATTTCACAGGGAGGTGAATGGGGAACCCCGGTTTCCCCGATGGTCACACCAGGGCATCATCGATCAACTCGCGCAGAGCAGCCGCATCGAGATCCTTCTTATCGAGGAACGCCACGGCGCCAGCCTGCAACCCCTGGCGATGGAACTCACGGTCGGGGTAGGCGCTGAAGAGCACGATCCGCATAGCAGGCGCTGCGGCATGCAATTGTCGGGCGCACTCGATGCCACTTTCATCGCCCAGCACCACATCAACCATTGCCAGGCCCGGGGCAGCGACACGCGCTATGTGCAGGGCAGCATTAATCGTATCGGCCTCATAGACAGTGAGACCCGGGTAGGCCCGGGCCACCATCCGGCGCAACTGGGTACGGTAGCGCACGCTGTCGTCCACGATCAGCAGAGCGTGCCGGGAAAAAGCTGCCGCTTCGAGGTCCTTTCGGGGAACCGCGCCGGAGCGCCCGAGGAGACCCGGATGCTGGTGGATGTAGCGCACCGCCTCCAGGCGACTCTGCACCCCCAGGTGCCGGTAGAGCCGCGTCAGGTGGTTCTCGACTGTCTTGACGCTGAGGCCGCTGCGCCGCGCGATGGCAACGTTGTCGAGACCTTCCTCGAGGTAGCCCAGCAGTTCGCGCTGCCGGGCCGTAAGGGCCGGCGCAGGTTGTTCGTGCAGCCGGATCAGCTTGTCCACCAGCGGGCTGCAAATCCAACGCTCACCAGCCAGCACACGCTGCACGGCCAGTCGGAGATCGCTCAACGGTTGATCCTTCAAATGATACCCGTTTACGCCGGCGCCAAGCAGCCCTTGCACATACACATCATCATCGTAGGCGCTCACCACCAGTATCTTCAACCCTGGATAACGCATCCGGATCATGCCAATATCGGCGATAGGCTCAAACCCGGGCATGGTGATGTCGAGGAGCAAACAGTCCGGTTGCAACTCGGCCAGGGCAGCATGCAACGCCGGACCGTCACCGACCTCTCCGACCACGACGATGCCGGGCAGGTCGGCGATGGCATTGGCAATGCCGGAGCGCACCACGGCGTGGTCATCGGCCAGGAGCACACGTGTTGTCGTCATAGCAGTCCTCAGAGGCGCGTCACCAGACCCTCTCGCAAACGCGGACAATCCTCCCCGTATCTGTTCACGTGTTGGGCGCGGCGCCACGCCGGCTGCCCGAGCGTCCCGCCCGCAATGGCCTGAATGCGAACACGCTGCCCGCGCTCCCGGGAGAAGGGTAAACATGGCCCCCCCCGGATTGACGTATCCCCCGGCCGGCTTTAGAATAGCGCCAATTTCCGCCAATGATTGCCGGACTGACTATGACAACGCAGGACTGGATCGGGCTGGGGGCCTCCTACGCCTACGCGACCGGGTTGCTCGTTCTGGCTGAGGTGATCCGCCGGTGGCGCGGCTACCCGCAGGATTTCACCCGCAAGATCGTCCATATTGGCGCAGGGATGTGGGTCTTTGGCGTTCTGGCCCTGTTCGACACCTGGTACATCGGGATCATCCCCTTCGCCTCGTTCATCCTGATCAATTATATCCTGTGGCGCTACAAGGTGCTCGAGTCGATGGACGCTCCCGATAGTTCGCCTGGGACGGTCTACTTCGCGCTGTCAATCACGCTGCTCTTCCTGGCCTTCTGGCGCACCAACTCGCCTGATGATAAGGGGTACATTGCCGCCGCTGGCACCATGGCCATGACCTGGGGCGACTCGATGGCGGCGATCATCGGTAAACGCTTCGGCCAGCATCGTTATAACGTAGCCGGCGGCACACGCTCGTGGGAGGGGTCGGTGGCGATGCTCATCGCCTCGGCGATCGCGATGTTCCTGACCCTCGTCCTCGTGCCAGGCTCGGCCCTCGGCCCTCTCACTCCGCCCCTCGCCTCCGGCACCGCCGTGGCCGCCGCGCTCATCGGCGCAGCGATCGCCGCAGTCGCCGAGGCCTTCTCCCCCGCTGGCACCGATAATCTGAGCGTTCCGCTCCTCGCTGGCGCCGTTGTGTTCGGTATCGTAACGGTCCTCGGGTAGAATGGCCCTGCTACCGGTCCAGGCACTCATCCTGACCGGCCCAGCCAGGCAGCTACCACAGCATGTGCAGCGCCCCTGCGCCAGAGAGGATCGAGTGGAAAGTCTTCGTATTCCTATCCTGAAAATCGGCGACATCTTAATCGCCTCGATCCAGGTAAACCTGCACGACGCTTCAGCCGTCCAGTTCAAAGATGATCTGTTACAGAAGATCCACGATACCCGCGCAAAAGGGGTGATTATCGATCTCACGGCGCTGGATCTCGTGGATAGCTTCATCGGGCGGCTTGTTGCCGATATCGCCGCTATGGCCGGCTTGATGGGCAGCCGCGTCGTTATCACGGGCTTGCAGCCCGCAGTCGCCATTACGCTCGTCGAACTCGGACTCGAGCTGCCACGCGTGATTACCGCCCTGAACCTTGAAAAGGGGCTGAGCGTGCTGCAGCGGCTTACCGCGGAGAGCGGCGATGGGGCAGCCTAAATCAGCGGTCATCCGCAGCGACCTCGATATCGTTATTGCCCGCACGATGGCTCGCGACATGGCCAGGACCCTGGGCTTCAGCGCGATTGACCAGGCGCGGATCGCCACCGCCGTGAGTGAACTGGCGCGGAATATCTACCTCTACGCCGGCACTGGAACGGTCACCTGCCGCGAGGTTGAAAAGCACGGTCGAAAAGGGATCGAGATCGTCTGTGAGGATCAGGGGCCTGGCATCCCCGATATTGACCTGGTGATGCAGGACGGCTACACGACCTCGCGGGGGATGGGGATGGGGCTTCCCGGCGCCAAACGCCTCATGGACGATTTCTCCATCCAATCCCAGGTCGGCGTTGGAACGAAGATTGTCCTGCGGAAGTGGCGCAGTTGAGCGATGACCGGGCCATAACCACCGGGGATAGGGTACGAGGAGCTGTATGCTCAACCTGGACGATCATCCGCATCGGCGCTACAATCCGTTGATCGACGAATGGGTGGTGGTCTCGCCCCACCGCACGAAACGTCCCTGGCTGGGTCAGGTAGACCCGGCTCCTTCCGATACTCGGCCGGCCTACGATCCGACGTGTTACCTCTGCCCCGGTAATGCCCGCGCGGGCGGAGTTACCAATCCGGTGTACACCACAACTTTCGTGTTTAATAATGATTTTGCTGCGCTTCTTGCCGATGAGTTTTCAGATGAGATCGTTGTCGGTTACGCCGACGCTAGCCCGCTGCTCCGGGCAGCGCCGGCCCGCGGCATCTGCCGGGTGGTGTGTTACTCGCCACGCCACGACCTGGCCCTGCCACAACTCTCCCCCGTCGAACTGCGCGCTGTGGTAGATACCTGGACCGACCAGTACGAGGAGCTCGGGGCGGTGCCCTGGGTGCGCCATGTGCTGATCTTCGAGAACCGCGGCGCGATGATGGGCGCGTCAAACCCGCATCCCCATGGCCAGATCTGGGGCACCGAGTTCCTGCCGGTGCAGTTTGCCCGCGAGCACGCCTCCCAACAGCGCTACTTCACCGCCCACAGGCGCGATTTGTTGGGCGATTATCTAGCGCTGGAGCTCGAACGCGACGAGCGGCTCGTCTGCCAGAATGCGCACTTCGTCGCCCTGGTGCCCTTCTGGGCCGCCTGGCCCTTCGAGACGATTGTGATTGCCCGCGATCCCGTCCCTTCCCTCACGGCTCTCGATCCGGCCGGGCGCGATGGGCTGGCAGATATTCTGAAACAACTGACGACCTGCTACGATGCCCTCTTCGCGACGGCGTTCCCCTACTCGATGGGCTTCCACCAGGCCCCAACCGATGGACAGCCGCACCCCGCCTGGCGTCTGCACGCTCACTTCTTGCCGCCGCTGCTCCGCTCGGCCACCATCCGCAAGTTCATGGTTGGCTTCGAGATGCTTGGCGAACCCCAGCGCGACCTGACGCCCGAACAGGCGGCTGCGCGCCTGCGCGCGTTGCTCTGAGGGGCGGGAACGCCGGGCTTTTCCGTGCCCCTGCCAGCCAGGGTTTCAGGGCGGACAGACCATCCGCGCCAGCGTGGCTTGTACCGCCTCGGAACGCCCCCGCGCACGGCTCTGGTCTCCCCGGCTTCGACAGGCTCAGCGCAGGCTCTCCAGCGAAGCTGGAGCGGCCCGCCCCTTCGGGCTGAGCCTCAGGGCGAAGCCTGAGCCTGTCGAAGGGGGCCGGGGGCGGGAACCAATCAGCGCATCCCAACGCCATACCGCCCGTCGGCGCCCATACGAACTTATACCAATTACCGTTGATGATGCCGCATTGCCTGAAGCGATTTCAGGCGTTGTGCTGCCCAGCGTGGCAATCCACAATCCAAAATCTAAAATCCAAAATGGTATTAAACCAGCCACGGGGTTGACCTGGCGCCTCCCCCATCACCGGCATGGCGGGGCAGTGATTGCCGGGCGGGTAGGGGGAATATCCAGGGGGGCGGTGGCGGCCCACGCCGGGTTGACGGGCAGGGCGGTCAGATGCAACTCGCTCAGCGAGAGGCTCAGGCGCCGGCCATCGGCTACCTCCTCCGCCAGGCTCTCCAGCGCCAGGGTTGTCTGGCCGGGAGGCAGGATCAGCCGCAGGGCGATGCTGCGGTCATAGGGGGCGGCGGGCACCGTCAGCTCGATCAGGCGCCGATCATCCAGCCACAGCCGCAAGGGCCGCGGCGCGCCGTAGGCCGTGGCGCGCCAGTTCAGCGTCACGACCGCTTGTTCCCGCGCCAGCAGCAGCAGTTCGGCCCGCTGGCCCATCCAGCGCCAGCGCCGCGCCCCCTCCCGCTCCGCTTCGTACCAGCCTGCGCCAGGCACCACCACCGGACGGGCCGCTCCCGGGTCCACCGCGTAGATCTCCCGCGTGTCGCTTGCGCTGAAGCGGCTGATGCCGGGAACAGCGAGTTGCTCGCGCAGCCGCCGCTGGTCCACCCGCGGCAGTTGGGTCAGGTCGAGCACCACGAAGCGCGTGCCCAGGCTGGCCAGTTCGGCAGCGGGGTCGAGGGGCGTGATGTCGGGGGGAGGTTCGGAGGCCAGCCACAAGCCGCGGGTGGCCGAGGCGGCGGCGACGATGGGGTAAAAGGGGATACGGGCCAGGTAGCCGCCCATGATCGGCCGTCCGTGGCAGATCTGGTTGAGCAGGCCGACGCTGTCGTTGAGGCGCGGCGGCAGATCGAGCACCGCGCCGGGCAGGGGATCGGCGTTGAGGGCCAGGCTCTCCGGCGCGGCGCGCAGGCGCATCAGCGGCCATGGCGCAACCAGACTTTCGATGAGCACCAGCGCCGCCAGGAAAGGCGCCCAGGGAAACCCGCCGTTCCCTGCGCGCTCTGGCGCTGGCACGCGCAGGGCTGCCATCCCCTCTGCGACCAGGGCCGCGACGGGGATGAGCATGAGGGCGATGAAGATCGCCGGACGGCTGCTGTTGCGAAAGGGGCCGAAGAGGTCGAGAAGCAGGAACGGCCCCGGCACGGCGCTTTCGGCGGCCGTGGCGCGCAGTTGCGGCCCCATCGCCAGCAGCAGCATCAGCAGGGCCAGCAGCGCCCAGGGCCAGGCCCGGCGCCAGCGACGCCAGAGGGCCACCCCGGCGAGGATTGCCACCCCCAATCCCAACCCGGCGCCCGCTTCCGGGCCAAAGGGGTGGCGCCGGCCCAGCCACGCCTCCGCCGCGCTGCCCCAGAGGGGATGGCGCACATTCGGACTCAGCAGATCCACCAGCGCCACCGAATGGTAGACCTGGCGCGCATACCAGTCTTCCAGCACAGCCACGCCCAGGCCGCCGGCCCAGAGCAGCAGCGGGAGCAGCAGGGCCACCCACAGGGCGCCGATGGCGGCGCCACTGAGAAAGGTAGACCAGCGCGCCGCGCGCGGCGCGAGCAGGGCGGCGAGGGTCACGTGAAAAGCCGTGTATACAGCGGCATAGAGACCGTAATACTGGCTGGCGAGGGTGGTTGCCACGAGCGCCAGGGCCGCGCCGCCCACACTGGCGGGCGTGCGTCGAGCCAGGGCGCGCGCCAGTAGCACTGCGTAGAGCGCCAACCAGTGGGTGGCGATCAGCTCCATCGGCCCGCTCCAGACCCGCTGCACGTGGTAGGGCGTGAAGACAAACACGAAGCCCGCCACCAGCGCCGCGAAACGGTCGAGGGTGAGGGCGCGGGCCAGACGGTAAGCCCAGTACCCGCCCAGACCGAACGACAGCAGCACCACCGTGTTGAATGCGGCCACCGGCCCGGCCACGAGCAACACGGGCAGTGTCAGAAGCGCATTCGGCAGGCTCAAGGTCTGGTAGACCAGGTTGAGCGTCGCGGGATGGAAGAGCATCCGGGTGACGAAAGGGTTCTCGCCAGCCAGGAGCGCGCTGCGCGTCCACCACAGGTTCCAGACACCCTGCGCGGCGTCCACCGGCAGGTCGCCTTTCTGGATGACGCTATCGTGCAGGTGCACGGCCAGGGGCCAGGTGAAGAGTACGCCGAGCAACAGGTAGCCCAGCAGCACCCCGAGGCGCCAGCGCCATCCCTCCGGGGGCGCGACGCCGGCCAGCGGAGGGGGAGGGAGCGATGAGGTTGGAACTGAACGTCTCAAGCTTCTGATAGTGAATATGGGCAAACCGGGTTTCCCTGGCCCCCTGCCCGGCGGTAAAGGATTGGGAAAGCGCAGCCGCACCGGGTTTCGCTATAACCCTTCTCCCACCTGCCGTAAGGCCCGCCGGGCGATCAGCCGGTCGTAGAGCGCTTCAAGGTGGACGGCCAGCGTGTCGGCGCTGTACCGGGCAAAGGCTTCGGAGCGCCCTGCGGCGGCAAGGCGCGCGCCGAGGGCGCGGTCGCGCAACAGGCGGATGATCGCCGCTGCCAGCGCTTCCACATTGCCGTAGGGCACCAGCAGGCCCGTGTGTTCGTGGCTGATGATCTCATTGCCGGCCATCACATCGGTGGTGACGACCGGCGCGCCAGCGGCCATGGCCTCGATCAGGGGAATGCCGAAGCCTTCGTAGCGGCTCGGCGCAGCCATGACCGCGGCTGCGTGCAGCAGGCGGATCTTCTCGGCCTCACTCACCGATCCGGCAATCGTCAGCCGGTCGGCCACGCCGCCTTCGGCAGCGATACGGCGCAACTCGGTTTCGCCGCTGCGGTTGTGGCTCACGAAAACGAACTGCGTCTCCGGAACAGCCCGCGCCACCAGCGGCATGGCCCGCGCCAGCAGGTCGAAGCCTTTGCGCGGCACCATCTGCCCGATGAACAGCACCAGCGGCGGGCGCGCATCCACCGCTGGCGGCGCGTCTCCATAGGCGCACAGCTCGACCGCGTTGGGCAGCACACTGATACGCAGCGGGTCCAGCCCCAGGCGGGCCAGCAGGTCACGCTCGGCGCGCGACAACGCGATGACGTGATCAACCCACAGCAGCGGCGCGTGAATGAGGTAGTTGCGCACGGCCCGGCGCGGGTGCCCGCCCCGCGCAAGGCGCGCCGCCAGCCGGCCGGGCGTGGTGAGCACATCGGCATAGCGCAACGGTGCTTCGAGTGGACGCTCGCGGTCAACCACCAGGTCTCCGTCGTGCAACAGGCCGTGGATGGTGAGCACGGTGGGGATGCCCAGGCGCCGCGCGGCCACTACCGTCTGGAAGCCCAGCAGGTTGCGCAGGTGGTGCAGGTGGATCACCTCGGGCCGATCCGCGCCATGCAAGCGCAGCAGCGCCTCGGGAGCAAAAAAGCCCAGCATGGCCGGGCGATGCACCGGCACAGCGCCGGGCAGCCATTCGTGACGGTGGGACTGGCCCGGGTAGCGCGGGTCGAGGTATTCGTGGGCAACCACAGCGTGGCCGCGCGCGGCCAGCGCCCGCGCCTGGAGCTGCTCAGGCCGGCTCGGAAAGGCCGGATCGAAGCCGTAGGTGGTGGTGATGAGGATGCGCATGCCTGATGTGAAAATACGGGGAAACCGGGTTTCCCCACCTGCGGTGAGCCTGTCGAACCGTACCCCTGCCTATGGAGCGCCAGCCGCTCCCAACAGCGGTTGGGAAATGGGGAAACCGGGTTTCCCCACCCCCCTCCCTGGTGGGAGGGTTTGGATGACTGGTATGAGAATCCCACGCGGCAGCGCCGCACAACGACACGGTGACCATCAGGGTTTGTTCCAGCGAGGGCTGCGTCCTCTACGGCCCGAACCCGGAGACCGCCCAGGCCACTTCGGCCAGGCGGGCCTGCCCGCGCGCCGAGAGGTGGAAGTAGTCGTAGGGCGAGACATCGGCAGGCTCGAGCCGGGTGTTGAACACTGCGCCACCGTCGTGGCGACACTGGGAGTAGCGGGCGCACACCTCGGCGAGTTGCCGGTTGTAGTCCGCCACTCGCTGGCGCACCCGCTCGCGCCGCGCCGCATCTTCGGGCGCATCGGAGCGGGGCCGGGCCAGGGCAGTAGGGCAGACGTCGAAGAGGGTCCAGATCGCCACGGCGGAGCGGTTGTCGCGGTATAGCGCCCAGAGTTGTATGGGGTCGGGGATGCTCAGCACCAGGACGCGGGCGCCCGGCGAGCCTTCAGCCAGGCGGGCCAGGGCGGTGTCAAACTGCTGGCGAAAGGTCTCCACCGGCGTCATTGCCGCCTCGGCGGGCGCGCAGGCATCGTTGCCGCCCACCAGAATAGCCACGTACTCGGCTTTAATCGCGTTGACCGTGCCCATCTGCGCTGAAAGATCGCCCATGCGCGCGCCCATACGCGCCAGGTTGTAGACGTTGCCGCTCAGCGCCGGGTTGCGTGTGGCCAGCCGCAGAGCCAGGCTGTTGACCGCCGGGTTGGAGCCGGTAGCCCAGGAATAGCCGGTGTTGTCGGCGAAGTAGCGCGGGCCGCTGCCCATCGCGCTGGTGAGCGAATCGCCAGCGGCGGCCATGGAGTTGGGCAGGGGCGCCTGCGCCCGAACTGGATTGGTGTTGCCGGGCAAGAGCATCCATGCCAGCAACAGGCAGCATAGCGCGATGTGGAGGTGTGGAGGTGTTCGCATACTGTGGAAAGGAGATTATACCAATTACCATTGATGATACCGCGTTGCTTAAAGCGGTTTTCGGCGTTGTGCTGCCCAGCGTGGCAATCCACAATCTAAAACCAAAAATGGTATGAGTCTGTCACCAGCGTCGCGCGGCGCGCCACTTCATCGTACACCGACTCGATGCGATCCGCCACTGCCGACCAACTGAACTGCGCGGCCCAGGCAGGCGCGGCGGCCGCCATCGCGGCGCGGCGCTGCGGGTCATCGAGCAGCGTATTCACAGCGGCGGCCAGAGCCAGCGGGTCGCGCGGCGGGACGAGCAGGCCGGTGCGGCCCGCGTCAATCACTTCGGGAAAACCGCCGAAGCGCGTGGCCACCACCGGCAGGCCGCAGGCCTGGGCCTCCACCAGCCCGATGCCGAAGGTCTCACTGGCGTGGCTGGTGGCCACCAGCAGGTCGGCGCTCCGGTAGAGGTGCGGCAACACCTGCCGCTCCACCGTGCCCAGGAACCGCACCCGCCCGGCCAGACCGCTCTCAGCGGCGAGGCGCTCCAGGCGCGGGCGATCCTCACCATCGCCGACAATGGCAAGCCGGGCTCGGGGCGCGTGCGCCAGGGCGTGGATGGCCGTCTCGACGCCTTTCCAGGGTTGCAGGCGCCCGACGAAGAGCAGGAGCGGCGTCCGGTCATCGGCGCCTGCCGCGGCGCGCCAGGCGGGATCGGGCGGGCCAGGGCTGAAGAGGCCGGTGTCAATGCCATTGAAGACCACCCGGGGCGCAAAGCCGTAGCGCCGGGCCACCGTTGCGGCATTGAAGTGCGAGCACGAAACAGCGGCGTCCACGCGGGGCGCGAGGAGGGTGTCACCGGGGTAAAAATCTTCGCCGTGGCAGCCCAGGATCACCCTGGCCCCGCCGAGGCGCCGGGCCAGCAGCGCCGGCCCCAGATCGTAGGGCTTCTGGATGTGGATGACATCGTACCCCCCGCGGGCCAGTTCAGGCAGCGCCGCCACGGCCAGGCTGAGCCGTTCGAGCAACTTAGCCTCGGCGTAGGCCCGGCGCAACACGGGCAGACCCTGCCAGAAGCGCCGTGACACGAAGGGAAAGGTCAACACCCGCACGCCGGGGGCATGCTCGCGCCGCGGCCCCACGCCGCCAATGATCGTCACCCAACGGCCTCGCGCGGCCAGCTCTCGCCCCAGATCCCACACAAAGCTCTCGACGCCGCCGTACCTGGTGGTGGTGGTGAGGTTGTACAGACAGATGTGCATACATCATTCTACAACACGCGGAGCCACCAGCGCTTCAGCGGCAGGCGCAACCGGGCGAGCTGGGCGCGGTCCTGCTCCTCCAGGCCCCCCAACAGGCGCAGCGCGGCGAAGAAGGTGACCGCACCGACCAGGGCCAGGCCCAGCAACCAGGCCGCCTCGCGCAGCCGGTCGGCCAGGGTAACCACGTCCGGCAGGGGTGGCAGCAGGCCCCGTACCCCCAGCAGCGCCAGGGCCAGAAGGGCCGAGGCCCCCAGCACCCGCCCGGTGAAGCGCCAGGGCCAGCGCAGGCCGATCAGGCGCACGCCGCTCCCCGTCACCCACAGCCCGGCGGCCACACGCGCCAGTCCGAAGGCCAGGGCCACGCCCACCAGTCCGTAGCGCGGCGGCAGCAGCCAGGCCAGCGGCGCCACCACCAGCAGGGTGATCAGCCGCGAGACGATGATCGTGCCCAGGCGCTCGTAGACGATCAGGGCATTGTGGGCCGTGGTGAGTAGTGACTCGAGGAACAGGCAGGGCACCAGCACCCAGACAATCGTTGCAGCGGCCAGGTACTGCGGCCCCACCACGACCAGGGCCGGTTCAGCCAGCAGCATCAGCCCGACCCCGCCGGGCACGAACAGCAGGAGTTGCAGGCGCACCAGCGACTGGTAGGCCCCATTGAGCGTGCCTCCCTCCCCCTGCCGCACCCGCGTGAACAGCGGCACCTGCACCCCCACCATCGGCGTGTAGAGATAGCTCAGGGCCATCCGCGCCAGCGCCGCGCCCGCCATCAGCACCGCCGCATCGCTCACCCCGCCCGCCAGGTAGATCGCAAACGACGCGCTGGCCAGAAAGTCGGTCAGCGTCATGAGGAACGAGACTCCGGTGTAGGGCACGAAGCCCGGCGGCAGCCAGGGGACGCCGGACACAGGTGTGGGCGCAGCCGGCTCCAGCGCCCAGGTGCGCTGTTCGAGCCACAGGCGAGCCACCTGCCATCCCGCCAGGGCCACGGCGATGGCCGGGGCCAGCACCGAGGCTACCAGCACGCCGATGATGTCCCACCCATCGGGCAGGAGCAGAATGGCGGCCACGCTGAACAGTTGTGGCAGCAACCCGGCGGCCAGGGCAATACTGTTCCAGGCCCGTTGCTTGAAGAAGCTATTCAGGTAGGCCATGAACATGTCGTAGCACACGCCCAGGAAGAGCAAGGCCACAATCGCGCCGATCACCAGCCAGCCAGAGGCGCCGAGCAGCCCCAGCAGGCCCGCCTGGTCGGCAGGACTGAGTTGCGGATCCTCCAGCACCCGCCGCCGCAGCGCATCCAGGTAGGGTTCGCGGTAGAGGGTTGCCAGCCCGGTGGCGAGCACGGCAAGCACGACCATCTGGAGCGCGAAGACCGCCGTAAGCAGACGCAGCACTGCCCGGGGGCCGCCGAGGCGACTGATCTCGGGGATGTACTTCGGCAGCGCCCGCGCCGTGCCCATGTCCACCACCGTTCCCAGGCCGTTGTTGGCCCCGCTGATCAGCGCCAGCAGCCCGTAGCCGGCCTGGGTGAGAAAGTTCAGCTTGACAATGGTTGCCAGCACCTCAGCGGCCATGCGCAGGGGCACAAAGACCGTGTTCCAGACCACGGCTTTCGAGACCTGCGCGGCGAGGGAGGGATTGCTGGCCCCGGTGGAAGACAAGGCCGTTCACTCCTGGCGGCCCCAGCGCACATCGAGGGCGCTGAAAACCACACTGATCGGGCGGGCAGAGGAGGCGGCCTCGGGTTCGGCAGGGGCGCGCAGGTTCAAGCGGTGGACGCCGGGTGGCGCCAGCAGTCGCAACGCCAGCCGCGTATCGGCGGACTGCACCGTCAGGCGCGCAACGGGCGCTCCGTCCAGGTCCAGGTGCAACGCTCGTGGCTGCCGGTAGCTGGCCACGGTGCAGCTCACCACCACCGGCAGGGGCGCAGTAGTGGGATTGACCAGCACAATCACCCCTGTGTCGGCCATCCAGCTCCAGACGCGGTCGGCATCGCGCTCCGGCGGGTACCAGCCGGAGCGGATAAAGGCAAACGGCGCATCCGGCCCTTCGGGTACCGGGTACACCCGCAGCGTTTCATCGGCGTACTCAGGCTCAACGCCGGGAAGCAGCCCGGCGATCACGCCCTCCAGGGCGCTTTCTGCGCCGCTCTCAAGGAGCGACCGCTCCACCACGATATGGCTGACGCCATAGTAGCGCAGGGCGGCGCGTCCCTGTTCGGGCGATGCCGCGAGCAGGGGCGGCCGGGTATCGCGCGGCGCCCAGAGCTGACGCACGCCGGGGGCGAACGGCGGATCGTAGGGAGGGGTTCGGGCGAGGAAACCGCCGAGAATGGGACGCTGGTGGCGCATCTGGGCCACCAGCGCCCGGCTGTCCTCCACTGGCGGCGGGAGCACCAGCAGCGCGCCGGGGGCGTTGGCCAGCGTAGCGTAGTAGGGATGCGCCGACGGCTCCCACAGCGACCAGCGCGGGGGAAAAAACTCGACCCCGATAGCCAGCAGCGCCACGATGGGCAGCCAGACGCGCCAGACGGCGTTGGCGCGGGTCGTGAGCGCCTGCACCCCCAGACCGGCCAGCACCGCCAGGGCGATCACGCCGATGACAACGAAGTGGCTCGGCCGGTGGGCCAGATTGCCGCCGGGCAGCGCCGCCAGCACAGCGTAGGGCAGGGGTACGCCGGTGTGCCAGGGACCGACCCGTAACGAGGGGCCGAGGGCCAGCACACCCGCGGCAAGCCCCAGCACCGCCCAGCGCCAGGCCGCGCCGGGGTTCAGGCGCAGGGCCGCCAGGGCCAGCAGCAGCGGCGTAAGGCCCAGAGCCACATTCCAGGCAGCGATGTAGGGATGCCAGCTCGCGCCCAGGGCACGCACGGCTTCGCCCCAGAGGGGGTGCAGGTTACTTGGCAGCCAGAAGTCCACCAGGTTTGCCGAACGGTCGCCGAGCAGGGCCATACCCGGCGCGGGGCCGCTCTGGCCCAGCGCCCCGCGCACCAGGGGCGGCAGGAGCGGCGCCAGCAGTAGCGCCGCCAGCCCGGCTACTGCTACAAGGCGCAGGCCGGCCCCGCCCAGCGCGCGCGGCCCGGCGCGGTAGGGCAGCCAGAGGGCAGCGATGAGCAGGCTGGCGATCCCCGCAAAAAAGAAGTAGTACCAGCTCGTATAGCCGATCAACCCGAGCAAGGCCCCGGCCAGCGCCGTATCGCCCCACGAACCCTCCGGCGCGGCGCTGCGGAGCAGGAAGAGCACGTACCAGGGCAGCCACTGCAACGCCGCCAGTTCGAGTTGCCCGTCCCAGACCTTGGTCATGTGGAAGGGAGCGAAGGCAAACACGCAACCGGCGATGAAGGCCGACACCGGCTGCCGGGTAACGTGCAGCGTCAGGGCAAAGCCCCCCAGGCCGGCCAGCGCGAAGGAGAGCAGGATGGCGGCATTGTAGCCGGCGATGGGGCCAGCGAGCACCGTGACCGGCAGCATCAGCAGGCCATTGCTACTGGTAAAGGTCTGCGTCGCCAGCGTTGCGCCGGTGGGATGGAAGAGCAGATCGGTGAAAAACGGGTTCTGGCCGGCGCTCACAGCTCGGTGGAACCACCACAGGTTCCAGACGTTTTGCCAACCGTCCACATCAGCGACCGGGCCGCCAGGGATGGCCGTCGCAAACCGCGGCAGCACCGGGGCGAGGACGAGCAGGGTCAGGCCCAGATAGCCCAGGGTGGCCGCCAGCCAGACCGACCCCAGCGCCCGCAGTGGCAGTGCCAGCCGTCCGGCGTGGTTCATACGCCCACCCTGGTCAGCGCCAGTTCGAACATCCCCACGTACCAGCGCCGCTGGGCGCGATAGGCCGTTTCCTCAAGGCCCACACCTCGCAGAAGGGCGCGCACAGCTCGCCGCCCGGCCTTGCGGCTCATCAGGCGCCCGGCGCGCAACTGCTCCTCGCGCAGATCGCGCACGCGGAAACCGAGCGTCTCGCAGAGCCGCACCAGGTCGTGGTAGAAAAAATAGTGCATCTCACTGAGGCGCTGCATATCACGGAAGGCGGCCCCGGCCTTGCTGCGCCCGCGGATAGCGATGATCGCCTCGGCTACCGGCCGGGGTAACCAGTTGATGCCCCGCAGATGGTAGTGCGGGTCCACCCAGGCCCGTCGGTTGATCGCAGTGATCAGGGCGTGGCCGCCGGGCCGCAACACCCGCCAGATCTCTCCCAGCACCGCCCGCGGGTTGCGCACGTGTTCCAGCACATCCCAGGCCGTCAACACATCAAAGCGCGCGCCGGGGAGAGGCAGGGCCTCGCCGGCGGCATTGACGACCGGCAGGCGCAATCCGTGGCGCGCGGCGCGCAACTCAATGATCCGGCAGTAAGCCGGATTGTACTCACAGGCCGTTACCTGCGCGCCGCGCAACGCGGCAGCCACCGCAAAGCCACCCATGCCCGCTCCCAGGTCGAGCAGGCGCAGCCCGGCGAGCGGCCCGGCCACCTGAGTGAGCAGGGCCAGGCGCTCATCCTGGTACTGCTCCTGGTAGATACGGCGCTCGCGCCAGCGCGCAAAATCGCGTCGCCAGGCCATGTGTTGCAGCCAGGGATCAATCGCTTGTTCGAGCGTCGCCAGGTCGGTTGTTGTGGATGTTTCCGTCATGCGGTGGTCCGATGTGAACATACGGGGAAACCGGGTTTCCCCATTCCCCTGCCTGCGGGGGCGCCAGCCGCTCCCAACCGCGGTTGGGAAAGGGGGAAACCGGGTTTCCCCACCTGCGGTGAGCCTGTCGAACCGCACCCCTGCCTGCGGGGGCGCCAGCCGCTCCCAACCGCGGTTGGGAAAGGGGGAAACCGGGTTTCCCCACCTGCGGTGAGCCTGTCGAACCGC
>CAKZKA010000082.1 GCA_937120965.1 uncultured Chloroflexota bacterium
AACCCGGGGTTCCCCATGCGCCTGCCGGTGGGGGCGCCAGCCGCTCCCACCAGCGGTTGGGAGATGGGGAACCCGGGGTTCCCCATGCGCCTGCCGGTGGGGGCGCCAGCCGCTCCCACCAGCGGTTGGGAGATGGGGAACCCGGGTTTCCCCGTGCCCCTCCCTCAGGGGAGGGTTTGGGAGGGCGCAGCCGCACGGACGGGTGGTAATACCAGGCGGAGCATCAACCAAACCCCGGCTACCACGCAGCCGGCCCCCAGGCCGCCCACCAGCCCGCCGACCAGCCAGACGCGCCCCCCGGTGAGTTCGGAACGGGGCAGATACCAGGCCCAGTGATCCACCAGGTGCTGGTTTGGCGGGTCGTAGTACCACGCCCAGCGCGGGCGCGCCCGGAGCGGCAATGGCGCGACGGCAGTGTCTACCACCGCCACCGGCGTGGCGCCGTCTGTCGCGCCGCTCAGGCTCACCACCTGCGGCCCCAGCGCATCGTCGCGTTCGCTGAAGCCCACGGCCAGGGGGTTCCACGGCTGCGCCACGATCTCCAGGCGCCCTTCCCCGGGCGCCAGCAGCAGGGCGTAAATACGTTGCTGCCCCTCTCGCAGATGGCCCAGGGATTGCCCGTTCAGCAACAGACCGAGCGCGCTGGCCGGGGCCGCCGGCGGACGCCGGTCGTCGAGCGTCAGGTTCAGCCGCGCGCCCCGGGGAATCGCGCAGCGGAGCACGCCCGTCGCTCCGGTACGCCGGGGGAGTGGCGCGCCCGCCGGGTCCTCGCTGGCGTACAGGCCGTCGCCGAGCCAGCACGCCGGCGGCGCCGCGCCGTACCGCGACCAGCGCTCACTCAGCAGACGCCAGTGCGCGACCAGGGGCGAGCCGTTGAGCGTGTACACCCGCTCGGCCAGTGGGGTGAGCACCACATAGGTGCTGAAGTTGAATAGCACCCCCCCCAGATTGCCCGCTAATCCCGCTAACCCCAGGAGGGTTGCCGCAGCCAGACGCCAGCGCGCCGCACCCACCGTTCCTACCCCCGCCGCCAGCGTCATGAGGGGCGCCACTACCGGCAACAGAAACCGCGGACCCCAGACCCCGCCGCCGTGCCACTCCCCCCAGCAGGCGTACAGCACGAGATGGGACAGGAACAGTCCGCTCACCAGCACGACGATGGCCCGCGCGCCGCGTCGCCAGAGCGCCAGCCCGCCCGGCAGCGCCAGCAGCAGCGCCGGGGCGTAGAGAAACACACTCTTGCCGGGGCTGAGCAGCAACCCGTACAGACCCTCAAGTAGCGGTGTGGTGAACAGACTGCCCTCGCTCGCGTATCCCGAGGCGATGGGTGTGCCGAAACGGGCCAGGTTGTACCACACGAGCAGCGCCAGACCCGGGAGCAGCCCGCTCGCCCAGGTGACCATCGCCCGGAGGGCGTATGCGCCACTGGTTTGCCCGGTCGTCCCGACCACCGGCGCCGGGGCCGTCACGGTCGCCGGTCCTGCCTCCGCGCTCCAGGCCAGCCAGAGCACATAGAGGGCGATCACCGGCAGGGCCACGCCCGCTGCGATGCGTGTGGGCAGCACCAGGCCGATGGCCAGTCCCGAGAGGAACAGCGCCCACAGTCGGGCCGGCGCCCCGGGGGGAAGGCGCCGCGCCGCATCGGCCCGCTCCGCAGCCGCGAGGATCAGCAGCGCCGCCAGGGGCTCAGAGAAGAACGTGCGGGCATAGGGCCAGGCCAGCGTCGCCAGACCGTAGAGCAGGGCCAGCGCCGTTGCCCAGGCTCTGGTTGCCCCCAGACGCAAGGCCCACCAGGCCAGCAGCGCCGCCGTAGCCGCGGTGAGCGGCGCGTTGAGCGCCGTGACGGCGAAACGGGTCGCGTAGTCTGCGGGTGGACCTGCGGGCGCGACCAGGCTGCCCAGAAGGTGCAAGGGCACGGCCAGGAGCGAGGGTAGCACGCCGTAGGGCGAGTAGCGGCCTCCGTCGCGCCCTGGTCGTAGCGCCGCCACCGGCGCGCCGTCTTCCACAACCACGGCCACGTCGCGCCGCTCGATCAGCCCGCGGGTCACCGCGAGCATGGTCTCTTCATCCGGCGAGTAGGTGTGGCCGCTCATCGTGAGCAGATAGAAGCCGCAGAGGAACAGAAAGATTGCGCCGGGCAGTCGCATGAGCAGTGGTCCGTAGAAGAGCCCGTAGCGGGCTTTGCCCTCCCCGGACCCTCTCCAAGGGAGGTTCAGGGTCGGACAGAACATATGAGCGCCGACGGGCGTTATGGCGTTGGGATGCGCTGGTTGGTCCTCATCCCCTCCCCTTCTCCAGCGAAGCTGGAGAAGGGAGACCAGAGCCGCGCGCGGGGGCGTTCCAATGCGGTACAAGCCACATTGGCTCGGATGTTCTGTCCGCCCTCAAACAGCGGTTGGAGGGTAAGGAAACCTGGTTTCCCCTATGTTTCGTAGTCTAGCACAGGATTCCCGGGGTGCTGGTTCGGTGTACAATGAGGTCCGGCGCGCGGCGTGTGTCGCGCCACCCTGACCGTCTTCATCTCCGCGCCTCCACAGACAGGTGATGTGGGGCAACGGTCAGGCTAACGTGAAAATAGCCTGCCCGCGGGAGGGTTTGGGAGGGCCCAGCCCTCCCAGGAAACAACCCGCCAACGGGGAGGGTTTGGGAGGGCTTTGCCCTCCCAAGAACAATACTATTTTCATTCCGGCGTTGTGCGGCGCAGCCGGATGGATGACTGAGGTGAAAATAGGGGAAACCGGATTTCCCCATTCCCCTGCCGGTGGGGGCGGCAAGCCCTCCCCGCCGGGAAGGTTTGGGAGGGCATAGCCCTACCAGAAAACAACCTGTCTTCATTGTGTGAGAGGATGGGGAAACCGGGTTTCCCCGTACCCTACAAACCATATGTCAGCATCAGATCAGCCCCCCGATGTTGCCACGATCCTCGAGGCCCTGCGGGCCGAGGTGCGCGCGCAGCGCGCGCTCCGCGGCGATGAGGAAGCCGGTTCGGCCCTGAGCGCAATCGAGCGCGAACTGCACCACGCCGCCGAGCAACTGGAGATCACCCGTGTCGTAAGCGCTCACTGGCCACTGGAGGGCCGCACGCTGTACGAGCGGGCGTGGATTCTCGTACACAAAGTTGTGCGCCGTGGGCTGCGCTGGTACATCAACCCGATTGTCGAGCAGCAAAACGCCTTCAACGAGAGCGCGGCGCGGGCGCTGCGCCTGCTCATCGAGTCACACGCCGGGTTGCGCGCCCGGATCGCCGACCTGGAGCGCCAGCAGCCCCCCACCGCGCCCGACGGCGGCATTGCAGCCGCCGGAGGGGTCGAGCCGGCGGCACCGACTTCGCCGGCCCCGCCCGACCTGAGCGAGCTGATCGAGCCTCTGGAACTGCGCCGCACCGTCAGCGCCCACTGGCGCCTCAGCGGCGCCGGTCCACTCGGTCAGTTCCGCGCCCTGGCGCAACGAGTCATACGCCAGTACCTGCGCTGGCTGATCAATCCGATTGTCGAGCAGCAGAATGCCTGTAACGAAGCCCTGGCCCGGGCCGTGCCGCACCTCGTCGCCGCCGAGGCCGCGCTGCGGTTGCGCCTCGAGGCGGTGGAGCGGGCGCGTCAGAATGCCAGTAACCGTGGCCTGTCAGCGTCTTGAGGTGAACGTATGGGGAAACCCGGTGTCCCCATACCCCCGCCCACGGCGTGGCACGCCCTCGTTGACGGGAGGGTTTGGAATGGCGCGGCCCTCTCAAAAATAAACCTGATGTTATCACGAACCGCGCGACAATCCCAATGGTCAAACCCCTACGCATCCTCATCTGCGCCACCCAGGTACCCTTCGTCCGCGGGGGCGCCGAATACCTGGTAGAGGGACTGCGCGAGGCCCTGGTGGCGCGTGGCCATACGGTTGACGTGGTGGCCCTGCCCTTCCAGTGGCATCCCGTCGAACGCATCCCCGAGAGCGCCCTCGCCTGGCGTTTACTTGACATAAGTCATGTTAATGGACAACCGGTAGACCTGGTGATTGGCACCAAGTTCCCCTCTTACCTGGTGCGCCACCCGAACAAGGTCGTCTGGCTGGTGCATCAGCATCGCCAGGCCTACGACTGGTACGGCACCCCGTTGAGCGATTTCGCCAACATCCCCGAGCACCGCCAGGTGCGCGAGGCGATAATGCGTATGGACCGCATCGGTCTGGGCGAGTGCCGGGCGCGTTACAGCATCTCACACAACGTCAGCGCGCGGCTGCGGCGCTTCAACGGCCTCCAGAGCACGCCGCTCTACCCGCCGAGCCGGTATGCCCCCCGGTTACGCGCTGGACCTTATGGCGACTACATTCTCGCTGTCGCCCGTCTCGACCGTGCCAAGCGACTCGACCTGTTGCTCGAAGCCGCAGCGCGTATGCGCGCGCCCGTGCCCCTGATCCTTGCCGGAACCGGACCGGACCGTGAACGCCTGGAGCATCTGGCTGCCGACCTGGGCCTCGGCGCGCGTGTGCGCTTGACCGGTTTTGTTGGCGATGCCGAGCTGGTGGAGCTGTACGCCGGGGCGCGCGCGGTGTTCTACGCGCCGGTTGACGAAGACTACGGGTTCGCTACCGTCGAAGCCTTTGGCGCGGCGCGACCGGTGGTGACCACTACTGACGCCGGCGGTGTGCTGGAGTTTGTCGAGGACAGGGTCAATGGCCTGATCTGCCCACCCGATCCGCTGGCGCTGGCTGAGGCCCTTGATTGCCTCGCTGCCGACGCTGCGCTGGCCGAACGTCTGGGGCAGGCCGGGCGCCCGAAGGTGGCCGGCATCACCTGGGAGCGGGTGGTGACGGCACTGGTCGGGGAGTAGCGGAGTGTGGATGTGTGGAGATGTGGGAGCATAAAGCCGAGCCTGTAATACCAATTTCACTTGAATACTTCTCAAGCGGGATTCGGTCAAAGCGCATCAGAACGCCCTGCGTGATAATCTGCAATCCAAAATCTAAAATCTAAAATGGTATACATACATCTCCACATCCTTACCTCCACCCCTCACCTGCCCGGGCTACGATCCTGCCGGCCCCTGCCTCCCCCGCTCCGCACGATAGGCTCGCAACTCTTCAAGGCGTTGCTCGCCCACCTTGCCGAGATAGGCCAGCCAGTCCTTCGCATAAGGTCGCAGGGTCTCGACCACCGTGCGTGCCACAGCGTAGTTGCGGAACCACTTGCGATCCGCGGGCACGACGTGCCAGGGTGCTTCGGCGGTGCTGCAACGCTCCAGGGCTTCGGTGTAGGCGGCCATGTAGTCGTCCCAGCGCTCGCGTTCGCGCCAGTCGCCCGCTGACAGCTTCCAGGCCTTCGCCACGTCCTTTTCACGCGCCAGGAGGCGCTCTTCCTGCTCCTCCTTGCTCATATGCAGGAAGAACTTGAGTATGATCGTGTTGCTGCTGGCCAGCACATACTCGAAGTCGTTAATCATGCGGTAACGCGCCCGCCAGACCGGCTCGGGCGCCAGGCCGTGCACGCGCACCACCAGCACATCCTCGTAGTGCGAGCGGTTGAAGATGCCGATCATACCTCGTCGCGGGGTGACGCGATGCACGCGCCAGAGGAAGTCGTGGGCCAGTTCTTCCTCGGTGGGCGCCTTGAAGCTGTAGACATAACTGCCAAGAGGCGACACCTTGCTGAAGACTTTGCGCACCGTGCCATCTTTGCCGCTGGTGTCCATCCCCTGCACGATCACCAGCAGGCTATGGGTGCCTGCCCCGTAGAGCAATTCCTGCAGATCGTCAATCTCGGTGGTAAGCGCATCGAACTCCGTCTCAGCGACCGCGCGCTCGAGGTTGCCGTTCGAACGCGGATCGATCGCCGCCAGGTCCACTGTGCTGCCTGGTTCCACGCGGTAGACGAGGGGTTCCACCAGATGCTCCTCTCTGTGCTGTCCGGGTTCAACCGCTGCGTTTCTTCCGGGGTCACCGGCTTGCCCCGCAACCCTGCCCGGCGGGCAGGGGCGTGGGGAAACCCGGTTTCCCCGTGTTCATACGAGAGCTTCTCTGGGAGGGCGTAGCCCTCCCAAACCCTCCCGGTGGGGAGGGCTTGCCGCTCCCACAAGCAGGGTAATGGGGAAACCCGGTTTCCCCGTATGTTCACCTCAGCCTCTTAAGCATACTATGTTCTATACTTAACCCGGGCTTCATCCAGGAGTGGCAGAATGGGGTGTTCACAGCAGAGCGTGTGCCGAACAGGGCCAGGGGAGCGATGCGTGGCGTGTCTTGATGTTGTGTTGCTGGTGCTCGACACCCAGCGTGCTGACCGCTTATCGTGCTACGGGTACCCCCAGGAGATCTCACCCTCTCTCGACAGCCTCGCGGCGCGGGCGACCCGCTTTACTCGCGCCTTCAGTGCCGCGCAGTGGACGATGCCCGCGCATGCGTCGCTCTTCACCGGTCTCTACCCTCACGACCACGGGCTGGTGCAGACCCGCGCGGTGCTTCCTGAGGCGCTGCCAACGCTGGCCGAGCGACTCGTGGCGGGTGGCTACGCCACCGCAGCCTTCTGTAACAACCCCCTGGTCGGCGTGGTCAACAATGGCCTGCGCCGCGGTTTTCAGAGCTTCCTCAACTACGCTGGCCTGCTGACCTCTCGCCCCAGCCAGGCTGGCCCCCGTCGCGGTCCAATCGCGCGCTATCGGCAGTTCTTCAAGCGTTCCCTGACCACGCTGCTTGGCCGGATCCAGGACTCCTTTGCCCGGTCGGACCTTCTGCTGGCCCTGTCGTTCACACCGCTGATGGTGCCGTTGTGGCAGACGGCGTTGAGCTTCAAAGGCAACACGGGGCGTAGCCTGAACGACGCGGCGCGCCTGCTCATCGAACGCCGCGGACTGGCGCGGGATCAGCCGGTGTTTGTCTTTATCAACCTGATGGGCACCCATGCGCCGTACCATCCCCGGCCCGAACATCTGGCGCGCTTCGGTCCGCATATCCAACACGATCCCGCGGCGCGGCGCTACCTGCGCCGCTTCAACACCGACATCTACGGCTGGCTCGCTCCCCTTGCCGTGCCGCTTGGCCCCGGCGACAAGGCCACCCTCGATGGGGTCTATAATGCTGAAGTGGCTGGTCAGGACGAGCAGGTGGGGCGCTTCCTCGAGCGGCTGCGCGCCGCTGGACGCCTGGATCGCACCCTGTTGATTGTGTGCGCCGACCACGGCGATCACCTCGGAGAAAAACACCTGGTCGGTCATTCCTTCGGCGCCTACAACGAAGTTGCGCGGGTGCCGCTGATCATCTACCATCCCGGCGGCGATCTGCCTGCCGGCGCGGTGCGCGAGGAGCCAGTGTCGTTGCGGCGCGTCTTTCACACCATACTCGAGGCCGCCGGCCTGGCGAGCGCCGAGGAGCAACGGCTGAGCCTGGCCGCAACCGGCGATCCCGACGCAGGTGTGGTGCTGGTGGAGGCCCAGCCGCCCTCAAATGTAGTGGCCCTGGTGCGCCGCCACCATCCCGACCTGCTGCGTCGGTACGGCTACGATGAACCATGCCTGGCATTGATCAGCGGCGATGAAAAGCTGATCCGCTTCGGCGCGCGCCACCGGGCGCTCTACAACCACCGGCACGATCTGGAGGAAAGCACCGATCTCTACGCCATCCTCCCTGAACGGGCCGATACGCTGGAAGAGATGCTGGACGCCGTCATCCGGCGGCGAGGACAGGCGGCGCCGGTAGCCGAGCGCCCGCCCGCAGACGATCCGCTGGTGCGCAAACGCCTGCGCGACCTGGGATATCTTGAGTAATACCAGCAGGACGCTCCCATGTACCCACCGGTTGATCCCATTCTGATCCAGATCGGCCCCCTGGCTATCCGCTGGTACGGTGTTCTGATGATCGCCGGTATCTTCGCCGCCACGGCCGTCGCGGCGCGCTACGTGGCCTGGAAGGGCGAGAACCCGGATAATGTCTGGGACATGCTCCTCTGGGTGCTGATCCCCGGTCTGATCGGAGCGCGTCTGTACTACGTGTTTATCCAGTCGCCCCGCGGGCCTGCCGGCCTCGACCGTTACCTGGCCGATCCCTGGTCGATTGTGCGGGTCTGGGAGGGCGGGTTGCACATTTTTGGCGCCTTTCTCTTCGGGTCGGCGGCGCTGCTGATCTACGCGCGCGTGCGCCGGCTGAACCTGCCGATCTACCTCGATGGCGCTGGCCTGGGTTTGCCCCTCGGTCAGGCCATTGCCCGGAACGCCAATTTTGTCAACCAGGAGTTGTATGGCCCGCCCACGACCCTGCCCTGGGGCCTGCGCATCGATCCGCAACACCGCATTCCACCCTATGACGACCTGGCCGCCTACCCCGAGAGCGTGCGCTTCCATCCGCTCTTTCTCTACGAGGTGCTCTGGAACCTGGCCGGCTTCATTCTGCTGCTGTGGATCGCCCGCCGCTTCGCCGAGCGCCTCAAGCCCGGCGATCTGGCCCTCCTCTATCTGATGTGGTACCCCCTGGGGCGCTTTTTCATCGAGTTTCTGCGTACCGACTCCTGGTTCTTCCCCGGCACGCCCTTCAATGTGGTACACGCGCTCTCCGCGCTGGCCATGCTGCTGGCCGGCGGCTTCCTGATCTATCGCCATCGTACCGGTCGCTCCCAGGAGACTCCTGGCCGTGCCGGCGCGTCGTAGTCGCTCGCCCGGGTTGTGAAGAGGCCGCAAGCTCACCCATGCCTCGATGCTTGCCGCTCAGCTCTGATCCGCAATCCACAATCGAACCCGGCATCTGCCTATGCCTGTGCCGCGTCTGCTGATCATCGGTCTGGACTGTGCCGAGCCCGCGCTGGTGGAACGCTGGCGCGGCGAGTTGCCGCACCTCAACGCCCTGATGGAACGCGGTGTGTCAGGACGCCTGGAGAGCTGTGTGCCGGCGATTACCGTGCCGGCCTGGAGTTGCATGCTCAGCGGGCGCGACCCGGGTGAACTGGGGATCTACGGTTTCCGCAATCGCGCCGATCGCAGCTACGCTGCCCTGGTTGTGGCCGATGGGCGCGCCGTGCGCCTGCCACGCCTGTGGGATTACCTGGGCGCAGCCGGCTGGCGCGTCGCTGTCATTGGTGTTCCCGGCACTTATCCGCCTCCCACCGTGAACGGTGTCGCCGTCAGTTGCTTTCTTGCCCCTTCAATCGCCGATGCCTACACCCATCCGCCCGAGCTGGCCCAACGCATCGCTGCCTGGCTCGAACAGCCCTACATGCTCGATGTGCCCGATTTTCGATCCGAAGACAAATCTCGCATCCTCGCCGATATCTACACTCTCTGCGACCAGCGCTTTGCCCTGGCCCACCGGCTGCTGGCCGAAGAACGCCCCGATTTCCTGATGCTGGTGGATATGGGCGCCGACCGTATGCATCACGCCTTCTGGAAGCATATGGACCCCGCCCATCCCGAGTATGTGCCCGGCTCGCCGTTTCACCACGCCATCTTTGACTTCTACCGGCACGTGGACCGGCGGATCGGCGCGCTCCTCGCCGCGTGCGACCCCGATACCGCCGTGCTGGTAGTCTCCGACCACGGCGCGCGCCCGTTGATGGGCGGCTTTCGCCTCAACCAGTGGCTGCTTGAACGCGGCTATCTGGCGCTCCACGAGCAGCCTGCTGCACCCGTCGCCTTCGACCCGGCCATGGTAGACTGGGCGCGCACACGCGCCTGGGGCGCCGGCGGCTACTACGGGCGGATTTTCCTCAACGTGCGTGGGCGCGAGCCTCAGGGACGCATCGCCCCGTCCGACTACGACGCCGAACGCGCCGCCCTGGCCGCGGCGCTCACCGACCTGCCCGGTCCCGACGGCGCGCCGCTCGGCAACCGGGTCTTCACCCCGCAGCACCTGTACCGCAAGGTGCGCGGGGTGGCGCCGGACCTGTTACTCTACGTTGGCGATCTGGCCTGGCGCGCTATTGGCACGGTCGGCGGCGCGGGGCTCTTCACCCGCGAAAACGACACCGGCCCCGACGATGCCAACCACGCCCAGTACGGGCTGTTCATCTTCTACGACCCCGGCCGCCCGGGCGCCGGTCGGCAGTTGGAAGGAGCGACCATCTACGATGTGCTGCCGACGTTGCTCTCGCGCTACGGGATCGCTGCGCCAGACGATCTGCTCGGGAACGTCCTGGCGTGGTAGGGGGGCCGGGGGTGAGGAGAAGAGGTAGGGAAACCCGATTTGCTCCATTGTTCACGCGAGCGTAGCAGAGCTGGTATGACCCGTATCCGCAAGGAGTCACTATGCCCCTCATTCCTCCCTATGGTGGAACGCTCAAGAACCTGGTCGTGACGGGCGCCGAGCGCCTGCGTTTGCTGGAACGGGCGCGTCGCCAGCCGGTGGTGCAACTCTCTGCCCGCACCCTCTGTGACCTGGAGTTGCTCGCCACGGGGGCCTTCTCGCCGCTGGATCAATTTATGGGCGCTGCCGACTACCGGCGCGTACTGGCCGAGATGCGCCTTGCCGATGGGACACTCTTTCCCATTCCGGTGGTGTTGCGCACCCCGGCCACGCCGCTGATCCATCCTGGCGACGAAATCACCCTGGCCGACCAGCGCAACAACCCGGTGGCACTGATGCGCGTGGAGGAAATCTATACCTGGGAACCCGTTGAAGAGGCTCTCGCCGTCCTCGGCACGACCGATCCGCGCCATCCCCTGGTGGCCGAAATGCGCGGCTGGGGCGAGCGTTGCCTGGCCGGCCCGATCACCGTGTTCGACCTCCCGCGCGCCCTCGATTTCGCCAGTCTACGCCTGACTCCTGCCCAGACCCGCGAGCGGCTCGCGGCCCTGGGCTACAGCCACGTCGTCGCCTTTCAGACGCGCAATCCCCTGCACCGCGTCCACGAGGAGTTGACCAGGCGCGCCGCCGATGCCGTGGGCGGCGCCCTGCTGATCCACCCCGCCGTCGGTATGACCCGCCCCGGCGACGTGGATCACTACAGCCGCGTGCGCGGTTACCAGGCCGTTGTCGAACGCTACTACGACCCCCGGCGAACCTTGCTTAGCCTCATCCCGCTGGCTATGCGCATGGCCGGTCCACGCGAGGCCCTCTGGCACGCGATTATCCGCCGCAACTACGGCGCGTCGCACTTTATTGTCGGGCGTGACCACGCCGGGCCAGGCCACGACAGTCAGGGCCGCCCGTTCTACGGCCCGCTGGAGGCCCAGGAACTGGTGGCTCGTTACGCCGATGAGATTGGCGTACAGATGGTGCCGTTTGAAGAACTGGTCTATCTGCCCGATGAGGATCGCTATGTCGAACGCAGCGCAGTGCCGCAGGGCGCGCGGGTCCTGAGCATTTCGGGGAGCCAGGTGCGCGAGGAGTACCTGGCCCGTGGGCGCCCGTTGCCGGCCTGGTTTACCCGGCCCGAAACGGCGGCCATTCTCGCCGAGGTCTATCCGCCGCGCTACCGACAGGGCTTCTGCGTCTGGTTCACCGGCCTCAGCGGCGCCGGTAAGTCCACCATCGCCGAAGCCCTGCTGCCCCTGCTCATGGAACGGGGCCGGCAGGTGACCCTTCTCGACGGTGACGTGGTCCGCATGCACCTGTCCAAAGGCCTGGGCTTCTCGCGCGAGGACCGCGACGCCAACATCCTGCGGATCGGTTTCGTTGCTGCCGAAGTGGTGCGCCACGGCGGCGTGGCGGTCTGCGCCGCAGTCAGCCCGTACCGCGCCGCGCGCAACGAAGTGCGCCACATGGTCGGCGCCGACCGCTTCATTGAGGTGTTTGTGGATACCTCGCTGGCCGTCTGCGAGCAGCGCGACACGAAGGGCCTCTATGCCAGAGCGCGGCGCGGTGAGTTGCGCGGCTTTACCGGTATTGATGATCCCTACGAGCCGCCGATTGACCCGGAACTGCGGCTGACCACCGAGGATACGCCGCCCGAAGAGTGTGCTCGCCGCATTGTCACCTTGCTCGAGCAGCGCGGATTCTTACGCCCCGGGAATGCCGCGTCTAACCCGGACGGCGAGGCTACCGGCTGGAACTGAACAGGCGCCTGTACGCCTGCGCCGCATAGTGTCAGGAGTTGGAAGGGCGAAGCCCTCCCAACTCCTCGCCGTGCGGAGGGCGTGCCATTCTGCCCGTGGGGGCGCCAGGTAATCAACAGTGGTTGGGGTAGGGAAATGCACTTTGACATTACCCCCTCGCTCTGCTATAATCACATGGGTTAAGGGCGGTCTGTCCGCTCTGTTTTCATGTTGCCTTCAAATGCCCTGACGTGGGCGCCGGGCCTTTGGGAAGGCTCTGGCAGGTGTAGCCTTTCTGCCTCCTCCCCGCAGGTTGGGGGGTTGGAAAAACCCGGTCAGGGCGAACGATGTTTCGCTCGAACCAGCCGGGGAACAGGAAGCAACATTTCGTGGGAGGGCGCAGCTCTCCCATACCCTCCCCAGGGGCAGGGGTTAGGGAAACCCGGTTTCCCCGCCCTCCAACCGCTTCCGCGGTCGCTTGAGACGCTGGTGGGCAGGGGCATGGGGGAAATCCGGGTTCCTCACTCTCCCCCCAGGGGGGGCGTGGGGAAACTGGGTTTCCCCACCCTCCAACCGCTTCCGCGGTCGCTTGAGACGCTGGTGGGCAGGGGCATGGGGGAAATCCGGGTTCCTCACTCTCCCCCCAGGGGGGGCGTGGGGAAACTGGGTTTCCCCACCCTC
>CAKZKA010000083.1 GCA_937120965.1 uncultured Chloroflexota bacterium
GGCCCGCCCCTTCGGGCTGAGCCTCAGGGCGAAGCCTGAGCCTGTCGAAGGGGGTCGGGGGTGAGGACCAACCAGCGCCTCCCCACGCCATAACGCCCGTCGGCGCCCATATGTTCTGTGCGACCCTGAACCCGCTCAGGGAGAGGGGGGGCCAGAGGGGTGATACCAATACAGGTAATTCGTGCGAGGGCTGCACCCGCCCGCACCCCTTCATCCTCAGCGGTGCGGCGAGCCCTCCTCGTCAGCCTCCGGTGGCGACTCCCACGGATCGGGCGCCCATTTCTTGTAGATCGCCAGAATTGCGATGCTGAACAGCACCGCCAGGATGGCGATGCCCACCTGAAGCGGCCGTTCGGCCGACAACGCGACCCGCAGCAAAATGGTCGCCAGCACAAAACTCGCCCCGCGAAACACCTGCTGATACGCATCCGAGAGTTGCAGCGACAGCACCAGGATCAGGATGTCGGCAATGATCATAATCGCGAACAACGTCTGAAAGAAAGGCGTTGTCGGCGAGAGGGAGGGCTGGGTCGCGGCCACTCCCGACAGGACGGCCCAGGCGTCACGCACCCACTGGATCAGCGTGCCGCCCAGCAATGCCGCAAAGACCAGGCTGAGGACGAAGGCAATCGCTTTCTTCCGTTCGATGAAGCGGGCCAGCACCGGACTGGGCGTGCGCAGGGCCTGCTGGTATGCCGATGGCCACCCTGCCACCCAGTAGAACACCGACACCAGGCCGAACAGGGTCACCCCGCCGACGATGTCGAGACCCAGGCGGATCTGTGCCTGGGGGTCCTCCAGCAACCGGCCGAGGTGTTCCAGGGCAGCGAGATCCTTGAAACCATTCCGAATGACGATCAGTGAAATGATCTGAAATTGCAGAGCCATGGCCCGCGTGGTCGACTCGGGGATGGCCAGGACGAGCAACAGCACTTCGAAGATCAGAATAGCGGCGAATGGTGTATAGAGGGCCGCCAGCCAGTTTCGACCCACCAGATCCTCGAGTGGCCCGCCAATGACCCAGGCCAGAGCGATCAGGCTCAGGTGCAGCAGCAGACCCCAGGCCGCGATCTGCACCATCGCCTGTTCGGCGGCGTGGCGGCGGTGGGGCGCGGCAATCCAATCGTAGCCCCGGGCGAGCAGCGCCAGCAGCGAAAATCGTCCCTCAGGCGCTGCAACCGGTGAGGTCAGCGGTCGCCCCATATCGAACCCCCTTCGCAAACCGTGCATAATCGAAGCACTACGCCGATGGAGTCGCGTGGCGCACGATCAGCGTACCAGAGCGATAAGGGCGCGTCAACGGTTGAATATGGGGAAACCGGGTTTCCCCATGCTCCTGCCCTTTAAGGGCGGATAGAACATCCGAGCCAACGTGGCGTGTACTGCATTGGAACGCCCGCGTGCGGCTCTGGTCTTCCCTCTCCAGCTTCGCTGCGGAGCTGGTACATCGCAACGCCAACCACAGACCCCCCTCTCCCGCTCAGGGAGAGGCCTGCCCTGAGCGGGAGAGGGGGAGCAGGGGGGGTGAGGACCAGCAGCGTATCAGGCGTAGAGGCGCAGCACGGCTGCGCCTCTACCTTTACTGGAAGGGGCCATCTGTTCCCACATCCCCCCTCCGATCAACAAAACCCTGGTGAGACGGATACTACGGCCCGGAGGTGACAGGAGCGGCAGGTTCTCCGATTGGCCATCCGGCGCCGGCGCCGGGAACCAGGAGCGCCAGTCCGCTGGCATCGGGTGGAACATCAAACAGGATTGGTACGCTACGCATCCCGCTGCTGGGCGCAAACTCATCCTCGAGGGCCAGATCGCCCCGTTGAGCGCGCTCGTAAAGCGCCAGGTAGGCGCTCGAGGCCCCCGGAACCGGGGGGTACACCCGCCCGGTGGCGTCGCGTACCAGGAACAGATCCGCTGGGAGGCGCCGTGGCTGAGGCTGATTGTTGCTGACGGCAACGACCGCCAGCACGAAGCGGCCCGACGGGCGCAGGTCGCCGATGGCGCCATCGAGGGTGAGGGCATAGTCCGGCCGCAGCAGGGTCACGCTCCAGCCGTCGTAATCCACCACGGCGCCGAGGGGTAGCGGTGCGGGCGTAACTGGAACGGTGGGTAGCAACGGGGTTGGTGGCGCGGGGACCGCCGTCGGCACGCCGCCCGTAGGAGCGGATAGCGGCGCTGTGGACTGTAGCGGAGGGGGGGAGGCATCACTGGTCGCGATCGGTGGAGGAGACGCCACCGGAGCCGCTGCGCCCATCGTGCTCGCTGCCCCGGGCGTTGCCGGCTCACCAACGAAAGTGGTTGGCGCGGCGGGGACATTGGCCGGCAGCCGGCCATCGAGGAGCGCGCGCCCGATCACCACGCCCAGGACGACCAGCAACAGCAGGATGATCGCGCTCATGATTGCATTGAGGAGAGGAAACGGGGTTTGCCGGGTCTCTTCCTCTGCCGGCTCCCGCGACGCGACCGCCCCTTCGCTGGCGCGGATAGCGGCAGCCGGCTGCTCTTCGGGCGCAGCGAGCGGCGGCGCTTCCTGAAGCGCCACCGTTGTATACGCACCGGCGCCGGTCCCCGATCGACCGTTATGCTCCTCCAGACGCTGCAAGGCGCTCCAGGCGTGAACGTTCTCCGGATCGAGGGCCAGGACTCGCTCAAGAGCGACGCGCCGCTCCTCCGGTGAGGCGGCGACCGCCGCAAGGCCGAGCCAGGGCCGTGCATCCTGGGGGTACTCGTGGGTCAGGGCGACAAAGAGCGTATGCGCGCCGCCTGCGTTACCACCCCGGGCCAGATCGGTGGCCAGGGCGAGCAGTTTGTCGAGGTCAGGACCGGGAGGGTTGGCCTGGCTCACAAGATGCACCCTCGCATACAGCTACAACGGTCTTCCCCAGAAGGGGTGACTCGTTTAAGGGCGGACAGAACATCCGCGCCAACGTGGCTTGGAGCGCATTGGAACGCTCCCGCGCGCGGCTCTGGTCTCCCAGCTTCGACAGGGTCAGCGCAGGCGCTCCAGCAAAGCTGGAGCGGCCCGCCCCTTCGGGCTGAGCCTCAGGGCGAAGCCTGAGCCTGTCGAAGGGGGCCGCGGGTGAGGACCAACCCGCGCCTCCCCACGCCATCACGCCCGTCGGCGCCCATACGTTCTATCCGCCCCTAAAGGGGAGACTCGGAGGGGCGAAGCCCCTCCGAAACCCCGTGCTGGGGCGGCGCTGCGAAGAAGCTGCGCCAGCACGGGCAGGATTGTGGCGTTCGCGGGCCCCCGCTATCGCCGAAGCGAAGCCTCGTTGCAGGAGCGCCATACGGCGGCGGGCGGGCTGCCACGGCTGGCGCGTGCCGGCAGCGAGCGGGTCGCCGCCAGGACCGCCGCGGGTCTACAGACTCCGCAGCACCAGCCAGCCCTGACC